>CAZQCP010000126.1:0-9018 GCA_964592115.1 uncultured Ilumatobacteraceae bacterium
CCCACGGCGACACCCGCCTCGGCGGCGACGACTGGGACCAGCGCATCATCGACTGGCTCGTCCAGCAGTTCAAGTCCGCCCACGGCGTCGACCTGGCGAGCGATCGCATGGCGGCGCAGCGTCTGAAGGAAGCCGCCGAGAAGGCCAAGATCGAGCTCAGCCAGGTCCAGCAGACACAGATCAACCTCCCGTTCATCACGGCGACCGCCGACGGGCCGCTGCACCTCGACGAGAGCTTGTCGCGGGCCAAGTTCCAGGAGATGACGTCCGACTTGATCGAGCGTTGCCGTATCCCGTTCGAGCAGGCGTTGAAGGACGCCGGCGTGGCCAAGGGCGACCTGCACCATGTGATCCTCGTCGGCGGCTCGACCCGCATGCCCGCCGTGACCGACCTCGTGCAGAGCATGACCGGCAAGGAGCCGAACAAGACCGTCAACCCCGACGAGGTCGTGGCCATCGGTGCCGCCGTCCAGGCCGGCGTGCTGCGCGGCGACGTCAAAGACGTCCTGCTGCTCGACGTCACCCCACTGAGCCTCGGCATCGAGACGAAGGGCGGCGTGATGACCAAGCTCATCGAGCGCAACACGACGATCCCGACCAAGCGCACCGAGGTGTTCACCACCGCCGAGGACAGCCAGCCGTCGGTCGAGATCCACGTGCTCCAAGGCGAGCGCGAGATGGCCGGGTACAACAAGACGCTCGGCAAGTTCCAGCTCGTCGACCTGCCGCCCGCCCCCCGTGGCGTGCCCCAGATCGAGGTCACGTTCGACATCGACGCCAACGGCATCGTCCACGTGTCCGCCAAGGACCGGGCGACGAACAAGGAGCAGTCGATGACGATCACCGGCCAGTCGACGCTCGACAAGAACGACATCGAGCAGATGGTCAAAGACGCCGAGGCCCACGCCGAAGACGACCGCAAGCGCCGCGAGGAAGCCGAGGTCCGCAACAACGCCGACTCGCTCGTGTACCAGACCGAAAAGGTGCTGCGCGAGCAGGGCGACAAGGTGACCGCCGAGGAGAAGGAGGCCGTCGAGCAGCCGCTCGCCGACCTCAAGAAGGCGATGGAGGGCAACGACACGGCGGCCATCAAGACGGCCACCGAGGCCGTGATGTCCGCCAGCCAGGCATTCAGCCAGAAGCTGTACGAGGCGGCCGCTCGCGACGCGGGCGCCGAAGGCAGCTCGGCGTCGGGACAGACCGGCACCGACTCGGTGAACGACGACGACATCGTCGACGCCGAGATCGTCGACGACGAGCAGGGCTGAGCCGATGAACGCCGACCACGAGCCGATCAGCGGCACCGCGGCCGACGAGTACGACGAGTACGCCGACCTTCCCGAGCGGGCGAGCGAGATCGACGACACCACCGACTCGTTCACCCGCCCGGCGGGCGGGATCGACGCCGACGCCGACGTCGATGTCGATGTCGACGCCGGACCCGACCTGTCGGATGTCGACGTCGCCGCGCTGCTCGCCGAGCGCGACGAGTACCTCGCACTCGCCCAGCGGATCCAGGCCGAGTTCGACAACCACCGCAAGCGCGCCGCGGCGCGGGCGCTCGACGACGCCGACCGGGCGTCGGGGCGACTCGCCGAGGCATTGCTGCCGGTCCTCGACGCGGCTGAGGCCGCGTACGTCAACCATCCCGACGAGGTCGGGCCGCTGCTCAACCAGATGCTCGGCGAGTTGCGCAAGCACGGCCTCGAGGCGATGGATCTCGAGGGCAAGACGTTCGACCCCGAGCTCGCCGAAGCGGTGAGCCACGAGCCCGGCGATGGCGGCGAGCCGGTGGTGACCGAGGTCTTCCGCAGCGGCTATCTGTGGAAGGGCAAGGTCCTCCGCGCGGCGATGGTCAAGACGAAAGACTGAGATTGCATCCGGGGTCAGACCCCAGATGCAACCGGCCACCATTGGCACGAGCCACGCGCAGCTCGCTTAGCGTTGCATCTGGGGTCTGACCCCGGATGCAATCGATGGCAGCAAACGCGAGCACAGCAGGCGGTTGCATCTGGGGTCTGACCCCGGATGCAATCCCCCGGATGCAATCCGACACGATGGGAGGAGGTGACCAGCGATGGCAGCACAACGCGAATGGTTCGAGAAGGACTACTACAAGGTGCTCGGGCTCGAGGAGAGCGCGACCGCCAAGGAGGTCACCAAGGCCTACCGCAAGCTCGCTCGCGACCTGCACCCCGACAAGAACCCCGGCGACGCATCCGCCGAGGAGCGCTTCAAGGAGGTCGCCGCGGCCTACGACGTGCTCGGCGACGAGGAGAAGCGCAAGGAGTACGACGAGGTCCGGCGCATGGGCCCGATGGGTGCCATGGGCGGCAATGGCCCCGGCGGGTTCCGCTTCAACGTCGGCGACATGTCCGGCGCCGGCGGACTCGGCGACCTGTTCGGCGATCTGTTCGGGCGCGGCGCCGGTGGAGGTGGCCCGGGACGCGCCCGCGGCGGTGCCGGTGTCGGCCCCCGCCGCGGCGAGGACATCGTCGCCCACCTCACCGTGTCGTTCAAGGACGCGATCGAGGGTCTCACCACCACGCTGCACCTCACGACCGACGCGCAGTGCTCCACCTGCAACGGCTCGGGCGCCAAGCCCGGCACCTCACCGGTGATCTGCTCGAACTGCGGCGGTCGCGGCGTCGTCGACGACAACCAGGGGATGTTCTCCTTCTCGACGCCCTGCCGGGTGTGCGGTGGCGTGGGATCGCGCATCGAGGATCCGTGCCCGACGTGCCGCGGCTCGGGCATCGAGCAGCGTGCCCGGGAGGTCAAGACGAGGATCCCCGCCGGCGTCAAAGACGGCCAGACGATCCGCCTCAAGGGGCGCGGTGGCCCCGGCCGCAACGGCGGTCCTGCCGGCGACCTGCTCGTCGAGATGCGCGTCACGCCCGACCCGCGCTTCGGGCGCAGCGGCGACAACATCACCGTCACCGTGCCGGTCACGTTCCCCGAAGCTGTACTCGGGGCCAACATCGAGGTCCCGACGATCGACGGCAGCAGCGTCACGTTGCGCATCAAGCCCGGCACGCAGAACGGCAGCCGCCACCGCGTGAAGGGCAAGGGCGTCACGACGGCCAAGCGATCGGGTGACCTCATCGTCACGGTCGACGTGGTCGTCCCGACCGACCTCAACGACGAACAACGCACTGCTGTCGAGCAGCTCGCGGCGGCGACTACGGTCGACCCGAGGAGCTCGCTGCCATGACCACCCGTGACCCCGAAGAGCGCTCGCGCACCCGGGCGGTGTACGTCATCTCCGTCGCCGCGGAGCTGGCCGGCATGCACCCCCAGACACTGCGCATCTACGAGCGGCGGGGGCTGGTGAACCCGGCGCGGACCGAAGGTGGCAACCGGCGCTACAGCGACGCCGACATCGACATCTTGCGGCGCATCGCCGAGCTCACGGGCGAGGGCATGAACCTCGAAGGCATCCGCCGCGTGATGCGCCTCGAACACGAGAACGCGAGGCTGCGTGCCGAGCTCGAACAGGCACGCCAGATCGCGAAGCACGCGATCGCCGCCGCCGAGGGTCGACGCACCAGCAGCGACCTCGTGCCGTTGCGCCAAGCCGTCGCCATCTTCGGCGAACGTCCGAGCGTCTTCGACGCCGACTAGAACGGGCCCGCCCGATGACATCGGGACCGGACGTCGTGGCGTCGTAGTCTCTCGTCGTCATGGACGTCGTCCTACGCACGCCGACGGGGGAGGCGGAGCTCTCGGTCGGACCGGGCCACGAGGACATCCCGCTCGCCGAGTTGATCGAACGGGTCACCGGCCGCGCTCCGAGCCAAGTGGTGTTCGTCGACGGGCGTGCTGTCCCGTCGTCGGTAGCACTCGGCACGAGCGGCGTCCTGACTGGATCGATCATCGCGACCGTCGACGTCGCCGCAGTGCCCACGCCGGACTCCCGCATCGAGCTCGTGCAGGTCGCCGGCGAGGGTGCGGGAGCCCGGGTCTGGCTGCGGCCGGGGCACTTCCGGATCGGGATCGGCCGCCGCATCAGCGCCGGCGAGTTGGAGTTGGCGCCCGTCGATCGCCCGATGCTCGACGTGGAGGTCGACGATGGTGGCAGCGTCACCTTGCGCGCCACGTCGACACCGGCGCGCCTCGACGGCATCGCGCTGTCCGCCGACACCCCGACGGCGTGGACGACTGGTCTGGTCGACGTCGGCGGGCGCGTGTTCGAGCTCGGGCGACGCGACCCGCGCGAGGCGACCCAGTCGGTCCACCGTTACGCCGGCGTCGGCATCGACGGCACCGCGGCGTTCAACCGTCCTCCCCGGCTTGCTCCGCCTCCCGAACCGCCGCCGCTCGACGTCCCCGACGACGGTGCCGCCACCGGAGGCGCGCCGCGTCTGAGTCGCCGCGCCATCCGACGCGCACGCGGCGGCCGCGCTGCAGACGACCCTGCGCGCCGACGGACACCAGCTGCGCAGTTCCGTGCCGCGGCGTCACAACGTCACCGTGACGATGTCGAGCGGCGTCGCCGAGAGCACCCGGACCTGGCGGCGGCGGTCGCGCTCGCCGATGCCGTGTCGCCCGCGCTCTGGCAGCGTCGCGCCGGGCACGCCGACGTGTTCCGCATCCCCATCGGGCTCGCCGACCTCGACTGGTCGCCACCGCTCGACCGAGGGCCACAGGCGCTGGCGAATGCCCAGACCATCGTCGCCGAACTCGGACGGATGCCGTTGGTGCCCGTCACCGTGGACTTGCTGGCAGAGCGCGGTGTCGGCATCGTCGGGGGAGGTCACTTCACTCGGTCGTTGGCGCGCGGCCTGATCGTGGAGGCGGCGATCACGCACGGACCCGCCGATCTCGACGTGGTGGTGCTGTCATCGCCGGCACGGGCGCATTCGTGGGAGTGGGTCAAGTGGTTACCGCACGCCCGCGCCGGCGGGTCGACTCGGATCTACTCGACCCACGACCAGGTGGCCGGCTGGGCCGCGGCCGTGCGCCGCGGTTGGGATCGGCCGACGCGTCCGACCGCGCCCTCGCACATGACGCTCGTGGTCGTCGACGAACCGGGTTGGTGGCGCGATCGCGCCGCGCCGTTGCGTCCGCTCTTCTCCGATGCCTCGATGCCGCTGCGCTTCGTTGCCCTCACGACGGCGGCGGCAGACGTTCCCGCCGTGTGCACGACCGTGGTCACCGCGCGCCCCGACCACGGCGCCACGGTCGACTACCTGATGGACCGCCGGCGGATCGACGATCTCCACCCGTTCCTGGCCTCGGAGCAGCTCGCGTTGGCGATCGCCCGACGGCTGGCGCCGCTGGACGACCCCGACGTGGCGATCGTGGCCGAGTCGTCGTTGCCCTCGCGGGTGCCGCTGCTACAGATGCTCGGACTCGAAGCGCCCACCGCCCGACACGTGCTCGACACCTGGGCCCGACGCGCGGACGGAAGCGCTGACGGAAGCGCTGCGATCCCGATCGGTGTGTCGGACCGCGGGCCGCTCGTGGTCGATCTCGTCGCCGACGGCCCACACGGGCTGATCGCGGGGACGTCCGGCTCGGGCAAGTCGGAACTGTTGCGGACCGTCGTCGCGGGTCTCGCGGCCACGATCCCACCCGACGAGATCAACTTCTTGTTGATCGACGGGCACGTCGGAGCCACGTTCGGGGCGTGTGTCGAGCTGCCACACACGGCGGGACTCGTGACCGATCTCGACGATCACGCAGCCAGACGTCTCATGCGTTGCTTGAACGGCGAGTTGCGGTACCGCGCCGACGCGTTGCGCCGTGCCGGTGTTGCCTCGTTCGCCGATCAGCAGCGACAGAAGCAACAGCGGCTCGATGGCGTCGGACCCGTGCCGCGCCTCGTGATCGTCGTCGACGAGTTCGCGTCGGTGGCGACGAGGGTGCCCGAGCTGGTGCCGGCGCTGGCCGACATCGCCGAGCGCGGTCGCAGCCTCGGCGTGCATCTGCTGATCGTCACGCAGCGGCCGGCGGGCGTCGTCGACGATCGGATCCGCGCCGAGACCAACGTGCGCATCGCGTTGCGGGTGCAAGATGACGGTGACTCCCTCGACGTCATCGGCATACGCGACGCCGCCCACCTCGCGAGGCGCCAGCCCGGCCGAGGTTTCCTGCGGGTGGGGACAGGTGCTCCCACGACGTTCCAGGTCGCCACATCGCACGGCGTGGCCGACGACCTGGCGTTGCAGATGTCGGCGGCTGGCTCCACCATCGTCGAGGTCACACCGTGGGTGATCGCCCGCGAACTGACGCCGATGGAGCAGCGCCTGGTTCGAGTCTCGGCCGCCGAGGCCACGCACTCCGCCGCCACACCGTCCGACCTCGAACGGCTCGTGACGGTGATCGGCGATGCCGCCGCCGAGCTCGACGCGCGTCCGCCGCGCCGCCCGTGCCCCGACCCGCTCCCGAACGAGATCGAACTCGACGAGTTCTTCGCTGGGCACCCAGGCGACGCCATCCCGTACGGGCTGGTGGACCTGCCCGACGAGCAACGCCAGGACCCGGCCTGGTGGGCGCCTGGGCCCGAAGGCTCGCTCGTCGCCTTCGGCGTCGCCGGGTCCGGAACGACGTCGCTGCTCGTGACACTGGCGCTCGGGATCGCCGAGCGTTGCGGACCGGACGACGTCCACGTGTACTGCATCGATGCCGACGGCGGCACGCTCGCCCCGCTGAGCGCGCTGCCTCACGTCGGCGCCGTAGTGACCGTCGACGAACCGGACCGGATCGCCCGCGTGACCACCGCGCTCGCCGATCTGCTCGACCGACGTTCGCAGATGGCGGACGAGGGCCGCGGCGCGAACGCGGTTGCCGCCGCCGAGCCGAGCGTCGTGGTGATGATCGACGACCTCGGCGCGCTGCGTGAACTGCTCGACGCGCGCCGCGATCTGGGGGGTGTATGGGAGGAGCTCGAGCGCGTCATCCGCGACGGCGGCCCACTCGGGATCTGTACCGTCATGACGGCCAAGCACGACGGTGTCGTTCCCCCGGCGGTCGTCAGCCAGGCGTCGACCCGTCTCGTGATGCAGGCGGGGGAGCAGTCCGGGGAGTGGCCGGGCGAACACATCGGCGGTTCGACCCTGGGGTCGGCGGTGCCGGGGTCGACGCCACTGGGGTCAGCGCCACCGGATCTCGCGTCCTCCGTTCCCGGACGCGCGTACCGGCTCAACGGTCGAGCCGAGGTCCAACTCGTCGCACCGCCGACGGCGTTGGCCGATGCCATCGCGCGCGCCCGCCCAGAGCCGGCGACGGAACGACCGGTGCGGCGCGTCGATCCGCTCGCGGCGTCGGTCGCCGTCGACAGCGTGCTCGACGCTGCCCGACTCGGCACGCAGGCGATCGAGGTGCCCGTCGGTCTGAACATGCGGACCGGAGCGCCGGCGGTCTGTCCCGTGACGTTCGGCGAGTCCGTCTTCATCACCGGCGCTCCCGGCACCGGGCGGTCGTCGCTGCTCGCCGCCGTGGCGTGGGCCAGTGCGACCGTTGCCCCTGACGTGGCCGTGTTCGCCGTGGCGCCCCGTGGCGGTCCGCTGACCGAGATCGACGGCCTCGACATGCCCGCCCGATCCGACGACGTTGCCGACTGGGTCGACCGCATCGAGGCGACCGCCGGTCGACGGGTCGTGCTCGTCGACGACGCCGATCGAGTCGGCGGTCCGAGCTTCGAGCGGTTGGCCGGATTGCGTGACGACGATCTTGTCGTCGTCGTCGCCGGCCGCGCTGACGAAGTGCGCGCGGGAGGTCACTGGAGCAAACCGCTGCAGCGCTACCGCACCGGTGTGCTCCTCCGCCCTGACGCTGCCGACGCTGACATCTTGCGCGTGTCGCTCGGGCCCCGCGTCGCGATGTTCGCACCACACCATGGCGTGCTCGTGGTCGATGGCGCGCAGGTGCTGCTTCTCGCTGCCGTGATCGGCGCCGCCGACGAGTCCGCCGAGTCCGAACCTGACGTCGATGCCGCACCCGGAGGGCTGGGCTGATGTCGGTGCGCGGCGACGGGATCGGCCTCGAGATCACCCCATCGGTCGTGCGCGGCGTACGCCTGTCGCACGACGAGCCCGGCCGCGTCGCCGCCGCCTGCGAGGTGCCGATCCATCGGTTCGACGACAACGCGGTCGTGTTCGACGCGCTCGTGCGGGCGCGCGGCCGCCTCGGCGAAGGTGCGCTGACGACGAGGGCCGGCTGGTTCCCGTCCGCGGCGAGCTTGCAGCGCGTGGACGCGACGGGCCTGTCGGGGCCAGAGCTCAATGCGCTTCGCCACCGCCTCGCCGATGACTCGGGCATCACATCGACGATGCTCGTCGACGATGCGGCGCGGCGCTGGATGATGGCCCTGCGCTGGGACCACGGCCGTGCCTGGTGGCTCCAGGAGCTGCTCGAGCGGGCCGGCTTCGTCGACGTCACGATCGAACCGTCACCGCTGGCGATCGGCCGCGTGCTCGCCCCCGGCACCACCGTCGTGCGCCGTGACGCCAGCGCCGACCGTTCCTGGATCGCCGTGTTCGACGGACTACCGATCGCCGCATCGCCGATCGAGTCGGGTGGGCGCGAGCACCCGGCGATCGCGATGTCGAACGCCGAGCTCGGTGTGCACGACCTCGATCGGGTCCTCGCCGACGCCGAACTGGCCCACGAGGTCGCCCGGCTTGCGACCCACGCCATCGCCAACGCGGAGCACACCTCGGAGCTCGACCTCGCGCTGCGACTCCTCGACGAGCCGTATCCGCCATTTCCGGGTCACGACCTGCGGGCGCCGCAACGCATCGCCGTGGCGTTGGGAGCCGCGGCGGGAGCGGCCGGGCTCGCCGGGCGCCTCCGCGAGGTCGACGTGTTGACGTCGGTGCGCCCGGCAGGCAACGAGAGCCTGCCGCGCCCGTGGGCCGTCGAGCGGTTGTCGGACGCGCCGTTGGTGATCGAACGAGATCGACCGGGATGGCGCTCACGCACCGGGAAGCTCGTGCGCAGCTGGTTCCGCTGACAGGTTGCCGTGACAGCGGTCGGATTGCATCCGGGGTCAGACCCCAGATGCAACAGCAC
>CAZQCP010000127.1:0-8923 GCA_964592115.1 uncultured Ilumatobacteraceae bacterium
GCGGCGGGGACCGTGGTCGGAGCGGTCCCCGCCGCCGTCGCACTCGCCGTCGGAGCGCTGCTGCCGGCGACGGTGGTCGACGTCCGCGAGCGTCGGCTGCCCGACGAGTGGACCGCGGGTGCGGCGCTCGTGCTCGTCGGTGCGTCGAGCGTCGGCGCGGCGGTCGCCGGTACGGACATCCCGATCGGCTCGATCGGCGCCGGGGTCGTCGTGTTCGCCGGCCCACTGCTCGCCGTGCACCTCGTGTCGCCGCGGGCGATGGGCTTCGGCGATGTGAAGGTCGCCGCGGTCCTCGGCGCCGCCGCCGGCGTGGTCGACTGGCGGCTTGCACTGGTTGCGCTGACGCTCGCCGCGGGCGCCGCCGGTGCAGTGGGCGTGGCGAGCCGGGCACGCACCGTGCCGTTCGGGCCGTTCCTGGTGTTCGCGTCGGCGGTGGTGTTGCTCACCGACCACGTGTGGTTGGCCGGGCTCGTCGAGGGAGGACACGGATGAGCGTCACGGCGCTCCCCGGCCAGCGTGGGAGCTCGACGTCGGCCGCGTCCGCGGGCGCGGCGCCGTCGAGTCGGCGCGGGTTCCAACCGGCGGCGCGGCGCCGCAATCGGATCGCCGCGGGCGTGTTGCTCGCTGCCGTCGCGATCGGCGGCAACGCGCTCGTGTACTCCAGCTTGAACTCGAGCACGGCCGTGGTGCAGGTGGTCGCCGACGTGCCGGCGGGGAGTCGGATCACCGCCGACATGTTGCGCACCGTCGACGTCGATGCCGACTCGACGGTCAACGTGATCGCCGGTGACGACCTCGATTCGCTCGTCGGGCGCTACGCCAAGGTGCGGCTGATCTCGGGTTCGCTCGTGGTCGCCGAGGCGCTGCAGTCCGAGCCGCTCGTGGCGGCCGACAGCGCGGTGATCGCCATCCAGGTGACCGAAGGCGGCCTGCCGAGCGGGTTGCGCGAACGCGTCCCGGTGCTTCTCGTGATGCCCGCCGCATCGGGTGAGTCCGCGCCGACGTCGATCGAGGGCCGCGTGGTCGGGCTGCCGCAGCAGACGACATCGGCGCTCGGCCGCCAGTCGCTGTCGGTCGAGGTCGCCCGCGTCGATGCGGCCACGGTCGCTGCCGCCGACGATGTGCGCGTCGTGCTGATCGAGCCCACTCCCGACCCAGCCGACCAGCCGACCGGGGAGTCGACCGGGGAGGCCGGAGGCGGATGACGATCGTGGCGGTGACCGGCGACTGCTCGACGACCACGTCGCTCGCGCTCGCCGCCGCCTGGCCACGCCCCGGGTCGCTGCCCGATCTCGGTCGCGATCGTCCCGCTGCCCGGGGAGAATCCGACCGAGATCGTGGGGCTGGCCTCGATGGCGTGCTCGTCGTCGAGGCTGACCCGGCAGGCGGGTGCCTGGCGGGATGGTTGGATTGTCCCGCCACGCCGTCGCTCACCACGATCGTGTCGAACGTCGGCGACGACCGCCGGGCGGCGATGGCGACGATCGCGGCGATGGTGCACCGCAGCGACGCGGGCATCGACTTCGTCTCCTGCCCGGCGCGGTCGCTCGCCGCCCACCGCGCCGTCGACGAAGCGGCGGCGATCGTGCTGCCGACGCTCGCCGGCGCCGACGTGGTCGCCATCGCCGACGTCGGTCGGCATCGGATCGGTGCACCGGCGGCGGCCGTCGCGATGGCGGCAACAGTGGTGCTCGTGCACCGTCAACGCAGCGCGTCGGCCGGCGCTGCGGCGGTCGGGTTGGAGCGTCTCGTCGAGGCGGTCGAGCAGCTCGCCTCGACGCCGGGCACGCTCGTGCTCGCCCTCATCGGTGACGCGCCGTTCGATCCCGCCGAGATCGCCGGATTCGTCGACGATTCGGTGCCTGGCGCGGTCGAGCGCACGGTCACGATCGCCGACGATGCACTGAGTGCTGCGGTGCTCGCCGGGCGCCGCGGTGTCTCCGAACGTCGACTGGCCCGGTTGCCGTTGATGCGCAGCGCGGCGGTCGCCACCGGAACGATCTACGACGTCACGATCGACGGCGCGGGACTCGTCGGAGCGATCCCGTGAGCGAGCCGTTGCGCGGTGAGCGCCCCCTCCGGGTCGTACCGCCAGGCGCCGGCGTCGAAGCCGCCGCGAGCTCCGCGCCGACGCCGCGCCCCGCTGGGGTCGACGGAGGACTGCCGGACGCGCTCGTCGGTGCCGTCGCCACGCTCACCGAGCGCGTGGCCGCTCGCCTGATCGACGCCATCGAGCACGACGACGGCGCGCGGGCCGAACGCCGGATCGAGGGTGTTCCGCTGGCGGCCGACGAGCGCCGGCAACAGCTGCTCGTCGGAGCGTGGATCGGCGAGGAGCTGGCGACGCTCAACGAGGAGCGGCTGCAACGCGGCGAGCGGCGGCTCGGCGGTCACGACGACCAGGTGGTGCGCGCCCGGGTCGTCGCCGAGCTCACGGGTTCCGGCCCGCTCGAGCCGTACCTCAACGATCCGGCGGTCGAAGAGATCGACGTCAACGGCCCCGACTCCACGTGGGTGACCTACACCGACGGTCGCAAGATCGACGTTGGCGGACTGTGGGGGTCGGCCAAGGAGTTGACCGCGTTCCAAAAGCGGCTCGCGCTGCGCATGACCGGCACCGGTGAGGGGCGCCTCGACACGTCGTCGCCGATGCTGACGCTGCAGACGCGCGACGGGGCCCGTGTCGTGATGGTGCTCGGCGGCGCGACGGAGCACGGCGTGTCGACGCACCCGCGGCTGGCGATCCGCCGTTTCGTCGTGCGTCAGGTGGGGCTCGCGGGTCTCGCCGACCTCGGTCTGTTTCCCGTCGCCCTGGTCGAGCGGCTGCGGGCGCTGGTGCGGTGCGGTTTCACGATCCTCGTGTCCGGCCCGCCGGGCGCCGGCAAGACGACGTTGCTGACGGAATTGTTGGGCGAGGTGTCGCCGCTCGAACGCATCATCACGGTCGAGAAGAACTTGCTCGAACTGCGCCTCGAGGACGACTGGAGGCACCCCGATGCGCCGGCCCTGTTCACGCGCCAGGCGAACGCCGAGGGGGAAGGCGAGATCACCACGCGCCAGCTCGTGGAGCTGACGCGGCGCCTCAACCCGGACCGCGTCGTCGTCGGTGAGCTCGTCGAGGACGAAGCGTTGGACATGCTCGACGTGGCATCGATGTGCAAGCGCGGATCGCTGGCGACCATCCACGCCCACACCGCCGACATCGTCCTGCAGCGCCTCGCCTACTACGTCTCGAAGTCGAACACGAGCCTGCCGGAGTTCGCCGTCTACTCGTTGATCTCGCAAACGGTCGATTTTGTCGTCCACATCGATCTCGTCCGCAACGCCGTCGAGGATCGGGCGCCGCAGCGCCGAGTGACGTCGATCATCGAGGTCGGTGGGCTCGGCGAGGCGGGCGGCGTGTCGAGCACCGAGGTCTGGGCGCTCGGATCGGACGACGAGCTGACGCAGGTGGCGCCGCTCTCCCAGCGGCACCTCGCCCGGCTGCGGCTCGCCGGCTACCCGCCCGAACTGTTCGCCGTGTCGGGAGGTCTCCGGTGAACGCGCCCGTGGCGGTGCTCGTGTTGTCGACGATCGCCGGGGTCGTGGGGTTGATGCTGATCGTCGTGCCGGGCCCCGAAGTGGACGACACTGCGCCGCCGGTCGCCCGTCGCCCGCTCGAACACGGAGCAGTGGCCAGGGCGCTCGCCGCCATCGCGATCGCGCTCGTCGTACTGGCAGCGTCGGGATGGCTCGTGCCGTCGGTCGTCGTCGGCGCCGCGGCGTGGTTCGCGATCGCCGCATGGCAGCGTCGTGATCGCCGGGCGGAGTCGGCGGTGGAACGGACGGACGCGATCGCGTCGTGGATCGAGAACCTCCGTGACGTGCTGGTGGCCGGTGACCAACCGGTCGGTGCGATCAACGCGACCGTCGCCACGTGTCCGGCGGCGATCCGTCCTGCGGTGCGGCGTCTCGCGGCAGGTCTCGGTCGGCAGGATCCTGCGGTCGCCTTCCGCCGGTTCGCCGACGATCTCGACGACCCGCTCGGCGACCTCGTCGCGGCGGGTCTGCTCATCGCCGTGCAACGTGGCGCTCGAACCGCGGGCGTCTTGAGCGCGCTCGCCGACCAGGCCCGGCGCCAGGCCGACCGGCGGCGCCTCGTGGAAGCCGAGCGGGCGCCGGTGCAGCGCGAGGTCATGTTGCTCACGTTGTTCATGGGCTCGCTCGTGGTCGGGCTGCTCGTGTTCGGGCGCGCCGATTACCTCGCCGCCTACGACACCGCCGGTGGCCAGCTGTTCTTGGCGGTGGTCCTCGGGATGTACGCGCTGCTGTTGTTGCGCGTCCAGCGCCTCGCCCGCTATCCCCTCCCCTCGCGCTTCTTGACGGGCGACGGAGCGACCGATCCGGTGGGGGCGTCGTGATCCGGGCCAGTGGAGCCCTCGTGCTGTCGAGCATGCTGTTCACGCTCGGCTGCTGGCTGATCTGGAGCGGTTGGCGCCAGCCGCGGCCATCGGTGGCGCATGCGATCGGCCACCTCCGGCGAGTGCCCGCACCGGCGTCGACGGCGACCGGTACGGCGGACAGGAACGGCCGCGGTGACTACGCCGTGGCGGCGCGGATCGGGGCTGTCGTCGAGCGTGATGCGAGCGGACGCATCGCCGGGTGGACGCGCCACTGGGCGCAACCGCTGCGACTCATCGGACGCTCCGTCGACGAGCACGTTGGGTGGCTCGTGCTGGCGGCGGCCGCCGGGTTCGTGATGCCATCGCTGTTGCTCGGCATCCTGCAGATCCTCGGCGTCGTCTCGATCGCGCTGTGGGTGCCGGCAGCGATCTCCGTCGCCGGCGCGGTGCTGGTGCCGCTCGCGGTGCACAGCGACGCCATCGCCCGCAGCGCCGAGGTGGCGATCGACCTGCGCCATCAGCTCGGCGCCTACCTCGACATGGTGACGATGCTCCTCGCCGGCAACAGCGGCTACGAGGGTGCGCTCGATCAGGCTGCCCGCGCCGGCGACGGGATGCTGTTCCGGGCGCTGCGGCGACGGATGCGCGAGATGGCCACGCGGGGTCGGAGTCTGGTCGACGCGCTGGAGCTGGTGGCCGCCGACTACGGCGTCGTGGAGCTCGAGCAGGTCGCTGCCACGGCTCGGTTGTCGGCGACCGAGGGTGCACCGGTGGCGCGAACGCTGAGCGCCAAGTGCGCCACGTTGCGCTCGACGCTCGCCGCCGAGCAGGAGGCCGCCGCCCGCGTGCGCATCGACAAGGTCACTCCCCCACTCGTCGGCATGGCGCTGTTGTTCATGGCGCTGATCATCTACCCCGCTCTCGATCTCACCTGATCTCGTTCAAGGAGGTACACGAATGCAGGATCCGATACTGGTCTGGCGCAGCGTCACTGCGGCGATGTTGGCGTTCGTTCACGGGGCCGTCGGCGAGTCGCCAGGAGGCGAACCGCGCGACCGCGGCGCCGTGTCGATCGAGCAGGTGCTGTGGTACGCCGCGGCGGCGATCAGCGTGGCTGTCGTGGCGACGATCATCTGGACCCAGGTGCGCGACACGGCGAGCACACCGGTTCAGCCACCATCCGCTCCCTGATCGACCCGTGCCCGCGCACCACCCCGCGCCCAGCACCCTGCCCAGGCGCGTCCACCCCGATCTCGGTCGAAATGTTCCCGCAACCCGGGACGATCGCTACCGAGATCGACGGGGAGCCCGGCGCGCACCCCAGCCGACGCGCGTCCACCCCGATCTCGGTCGAAATGCTCCCGCCACCCGGGACGATCGCTACCGAGATCGGGATCGTCGGGACGGCGGGCGGGGGCGGGGGCGGGGGCGGGGGGATGATGGCGCGGCGACGTCGTTGTCGGTGGCGCTGCTGACGCCGGTGTTCATGGTGCTCGCGTTCGCCGCGGTGCAAGCGGCGTTGTGGAGCCACGCCAAGACCGAGGCGCGCGTGATCGCCCGCGACACGGCGGCGCTCGTCGCCCGCTCCGGCGTCGCGCCCGCGGACGCGCAGGCGTCGGCCACCGCAGTGCTCGCCGCCGACACCGACCTCCACGACGCGACGGTCGTCATCTCGACTGCCGACGGTGTGGTCACGGTGACGATCAGCGGGGATGCGCCCGGAATCGTGCGTGGCACGTCGTCGTCGCTGTCGGTCACGTCGGCCGTGCCGGTCGAGGAGCTGACGCCGTGAGGTCCGCCCGCGATCGTGGCTCGGCCGACGCCCTCGGACTGGCGTTGATCGCGCCTGCCGCGCTGGCCCTGGCATTCGTCATCGTGTTCGTCGGCCGCGGGGTGGACAGCCGGGCCACGGTGCAGAGCGCCGCCGAGTCCGCTGCGCAGGCGGCCGCCCAGGAGCGATCGCCGGCCGCCGCGGTCGCCGCCGCCGAGGCCGTGACGTCGGCGATGCTCGTCGACCGGGCGTCGTGCAGCGCTCCGTCCGTGAGCGTCGACACGTCGGCGTTCGGCCCGGGCGGACGCGTGGCGGTCACGGTGTCCTGCTCGGTGTCGGCGGCCGGTCTCGAGCTGATCGATCCACCGAACCACGGTCCGACCACGGCGACTGCCTTCGCCACGATCGATCCGCTGCGCGCCGCGGAGGCGTCTCCGTGAGGGAGCTGTCACCCAGCGGGGCCTCGCCGGTGGCGCGTGTTCCGGGGCAGCCGGTTCGGGGCGTCGATCGCCACGCGCCGTTCGACGAGACGCGCCGGCGGCAGGGGCGGATCGGCGGGGACGACGGCGCGGGACTCGTCGTCGGCCTCGTGTTGTTGTTCTCGTTCACGTTCCTCGGTCTGGTGTGGCTGGCGCGCGATGTCGACCGTGGCGTGTCGAACCGTTCGACGGCCCAGTCGATCGCCTTCCAGGCGGCGCGCTCGGGTGCCCAGGCGACAGCGATCGGTGCGGTGCGCGGTGGCGATGCGGGTGTCGTGGCGATCGACGAAGGCGAGGCGCGGCAGCGAGCGATCGCCACGGCGACCGAGCTGTTCGCGAGCTACGGGGTGGACGGATCGGTCACATCGATCGACGTCGGCGGTGATCGGGTGGCGGTGACGGTGCAGATCGTCGATGGCGGGATCACCGTCACGGGCGCGGGCACGGCGAGATCGGTCCGCGCTCCATGACCCTCCGTGGGTGGTGCGCCACTTCCCTTCTTGCGACCCCACCACCCACTGGTGCTGGTGTGAGGACCGCGTTCGCTTCCACCGCCCAGGTTCGGCGGCCGTCGCGCGGCCGATCTCGTGAACATGTTGCGTGTCCTCGCCGCAATACGTTCACGAGATCGCCCCATGGCAGTGGAGGTGAGCGGTGAGGTCGGGTCGCGAGATCGGGCGCTTCGTCGCCTCGCTCGTGGCGATCGCCGTGCTGGTGGTCGGCGTACCGGCGTTGCTCGTGGCCGCGGCGCAGGCGCGGTTCGGGTCGGCGAACCCGTTGGCTGGTGTGGACTGGCCGTGGCGCTGGTTCGGAGACGGCGCGGCGAGTGCAGCGAGCGAGCCGATCGCCGACTCGACGGTGCTCGACGCTCTGATCCGCGGGAGCCTGTGTGTCGCGTGGGTCGCCCTCGCGGTGATCGTCGTGACGACGGTGCTCGAGACGGTGCACCTCGCGCGTCACGGTGGGTTGCCGCGTCCGGACATCCACGGACTCGGGTGGGCCCAACGCATCGGGCGGATGATCGCAGCCGGGTTGATCGTGGTGCTCCCGCTGGCCTCGTCGTCGGTCTCGATCGCCCAGTCGGTCCGTTCGCCGGCCGTGCGCCAACCGACGGTCGCCGCATGGGTCGAAGACGTCCGGCCGAACGGGGCGCCGGAGCAGGCCGAGGATGCATCGCCGCCGGGTGAAGCGACGGTTGGCGATGTCAGCGCACCGACCCGTCACGTGGTGCAGCGCGGCGAGTCGGTCTACGCGATCGCCGAGCGGATCGCGGCGCGCACGGGAGCGTCGACGATCGAGGTGGCCGACGCGATCCTCGACGCGAACCTCGGTCGTGCGATGGGTCCGGGCGAGCGGTTCACCAACCCTGCCTACGTGGAGGTCGGCTGGGTGTTGGAGATCCCGGCCCGCTACGCCGGCGGTGCGGCAACCATGCTCGTGGAATCGACTCCGGCGGACGCACAGCGGCCAGGCCCGACGGTCGAAGATGAGCCCACCGCCGTCGTGACGGCCGGCGCTACCGGCATCTATGTGGTGCAGCGTGGCGACACGTTGTGGGACATCGCCGGGGCACAGCTCGGGGACCCGACGGCGTGGCCGCAGATCTGGGAACGCAATGCGGGGCGCGACATGGGCGGCGGCCGCTCGTTCGACGACCCGAACCTGATCCTGCCGGGATGGGAGTTGCACCTCCCCGATGCCGCGCCGTCCGCGGACGAGATCCGAGATGATGCGGTTCCTGACGACGCGCCGGACGACCAGATCGACGATGCCGGCCAGCAGACAGCCGAAGACTTCTGGGACACGGTCGACCAGCCCGCCAATGAGGCCGAACCGGGCAACGAAACCCGGCCCGCGGCCGACGTGGACGAGCCGGGCGATGTGGTAGACGAGCAGGACGTCGTGGGTGCGCAGGGCGACGCGGTGGCCGGGCAGGGCGATGAGGTGGGCAGGCACGGCGATGAGGTGGGCGAACCGGGCGCGAGCCGCGAACCGGGCGCGGGTCGCGAGCCGGGCGATGCGGTGGACGAACCCGGCGCGAGCGGCGAACCAGACGCGAGCGGCGAGCTGCCGGACGATCCGCGCGACTGGCCTGTCACGGTCGATCCCGACGGTCCCGCGTCCGCGGACGCGTCGTCGTCCACGACGGACGCGCCACAGCCGCCCGACACGACGCAAACCACCGCACCCGCAATCCGCTTCGACGACATGATCCCGGACCCGTCCGCGGACGACGCGTCCGCGGCGCCGTCGACGATGGGGACCACACCCACCACGAGCGATGCGCCAGT
>CAZQCP010000128.1:0-8711 GCA_964592115.1 uncultured Ilumatobacteraceae bacterium
GCACGATGTCACGCTCCATCACAGATTGCATCCGGGGTCAGACACCACATGCAACGACGCACCGGCGCCAGGCCGGCCAACATCATGTGTGCTGTTGCATGTGGTGTCTGACCCCGGATGCAATCTCGCACCGATCGAACTCAGCCGCCGGCGACGGCGGGGATGATGGAGACGGTCAGCCCGTCGCCGACCTTGGTGTCGAGCCCGTCGAGGAAGCGCACGTCGTCGTCGTCGACGAAGATGTTGACGAACTTGCGCAGGCTGCCGTCCTCGTCCACCAGCCGGTCACCGAGGCCGGGGTGTGCAGCGTCGAGCGCGGCGACGATCTCGGCGACCGTGCCCGGCTCGACGGCGACCTGCTTGTCACCTCCGGTCAGCGGACGCATGGTGGTGGGGATGCGGACGGTCACTGCCATGACGGCGATGCTAGCGGTGCAATTCCCGACTCAAACGGTCGACAATGAGCGGTCCGGAAGCCGTGGTGAACCGCTACGGTCGGCGCGCATGCCCGCGGCACGGCGACGTCGACTACGTCGGGTCGTCGCCGCGCCCGACAAGTTCAAAGGCACGCTCAGCGCCGCCGATGCGGCCAGCGCGATCGGCCATGCGTGCTGGGAGCTCGGCCTCGACTGCACCGAAGTGCCGATGGCCGACGGAGGCGACGGGCTGCTCGACGTGCTCGGTGGGCCGAACCGCACGTCCGCGGTCACGGGACCGCTCGGCGATGTCGTTCAGGCCCGGTGGCGGTTCGCGAAAGGGACCGCCGTCATCGAGATGGCGCAAGCGAGCGGGCTGACGCTCGTCGGCGGGTCGGCAGGCAACGATCCGATGAACGCGACGACGACGGGCACCGGCGAGCTCATCGACCACGCGCTCGACGCCGGTGCGAAGCGGATCGTCGTCGGGCTCGGCGGCTCGGCGACGACCGACGGCGGCTTCGGCGCGATCCGTGCCATCACCGCAATCGCCCGGCTGAAGCGAGTCGAACTACTCGTCGCCTGCGACGTCACGACCCGCTTCGGCGACGCCGCCCGCGAGTTCGGCCCACAGAAGGGCGCGACACCGCCGCAGGTCGAGCTGCTGTCGCGCCGCCTCGACCGCCTGACGCAACTGTTCGCCGAGGAGTTCGGTGTCGACGTGACCGACGTCCCAGGCGGCGGTGCCGCGGGCGGGCTCGGCGCAGCGCTCGCCGCGCTCGGTGGCCGCCTCGTGGCCGGTTTCGAACTGGTCGCCGACGAGCTCGACCTGTACGACCACATCGCGGAGGCCGACCTCGTGGTGACCGGCGAGGGTCAGCTCGACTCGACGTCGTTCGACGGCAAGGTCGTCGGCGGCGTGATGTCGATCGCCGCCGAGTCGGGTGTGCCGGTCCTCGCGGTGGTCGGCGCGAACCGGTGTGGTCCGGGCGCGTTGCCCGACGGGTTGAGCGTGGTATCGCTCGCCGACACCGTGGGCCTCGATCGGGCGCTCACCGAACCGAAGGCGAGCGTCGAACAAGCCGTCGGCGACTGGCTGCGCGAGCATCACCCCGCCTGAGCCCCGGCATTGCATCCGGGGTCAGACGATTGCATCCGGGGTCAGACACCACATGCAACAACGCACCAGCGCCAGGCCGACCAACACCATGTGTGCTGTTGCATGTGGTGTCTGACCCCGGATGCAATCTCGATCGGCGCTTCCGGTTCACACCATGTGTGCTGTTGCATGTGGTGTCTGACCCCGGATGCAATCTCGATCGGCGCTTCCGGTTCACATCATGTGTGCTGTTGCATCTGGTGTCTGACCCCGGATGCAATCGGGCGATGATCAGGTGGGGGTGCTGGTGCCCGTCTCGGTGCCGGCGACGTCGGGAGCCGAGACCGTCGCCGATGCGTCGGCGGGCGCCAGCTCGTCGAGCGTCTTGCCGGCGGTGTCGGTGCCGAGCATCACGAGCACCCCGGCGCCGTCGAGCGAGCCGCCCTCCACCGGGATCGGCGACGGCATCGTCTCGACTGCGAGACCACCCATCACCCTGGCGACGGAGTTGGCCACCGCCTCGGCGGCGGCGATCGAAGGCTCGTAGTACACGATGGTCGTGGTGAGCCCGGTCGCTGTGCCGTTCGTCGGCGTGCCCATCTCGAAGCCGGCGCCTTCGAGCTCGGTGGTCATACCGGCCGCCGACTGCGCGACCCCGCTGGCGTTGGCGACGATCACCGTGGCACCTGTGGTGGTCAGCGGCGGCTCGGTCGTGGTGGTCGTGCTGGTCGTGTCGAACGGGTTCGTCGTGGATGTCGTGGAGTCGTTCGGGAGCCCGCCGTCCGCGGAGCCGCCGCCGTCGGTGATGTTGTTGAGGATCAAGAACCCGACGATCACGGCAACGACGGCGAGCACGATGCTCAGCGTGGAACCGACGGGCGAACCCCCGATCCCTTGGCGTGGCGAGCGGCGCGGCGGTGGCGCACCAACCGGTGCGTTCGGGTCCTCGTTGGTCATGCGTGCGCTCCCTCTCCTGCACCGCCCGACGCGATTGCGTCGTGACGCGCCTTGCGCGCCCGGAGACGCAACCGCTTCAACCGACGCACCACGAGCGGGTCGTGATCCATCGCGGCCGGGTCTTCGAGCACCTTGGTCAGTTCAGCATGGTATTCGTCCGGCGAACACTGAAAGCGCGCGCGGATGACCTGGTCACGCGGTTCGTCGTTGTTCCACCACGCGCGTTCGAAGTCGAGCATGGCGGCGGCGCGTTCGTCGAGCATCACCGCACAGGTTGGCCGCGATCCACGGCGGATTACAAGCACCCCATCAGGACGGACGCGCCCGACGGCAGTCGAAGGGCGTCGGCGACGACGACGAAGCGCGCCGATGCCCGCCTCGCGTAACGTCGCGGCGTGACCGTTCGGCCATTCATCATCGGCATCGCCGGTGGCAGCAGCTCCGGGAAGACGACCGTCGCCGAGCGACTGGTGGCGTTGACCGGCCCCGAGCATCTGTCGCTGATCGAGCTCGACTCGTACTACCTCGACCACGACGCGCCGATCGAAGAACGCGCCCAGGTCAACTACGACCATCCCGATGCCTTCGACTGGGCGTTGCTCAACGATCACCTCGCGGCACTCGCCAACGGCGCCTCGGTACCGGTGCCCGTGTACGACTACGGGCAACACAACCGCAGCGACGAGGTGCGGATCGTGTCGCCCGCCCGCATCATCGTCGTCGACGGGATCCTCGTGTTGTGGGATCGGGCGCTGCGCGATCGGTTCGACCTCAAGATCTTCGTCGACACGGCCGCCGACATCCGGCTGATCCGCCGCCTGCGCCGCGACGTCGCCGAGCGCGGCCGCACCACGGACTTCGTCATCGACCAGTACCTCACGACCGTGCGGCCGGCACACGAGCGGTTCATCGAACCGAGCAAACGTTACGCCGACGTGATCATCCCCGAAGGCGGCCTCAACCGGCCGGCGCTCGAGATGCTGCTCGCCCGCGTCCGCGAGATCACACTCGGCGGCGACGACGAGACCCTCGGCACGGCAGGCGCGGTCGCCGCAACGGCGGTGAGCGACGCCAGCGACTTTCAGGAGACGCCGATCGGCTCGTGACCTGCGGCGAGCGCCCGCTCGGACCCGAGCGCGGCCACGCGCACCGGCGTGTACTTGAACGCCGGGATCCCGCTCACCGGATCGAGATGGGCGCCGACGAGTACGTTGCACTCGCGCCAGTGGTACGGCATGAAGACGGTGTCGCGGCGCAACTCGTCGTTCGCTCGCCACGGCACCGTCGAGCGGCCCTGGCGGCTCGTGAGCACGACGCGGTCGTCGGCGCCGACACCGAGCTCGGCCGCCGTCGCCGGATGCAGCTCGACGTACGGCCCCGGCGCCTTGTCCTGCTGAGCGGGGATCCGCTTCGTCTGGTTGCCGGAGAGGTAGTGGGCGAGAGTGCGCCCCGTCGTGAGGACCAACGGGTAGTGCTCGTCGATCACCACGGGTGGCGGTGCGAGCGCCGGCACGCAGAAGCGCGCCAAACCGTCGGCGTGGGCGAAGCGGTCGACGTAGAGCTGCGGTGTGCCCGGATGGTCTTCGGTCGGGCACGGCCAGAACACGCCCTCGCGGGCACGCTCCCACGTGATGCCGGAGTAGTCGTTCGGACCACCAGCCGAGACGGCACGCATCTCGTCGAACACCTCTCGCCCACGCACGAAGTCGAAGTGGTGGCCGGCGCCGAGACGCCGCGCGAGGTTGCGGAGTACGTCGATGTCACCGCGCCGCGCCACCGGGGCAGTCGCTTGGTCACAGCGCACGACGCGCCCCTCGATCGTGGTGATCGTGCCCTCCTCCTCGGCCCACGTCGAACCCGGCAACACGACGGTCGCGTGCCGCATCGCACTCTCGGAGAGGAACGGATCGATGACGACGACGTGTTCGAGCTGCGCCATCTGGGCATCGACCCGATCGAGGTCGGGTGCCGACACGCTCATGTTGTTGGAGATCGACAACAGTCCGCGCACCTCGCCGCGCCCGGCCATCTCCAGGATCGCCATGTACGTGCCGCCGACGCCGGGGAGATCGTCGACATCGACGCCCCACCGCTCGGCGACGATGCGCCGGTGCTCCGCGTCGGCGATCGAGCGGCCGGCGGGGAGCTGGTTGCAGCGCTGTCCCCACTCCCGGCCGCCTTGACCGTTGCGCTGACCCGTCAGCATGTTGATGCCCGATCCAGCGCGACCGGGAAGGCCACAGGCGAGGGCGACGTTGATCATCGCCGACACGTTGGCCGTGCCCATCGCCTGCTGTTCGGGACCGCGGGCGTGGAGGATCATGCACCGCGGCGCAGAGCCGACGAGCTGGGCGACCTCGGTCACCGTCACCGCGGCGACGTCGCAGACTTCGGCAACGACGTCAGGACGCCACGCGCGGGCGGCGGCGATCACCTCGTCGAAGCCGGTCGTGCGGTCGCGGATGTAGTCGACGTCGAGCAGACCGTGACGCTCGACTTCGGCGAGGACACCGAGGAAGAACACGCCGTCGGTCCCCGGTCGGATCGGGATCCGCAGGTCGTCGTCTTGCACCCACCGCCCGAAGCGCGGATCGATCACCACCACCCGCGCGCCTGCACGCCGAGCCTTGGCGATCGATGTCGGGATCATCACCGGATACGCATCGGAGAGGTTGGCGCCGACGACCACGATCACGTCGGCGTGCTCGAGCTCGGCGAGCGGGGTCATCGCCCGGTCACGGCCGAACGCCGCGACGTTGGCACTGCCCGCGGCGACCATGCAGAAGCGGCCGTTGTAGTCGATGTGCGGGGTCCCGAAGGCGAGCCGGGCGAACTTGCCCATCAGGTACGCCTTCTCGTTCGTCAGCGACCCTCCGGACAGCACCGCGTTCGCGTCCGCGCCGTGCTGGTCGCGGATCCGGGCGAATCCCGCGGCGGCCGTGTCGAGCCCGTCCTCCCACGTCGTCTCCACCAACACGCCCTCGCGACGCACGAGCGGCCGCACGAGGCGGTCCGCGTGATGGACCTGCTGCCACGCGGTCGACCCCTTCGAACAGACCGCACCCCCGGTCAACGGCGACCCCTTCCAACGGACCTGACCGGTCGTGACGCCGCCACTCGTCGTGACGCCGAGGCCGCAGTTCAGCGCGCAGTACGGACAGTGCGTGAGTGTCATCTGCTCGGGTACCGCGCTCATCGAGTCGCCTCGAAGCGCTGAGCTACCGGGGCGATGACGTGGCGAGGGGTCGGCGGTGCCATCGCCCGATCCAACCGGTGTGGCATTGCCCGGCAGCGTCGCCGGGGTGAACGTCCCGTGCACGCCACCGCACCGGGTCGCCGGCGCGGTGTGTGCTCGCGCACACCACTCCTCGCGGCGTGTGAGCAACCCGACATCGCGCCCTCACACGGCGACGCGATAGCCACGCCGCACGACGGTTTCGATCCCGTCGGCCGCCGGGCCGAGCCGCTGGCGGAGTCTCGCCATCGTCACCTCGACGAGGTGCTCGTCGGTCTCGCTGCCGCTCCAGACGCGTCGCAGCAGGTCCCGCTTGGAGTGCACCACGCCGGGCCGTTCGAGCAGCACGCCGAGCAAGGCCCGCTCGCGCTCGGACAGGTGGGCAACGGTCGGGTCGCCGCTGCCGACGTCGATCATCACCATCCGTCCTTGCACGCTGACCCGCGTTCGGCCGAGGTCGAACGTCGCCCGGCGCTGAGCGAAGTGAGCGGCGATCTGTTGCACCATCGACCCGAGGCGGTGACGCTCAGGCACGTGCACCTCGATCGCCGTGTGGTCGTCGAAGCCCGTGGCGCACACGGGACCGACGCAGAAGACGGCCACGTCGCCGAGTGCTGCGACGACATCGTCGGTGAGTCCCATGAAGCCGGCGATCTCGAAGAAGTTCTCCACCGCCGGCTTGGCCGTGAACGTCAGGGCGTCGACGCGCCGATCTGCCACACCGCGGATGAGACGCTCCGCGGCGGTGGTGTCCTCGGGGAGCGACCAGCGATACACGGGCACCCGTTCGACCCTGATGCCGAGCTCCTCGATCTGCTCGCACAGGTCGGCTGCGCCGGCACCGTCGAGTTGCACGACGATCCGCTTCCCGACGAGATCGGTCCGGTCAGCGAGTGCGCCGACGATGTCGTCGTAGCGCGCCCGCGGCGCAGTCCAGGCCACCTCGAATCCCGCGGTGACCAATGCGCCGGTCGCCTTCGGACCGCGTGCGAACAGCTCGGTCTCGCTGAGTACAGCGCGCAGGCTCTCGCCGATGTGGAGCGCGTCAGCCGCCTCCAACCAGCCGCGCACGCCGAGCCCGGTCGTCAAGACGGCGAGCGCCGGGACGTCGTCGATGGCGCGCTCGGTGGCGACCCGCAACTCCTCCTCCGAGCCGAGCGGATGCGTCTTGATGACGGGACCGTGCAGACACTCGGCCCCGCGACCGGAGAGCAGCTTCATCTGCTCGTCGGCGCGGCGATCGGCGGTGACGCCGATCGTGTATCCCTCGAGTGGCCCGGTCTTCACGGTCCACAGTGTCGGGGCTCCAGGTTTCGAAGTTGTTTCGAGAAGTGGTCGCTTTGGCGCGGACGTCACGCGACGTCGGACAAGGGCGACGTGTCGGCGACGATGTACCCGCCGACCACTTGCTCGACCCACTGTCCGGCACCGACGCGGACCCACCCGTCGACGACGGAGACCGGCCAGGTCGCGACGGCCCGACCCGCTCGATCGAGGCACTCGCCGGTCTGCAAGCAGAACCGGGCCTTGTGCAGCGGCGACGCCACGACGGGACGATCACCGACCGAGCCGACGAGTCCGCGGGCGAGCACCGGCACATGTGTCGTCGGATCGACGTGATCGATGGCGTAGATCTCGCCGTCCGCGAGTCGGAACACGGCGACCGGATGGTTGCCGACGAGCGCCGCCACGCCGCGATCGACCGGCAGCGTGTCGCTCGGGGCGATGTTGACCCAGTTCACGCCGGCACCCGCTGGCCGCGCTCGCTGACCCACACCGGCGTGGTGTTGAGATCTGGCGCGTTCACGAACTCGACGAAGTGGGCGAGCCGTGCCGGGTCGGTGAGCGTCGCCTTCCACTCGCACTCGTAGGTGTCCACGTGACGTTGCATGTCGGCCTCCAGTTCAGTGGCGATGTCGAGCACGTCGTCGAAGACGACGGCGCGCAGATGGTCGAGCCCACCCTCGAGCTCGTCGAACCACGCCGCCGTGCGCTGCAGGCGGTCGGCGGTGCGGATGTAGAACATCATGAAGCGATCGATCGCCCGCACGAGCGCTTCGTCGTCGAGATCGGTGGCGAACAGCTCGGCGTGGCGTGGCGCCCGGCCTCCGTTGCCGCACACGTACAGGTTCCAGCCGCGCTCGGTAGCGATGACGCCGACGTCTTTGCTCTGCGCCTCCGCGCACTCACGGGTGCAACCCGACACGCCCATCTTGATCTTGTGCGGCGCCCGCAACCCGCGGTAGCGCTCCTCCAGGCGGATCGCCATCGCCACGGAGTCCTGTACGCCGTAGCGGCACCAGGTGGATCCGACGCACGACTTCACCGTCCGCAGCGCCTTGCCGTACGCGTGCCCCGACTCCATGCCCGCAGCGATGACGCGCTCCCAGATCAGCGGAAGTTCGTGGAGCTGCGCGCCGAAGAGGTCGATCCGCTGACCGCCGGTGATCTTCGTGTAGAGGCCGAAGTCCTTGGCGATCTCGCCGAGGGCGATCAGCTGGTCCGGAGTGATCTCACCGCCAGGGACCCGCGGCACGACCGAGTACGTGCCGTTGCGTTGCATGTTGGCGAGGTGATGGTCGTTCGTGTCTTGCAGCGCAGCCTGGTCGCCTTCGAGGACGTACCCGTTGGCGAGCGAGGCGAGGATCGAGGCGACCGTCGGTCGGCAGATCTCACATCCGCGACCGCTGCCGTGGGCGACGAGCACCTCCGCCCACGTGCGGTAGCGGTGGAAGCGGACGAGGTCGAAGAGCTCTTGGCGGGAGTAGTCGAAGTGCTCGCACAGCGCTTTCGACACGGTGAGTCCGAGTGACGTCATCTCGTTGCGCAACAAGGTGGCGAGCGCCGGGGCACAGCCACCGCAGGTGGTCGCCGCGCACGTGGTCGCCTTCAGGTCGCCGACGGTGCAGCAGCCGTCGGCGATGGCGGAGCGAACGGTGCCGACGCTCACGCCGTTGCACGAGCACAGCACCGCCGCGTCCGGCAGGCCGGCATCGTCGGGCGG
>CAZQCP010000129.1:0-8666 GCA_964592115.1 uncultured Ilumatobacteraceae bacterium
AAGCGCGAGTGACCGTGGACGACGCACTGCGCAAGATGTTGGTCGCCGAGCTCGCACTGGTCGAACCGACCATCCGCGAACTTGGTTACGACACCACCCTCGACGACGGCGCCGATCCGCTGCCGGCGCTCGCCGCCGACCTCGGTGACGACGGGTCCGGGAGCCACCCGATGCTCGTGATCACGATCGACCAGCACGACCTGTTCGCCGACGAGGCCGCCGCGCGCTTCGATGTGCTGTTGCCCTTCGACGCGCCCGCCGACCGCCACGACGACACCGAGCGGGCGATCGGGATCGTCAACGCCCATACGACCGCGGGCACCTACGAACTCGCCGGCACGACGATCGGGTTCGGTCACGTGCTCACCGTCGACGGCGGCGCCACGCTCCCCGCCGAGACCGTGCGCACCACCGTCGAGGCACTCGTCGGCGAACACGAGCGGTACAGCGACTACCTGCACGGCGTCGTCGACGGCGAAATCTCCGTCCTCGTGCTCGATGACCTGATCGCCGCCGACCAGAGCTGAGCCCTCCCCAACCACGCCGCAACGTTCTCGTGATCTTGTGCGGCAGCTTTCGCCGAACGAGAGCACGAAGAGGCGGGTGGGGCGCAGCGACCCGTACGATCGGGCGCGCATGGTCGAGCCGCCGCTGATCCGTCACCTGCCACCGCGGGTCGACGGTGCCGCCGACCCCGACGCCGTGCTCGACGGGTTCCATCGCTACGCCGACGAGCTCGGGCTCGAGCTCTACCCCGCGCAGGACGAGGCGATCTTCGACATCGTCGTCGGCAACCACGTCGTGGTGAACACGCCGACCGGTTCGGGAAAGTCGCTCGTCGCCGCAGCCGCCCACTTCGCCGCGCTCGCCGCCGGACGGCGCAGCATGTACACGGCGCCGATCAAAGCACTCGTGAGCGAGAAGTTCTTCGCCCTGTGCCGCGACTTCGGCTCCGAGCACGTCGGGATGATCACGGGTGACGCGGCCGTCAACGCCGACGCACCGATCTTGTGCTGCACCGCCGAGATCCTCGCCAACTGGGCGCTCCGCGACGGCGACGCGACCCCGATCGATGTGGCGATCCTCGACGAGTTCCACTACTACGGCGACCCCCAGCGAGGGTGGGCGTGGCAGGTGCCCCTGCTCGAGCTCTCCCGCACCCAGTTCGTGCTGATGTCGGCGACGCTCGGCAACGTGGCGCCGATCACCGAAGACCTCACGCGACGCAGCGGGCGCGAGACGAGCATCGTCACGTCCGCCGCTCGGCCGGTGCCGCTCGACTTCGAGTACCGCTCGACGACGCTGCACAACAGCGTCACCGAACTGATCGCGACGGGAAAGACGCCCGCCTACATCGTGCACTTCACACAGAAGGACGCCACCGAAGCGGCCCAGGGATACCTCGCGCTCGATCCGCTCTCGAAGACCGAGAAGGAGGCCGTGAAGGTCGCACTGGCGGGCTTTCGATTCGACTCCCCGATCGGCAAGGACCTGCGGCGGTTCGTGTCCGCGGGCATCGGCGTGCACCACGCCGGGCTGCTCCCGAAGTACCGCCTCCTGGTGGAGAAGCTCGCCCAGGAGGGGTTGCTCAAGATCATCTGCGGCACCGACACACTCGGTGTCGGCGTCAACGTGCCCATCCGCACCGTGTTGTTCACGCAGCTCTGCAAGTACGACGGCACGAGCGTGCGCATCCTCACCAACCGCGAGTTCGCCCAGATCGCCGGGCGCGCAGGCCGTCGCGGCTTCGACGACCGCGGCGACGTGTGGGTGCAGGCGCCGACCCACGTGGTCGAGAACCTCCGCCTGGAGGAGAAGGCGTCCGGCGCGACCGGCGCCAAGCGCAAGTTCGTGAAGAAGAAGCCGCCCGAGCGCGGCTACGCGCACTGGACGGAGGACACGTTCACCAAGTTGGTGTCCGGTCAGCCCGAGCCGCTGCGCTCGCACTTCGCCGTCAACCATCAGATGGTGATGAGCCTGCTCGACCGGCCGGCTCGCAACGGTGTCGACGGATGCCGATCGCTGCGCCAGATCCTGACCGACAACCACGAGCCGCGGGCGCGCCAGCGCGCGCACATCCGCCGGGCGATCGCCATCTACCGCTCGCTCGTGAGCGCCGACCTCCTCGAGTTCCCCGACCACCCCGACGAGTGGGGCCGCCGCGTCCGGGTGAAGGTCGACCTGCACGACGAGTTCGCGTTGCACCAACCGCTGTCGCTGTGGGCGGTGGAAGCGATCGGCAGGCTGCCGGCCGACAACGACGGCACCGACGACGGCAATGACAACGACGACGACGTCGCCCTGGCGCTCGACGTGTTGACGATCGTCGAGTCGGTGCAGGAGAACCCGGGCGTGGTGATCGCCGCACAGGTCGACCGCGCCCGCACCGACCTGCTGGCCGAGATGAAGTCCGCCGGTATCGAGTACGAGGAACGCATGGAGCGCCTCGCCAAGGTCGAGCATCCGAAGCCGAACCGCGAGTGGATCTACGGCGACTTCGACGAGTTCCGCACGCGTCACCCGTGGGTCGGTTCGGACAACGTCGCCCCCAAGTCGATCGCCCGCGAGATGTACGAGCGGGCGATGACGTTCGGTGAATACGTGCAGGACTACCGGCTGAAGCGGTCGGAGGGCGTGCTGCTGCGCTACCTGTCCGACGTCTACAAGGGCCTGCTGCAGAACGTGCCCGAGGGACAGTTCACCGCTGCGGTCGACGACATCGCGTCGTGGCTGGGTGCCGTGGTCCGCGACGTCGACTCGAGCTTGATCGACGAGTGGGAGCAGTTGCTGCACCCCGACCCCGACGCATCGGGAGCGACGCCCGCGGTGCGGCCCACAGCCGGCGGCGGGGAACGCAGCATCGTCGACGACGAGCGGGCGTTCGGGTTGATGGTCCGCAACCGGATGTTCGACTGGGTGCAACGGCTCGCCCGCCGCCGTGGGTACGACGAGCTCGTCGCCGACGCCGCGGACCGCGAGCGCTGGCGTTCGAGTGAGGACGTCGTCGACGCGATGGCACCGTTTCGCGAGGAGTTCGGCGACGTGCTCGTGGACGCCGACGCTCGCTCCGGATCGCTGTTCCGCCACGACCGAGCGACGGGCCGGGTCACCCAGATCCTGCGTGACATCGAGGACTCGAACGAGTGGCGCATCGTCGCCGACGTCGACCGCGACGCGTCTCGCGAGGAGGGCCGTGTCGTGATCCGCCTCCGGGAGATCACGGGCGTCGGGGAGATCTCGGTCGATGATCGATGACGCGTTCCAGGAGGGCTATCCCCAACCGAGCGCACGGGTGGCGGCCGCCGCCAGCGCGCCGATGGCCACGACGGCGATGAACGGCGCCCGCAGCACGAGCGCGAGCGTCGCCGCGGCGACCGCGACGAGGCGAGCATCGATCGTCAGCCCGGCGTCCGATGCGAACGTCTGGGTGACGACGAGCGCGGCGAGCAGGCCACAGGTCACCATCGCCGCGATGTGGGCGAGGCGCGGGTTGTCGAGCATCGCCCTTGGCATGAGGTAGCCGGAGACCTTCGTCGCGAGGCAGATCAGTGAGGCGACCACGAGCCACCACCCGAGCGTCATGACGCGCCCCGAGCGGGCCGTCGATCGCGGCGTTGCCACCAGGCGACGGCGGCCGACGCCGCGGCCGCAGCCAGGATCGGGACGCCCGCGGGCGTGATCGGAATCGTCAGCGCGGCGACCACGGCAGCGACCACGCCGACCGCCTGGGCCTCTCGCTCGCGGAGCCGCGGCCACAGCAGGGCGACGAACGCGGCCGCTGCCGCGCCGTCGAGCCCCCATGCCTCCGGATCGCCGAGCGCGTCACCGAGTACGACGCCGCCGAGCGTCGACAGGTTCCAGAACAGGAAGACACCGATGCCGGCGGCCCAAAATCCAGCATGTCGGGAGCGCTCGTCGGGCTGAGCGAGGGCGACGGCGGTCGATTCGTCGATCGTCAGGTGCGCCGCGGCGAGCTTGCGCCAGCCACGCGGTCGCAGCAACGCCGCCATCTGGAGCCCGTACAGCGAGTTGCGTGCACCGAGGAGTGCGGCCGTGGCGGTCGCCGCGCCCCCGGCACCGCCCGCTCCGACGACGCCGATGAACGCGAACTGGCTCCCGCCCGTGAACATCAGCAACGACAGCAGGCAGGTCTGCCACGCATTCAGGCCGGCGGCGATGGACAGCGCCCCGAACGAGACCCCGTACGCGCCGGTGGCCACACCGACCGACACGCCCTGCCTGACCGCCGCTCGAGTGGTGCTCACCGAGACCAGCGTCGGGTGATGATCCGATCCCGCTCGTCGGCGCTGTCGATGCGATCGGTGCTCACCGGGCTGCGCCACCAGAAGATCGCCTCGTCACCGTGGCCCTCGAACACGGGATGATCGCTCGGTTCGACGCTGATGCGGCAGATGTCCTTGCCGTCGATGGTGAAGAACTCCCAGTCGACGAGGGACGCAGCCGACTTGCCGAGTCGGTCCAGCAGGTCGTTGAGGTGTTGGCCCCACAGGTCACGGTCGCCGCGCTGGGAACGGGTCAGCTCGGAGAACGTGGCGTAGTCGTGCTCCAACCCGAAGATGCCGCCGATGCCGGTGACGCCGACGAGCAGCGTGCCGCCGTAGAGGCTGTTGGCGAACCCGGCGATCGTCGACACGATGCCGTCTTCGGCGGCGCTCGACGGCTCGCCCGTGGTGACGTCCCAGCGCAGCGTCGGCGCGTACTGCAGCGAGCGGGACTCACCGTCGGGGCGGATCAGCTCACCGATCGGACACGTCCGCTGGCGAGCGACCCGAGCGCGTCGGTAGATGTCGGGGCGGTACTGGTCGATCAGCGCCGCTTGCAGCTCGTCGTTGTCGAGCAGCTCGAAGGCGAACCGCTCGTTGGCGGCCACGCGGCCGGTGAGCGCGCCGACCCAGATCTTGTCGAAACCGACGGCGAACGCCTGCTCGTCGTTGGCGAGCGCCTGCATCTGCACCTCCTCGTCACCCACGATGTCGTCGCTGATCTGATCGGTGAACAGGCGGTCGATGTCGGAGATGTTGGTGCCGAAGCGCTCGTTGATGCGGGCGATCACCTCCGACAGCGGCACCTCTTCGGGCAGGGTCGTGCGGCCTCCCGCGCCGTAGATCGTCACGACCTCGCCGTCGTCGACGTCGAGCGAGGCGTCGCCCGACCACGACTTCTCCATCCGCAGGTGGGTGAGCTCGACCGAGTCGCCGAGGTCGACGCCGGCGGTCGACTCACGCATGATGAGCTGCGCCAGGCGGCGACAGAACAGGTAGTCGCGCTCGAGCTTGACGTCGGTGAACGACACGACCTGCGACAGGAACGAGTAGATCCGGGTGAACCGCGTGAGCACGTCGCGGAACTCGTCCTGGTGGGGTTCGTCGAGCGCGTGGAACCGGTCGACGGCCGGCTGCATCACCGTATGGATCCGCTGGTGGTTCTTCTCCGGGTCGGCGAGCAAGAGCCCGACCATCGTCTCGATCTCGTCGGAGCGCAGCACGTCGAACGGCCCGAGCTCGGCGTGGGTGTCGTAGAGGAGGTGCGGGTCGGTCGGCGGGGCGTGGGTGCGCACGTACCAGGGGGCGAACGACTCCTGGATCGACTCGACCGTGTTGCGGAAGTCGAGCACGAACGTGCCGGTCTTGTCGGGGTGCGTGCGGTTGAGCCGCGACAGGGTCTGTACGGCGGCGAGGCCGGTCAGCGTCTTGTCGACGTACATCGCGTAGAGCTTCGGTTGGTCGAACCCGGTCTGGTACTTCTCGGCGACCACGAGGATCTGCCAGTCGTCGGTGTCGAAGCGGGCCGGCGTCTCCGACTCGGGGAAGCCGTTGACCTTCGACTCGGTCCACTCCGTCACCCCACCCGGCCCGGCGTCGCCAAGCCCGTCATCGAGCGTGCCGGAGAAGGCGCACAGCACACCGACGTCGCCGATGCCGTGCTCGGCGCAGTACTTGTCGAGCGCCCGCTTGTAACGCAGGGCATGGAGACGCGATGCGGTGACGACCATCGCCTTCGCCTTGCCGCCGATCTTCGGAGCGACATGGGTGCGGAAGTGGTTGACGATCACGTCGGCGCGCTGGGCGAGGTTGTGTTCGTGCAGCGACACGAAGCGGGCGATGGCGGCGCTGGCGCGGGACTTGTCGAGCTCGGGGTCGTCGGTGATCGCCTTGTCGATCTTGAAGTAGGTGTCGTAGGTGACGTAGTTGGCGAGCACGTCGTGGATGAAGCCCTCCTCGATCGCCTGACGCATCGAGTAGAGGTGGAACGGCGCGTACTTGCCCGAGTCGTCACGCTGCCCGAACAGCTCGAGCGTGCGTCCTTTCGGGGTGGCGGTGAAGGCGAAGAACGACATGTTCGCCTGGCGGCCGCGGGCATCGACCTCGGCGGCGAGGAGGTCCTGCACGGGGTCGGGAACCTCGTCGACCAGGGACGCCTCGGCGGCTTCGGCCGCTGCCAGCAGGTTCGCTTCGGCTGCGGTGGGGTCCGCGGTACCGCCGCCGAGCACCTTCTTCATCTCCTTGGCCGAGTCGCCGGTCTGGGAGGAGTGGGCCTCGTCGATGATGACCGCGTAGCGGCGGGAGCGCAGCTCGTCGACGTGGCGCATCACGAACGGGAACTTCTGGATCGTGGTGATGACGATGCGGGCCCGCTCTCCCGCCAGCGCATCGGCGAGCTGCTTGGAGTCGTGGTCGATCTTCTCGACGACGCCGTGGGTGTGTTCGAACTGGTAGATCGTCTCTTGCAGTTGGCGGTCGAGCACGAGCCGGTCGGTGATCACGACGACCTTGTCGAACACCTTGCGATCGTCGGCGGAGTGCAACGACGAGAGCCGGTGAGCGAGCCAGGCGATCGTGTTCGACTTGCCCGACCCCGCCGAGTGCTGCACGAGGTACGAATGCCCCGCACCGTGCTGGCGAGCGTGGCCGACGAGCGCCAGGACCGCACTCCACTGGTGATAGCGGGGAAAGAGCGTGACCTGCGCGCCGGACCTGCCGGCACCAGTGTCGGTCGTGGTGGTGAGCACGAATCGGGCGAGCAGGTCGAGCCACGCGTCTCGCGACCAGACGTCCTCCCACAGGTAGCCGGTGCGGTAACCCTCACGCTGGGGATTGCCGGCGCGGTCGCCGTCTCCCCGGTTGAACGGCAAGAAACGGGTGGCGTCACCGGCCAGGCGGGTGGTCATGAACACCTGCTCGGTGTCGAGCGCGAAGTGGACGATCGCCCGCCGCAACAGCGCGTTGCGAGGATCGCGATCGCGCCGGTACTGGGCCTTGGCGTCGTCGGCCGACTGACCGGTGAGGTGGTTCTTGATCTCGGCGGTGGCGACCGGGATGCCGTTGAGGAACAGACCCATGTCGACGGTCTTGGTCGACGACGGGTCGTAGGGCAGCTGGCGGGTGACGGTCAGCCGGTTCGCCCGGTACTTCGCTTCGAGGTCGGCGTTGAGCCCCGACGCCGGACGAAAGTAGGCGAGGCGGAACTCGGCCTTCTCACGCCCGGCGTACACGACCCCGTGGCGCAGCACGTCGACGATCCCCCGGCTGTCGAGCTCTTTCGCCAAGCGCTGCGTGAACGCCCGTTGGGCCTCGTCGACCGAGGCGTGCGAGGCACGGACCTTGTCCCACTCCTCTTCTTGCGTGGCGCCGATGAACGCGAACAGCTCCGCCGTGTCGAGCGCCAGGTCGGGTGAGAAGTCATCGGCTCGATCGGCGGCGTTGCCGACCTTGACCGCTGAGTAGCCGCCGGCACCGACGAGCGCCTCGCAGATCGCCGTCTCGAAGGCCCGCTCGGAGGGTCCGCTCACCCGCCCGACCATAACTTCCCGACCGAACGCGCCCGCGGACGCGCGGCGCTCGGATCGTCGGGAACCCTGTGACAGCCCCTGGCTACGTTTGGGTCGAGCGAGCTCGACCGCACCCCTCGCCAACCGGGTGGTCCACACGTCCAGGAACGAAGTGGAGGATCATCATGGCTGCCCGCACGACACCCTCACCCACGCCCGTACCCTCACCCACGCCCGCACCGGCCCTGATCCCGGTCCGGCTCCGGCTGACGCACGATCTGAACGACGCGCTGACCACGTGGTCGACCAGCCAGCGGGCGGTGATCGGCTTGGCCGCCGACTTCGCCGATTCCGGCGAGTGGCGAGCCTCCCGCGCCGCCTCGGCTGCACACTGGATCGCCGGTGTCGCCGACATCGAGGTGTGCACAGCGAGGGAATGGATCCGGGTCGGCAAGCGGCTGCGCTCGCTGCCCCTGATCGCCGAACTCTTCGGGGCCGACGAGCTGTCCTACAGCAAGGTGCGCACGTTGTCGCGCATCGCCACGCCCGACAACGAGGAGCAGCTCGCGGCGATCGCCGCCGACGTGCCCGCGGGCGCGCTCCCGCGGGCGATCGCGGCGTGGCTGCACAGCAAGAACAACGACGCCGAGCTGGACCGCCACCAGCACGAGCAACGCTCGGTCGCCTGGCGCAACGAGCCCGACGGCATGGTCACCTTCACCGCCCGGCTTCCGCCGCTGACCGCTGGCGTGTTGATCAGCCAGCTCACGTCGCTGGTGATGCGCACGCGACCACGAGCCATCCCGATCGAGCTGTGGCCGAGCCTCGCCCAGCAGCACGCCGACGCGCTGGAACGCCTGCTGCACGAGGGAGCCGG
>CAZQCP010000130.1:0-8642 GCA_964592115.1 uncultured Ilumatobacteraceae bacterium
CGCCCGCCTTCAACACGATCTCGCGCGGGTCGAGCGGCTTGCCGGTGGCGTGCGCCGGGCACACGCTCGTGCAGCGACCGCACATCGTGCAGGCGTCGAGGTCGAGCAACTGCTTCCACGTGAAGTCCTCGACGACCGATGCACCGAAGCTCTCCAGCTCGGTCTCTTCGAGGTTCGGCATCGGCCGCATCGCACCCTTCGGACGGTCCTTGTCCTTGAGGTACATGTTGAGCGGCGAGGTGAACATGTGGCGCAGCATCGTGATCGGCAAGATGGCGAGGAACACGACGAACGAAGCGACGTGTCCGATCCACCACCACTGGTGCCACGCCGACAGCGTGCTGGCCGACCAACCGTCGACGAGCCCGGCGATCGGGTAGCTGGCGAAGCTCCACTTCTCGTAGTTCGGCATGCCTTCGATGGCGATGCGGAACACCTCGACGGCGAATCCGCTGACGGCGATGACGAAGAACGTGCCGAGGATCACGGCATGTTCGGGCTTCGTCTTGATGCGGATGCGATACGGGCGAGCGACGTAGCGGCGCACGATGGCCCACACGACTCCGGTGAGCAGCACGAGGCCGGCGGCGTCGCCGATGAACGAGTACGCCTTGTACGTGTTGCCGTGGAGGAACTTCAGCGACTCGGGGAGCTGGTGGTCGACCTCGAGCGTCGTGGTGACGCCGAGCAGCACCAGGAACCCGAAGTAGATCATCGAGTGCATCAGGCCAGCTCCGGCGTCGCGCAGCAGCGTCTGCATGTACGCGCCGGCGCGGAAGTCCTTCAGTCGCTGGGCCGCGTTCTTGCGGTTCGTGGTGCGCTGCGACGGTGCGCCGCGCTCCCAGTTCTTCATCCGATTGGCGAACATGAACGCGCCCCACACGATCATCACCGGGACGATCGAGTAGAAGGCGACCTGCATCGGGCCGGGGATGTTGATGAACACCACGCGGTGGACGGCGTTGTCGTTGTGCCAGTGCGTGATCTGGGGCAAGATCCCGCTGACGATCGTGAAGAGCCCGATCGCGATCCCCAACACGAGGGCGAGCTGATGCGGCTTGACGCGCGCTGGTGCCTTGGGGTCGTCGGCCGTGTCGTCGTGGTCGTGCTGGGTCGCGCTCATGACGCCCGCCAAGCTAGTCCTTGACCTGCGCGACCTTCACTTTCTCAGACGGTGCCAGGCACGCTGTGACAGCTCGGATTCAGCCGAAGTACTGGCGGTCCATGTCGCGGATGCGCGAGGCCAAGCTGGCGAGCAGCTTGTGCGAGATCGCCGGAACGTCGTCGATGACGCTCAGAAACTTGCGCTGGTCGATGATCAGCAACGTGCAGTCGGTGTCGCAGATCGCCGTCGCCGTGCGCGGGCCGTGATCGAGCAGCGACAGCTCGCCGACGACGTTGCCGGGGCCGAGCGTGGCGACCTTGCGGCCGTTGCGCTTGACGGTCACGCTGCCGTCGAGGACGACGAACGCCTCCCGCCCGGTCTGGCCTTGGTCGATGATCAACGTGCCTGCCGTCATCGTGATCTCGTCGCTGGCACGGGCGACCTTCTCGAGCTCTTTGTTGGTGCAGCCCGAAAAGAGCGATACCGACCGGAGCGTGTCCAGGTGCTGCTTCTTGCTCGCCATGGCTGGGCACCTTACGTCACCGCGCGTGTGACGGTCGGCACGGATACCGCAGATGAAGCAACGGAACGGGGACGGGCCCCGAGGCGTCGCTCATTCGCTCGTCACGTTCCTGCTTGGGCCGCGACGGCGGCGGCAGCAGCGGCCACCGCGTCGGCGTCGCCGAGATACTCCGCCGACACGACCCCGAGCCTGTCGTCGAAGCGGTACTGACGCGGCGCCCCCGTCGGGATGTTGACCTCCGCGATCTCGTCGTCGCTGACTCCCTCGAGGTGCTTGAGCAGCGCCCGCAGCGAGTTGCCGTGCGCCGTCACCAACACGTTCAGCCCGGCCAGCAATTGCGGGGCGATGTGGTCGTACCAGTACGGCAACACGCGGGCGACCACGTCTTTCAGGCACTCGGTCGCCGGCAACACGCCAGGCGGCAGGTGGCGGTAGCGATCGTCGTTGGCGGGGTGCTCGGGGCTGTCGCGCTCGACCGGCGGCGGTGGCGTGTCGTAGCTGCGCCGCCACGCGTGCACCTGCTCGGCACCGTGGCGCTCGGTGGTCTGCTTCTTGTCGAGTCCCTGCAACGCGCCGTAGTGGCGCTCGTTGAGCCGCCACGTCCGAGCGACCGGCAGCCACGACTGGCCGAGCGCGTCGAGGGCGAGGTTCTGGGTGACGACGGCACGCGTCTGCAACGACGTGTGTGACGTGTCGAAGCGGAGGCCCGCGTCGCGCATCGTGACGCCCGCCGCCGTGGCCTCGGCCCGGCCGACCTCGGTCAGGTCGACGTCGTGCCAGCCGGTGAACAGGTTGGCGAGATTCCATTCCGACTGGCCGTGGCGGACGATGACGAGCGTTCCGGTCATGGCGTCGATGGTAGGTGCTCGTTCGTCGCGCGGCCGCGGTGACGTCGCGGCTGTTCTCGTGAACACATTGCGCTTCTGCGCCGCAATGTGTTCACGAGAACAGCGGGGCCGCTCGGGTGGGGCCGCGTATTGTGCGGGCGTGCCGAGCACCGATGACCCACTGGCGACTGACTCGATGGCGAGTGACCCACTGGCGACGTACGCCTTCGACCGCTACCTGCGCTACGACGAGCTCGTCGAGTGGATCGGCGCGCTCGCCGCGGCGCACCCGGACCTCGTCGCCGTCGAGACGTACGGTCGCTCGTACGAAGGTCGTGACCTCCTGTTGGTGACGGTCACCGACAGCGTGACCGGGTCGCACGACACGAAGCCGGCGCACTGGGTCGACGCCAGCATCCACGCCGTCGAGCTGACCGCAACCGTTGCCGCCTGCCGGATGCTGCGGCGCCTCGTCGACGGCTACCGCGATCGCGACGACACGATCGTGCGGGCGCTGCGCACACGCACCTTCTATGTCGTCCCCCGCGTCAATCCCGACGGCGCGGAATGGGTGCTCGCCGACCGTCCCCGCTTCCGGCGGTCGAGCGTGCGTCCGTGGCCGTATCCCGACGCGCATCGCTGGCCCGGCCTGCACCCGAGCGACATCGACGGCGACGGCCGGATCCTGCAGATGCGCATCCGCGACGACGACGGTCCGTGGATCCCACATCCCGACGACGCACGACTCCTCGTGCCGATCCCGCCGGCCGGCGTCGGTGCCGACGTCCAGCGCTACCGCCTCTTGGAGGAGGGTGAGATCGCCGACTACGACGGCTTCACGATCCCCTCTGCTCGTGATCCCGAGGGCCTGGATCTCAACCGCAACTTCCCGGCCGGGTGGTCGACGAAGGTGCGCGGCTCGGGCGATCACCCGCTGTCGGAACCCGAGATCGACGCCCTCGTGCGGGCGATCGTGGCCCGTCCCAACATCTGCGGGTTCAATGCGTTCCACACGAGCGCCGGCGTGTTGTTGCGCCCGTCGTCGACGATGCCGGACTCCAAGCTGCCACCCGACGACGTGTGGGCGTGGACGCAGCTCGGCGCCATCGGCACGAAGCTGACCGGCTACCCGGCGCACTCGGTGTACGAGGACTTCACGTGGGACCGCGACGACACGATGAGTGGCGCGTCGGACGACTGGGTGTACGAACACCTCGGGATCTTCGGCTGGACGACGGAGTTCTGGGATGTGGTGCGTGCCGCGACGGGTGAGAAGCAGTCCACCCACATGTGGTTCACCGGTCCGACCGACGCCGAGCAGGCGGCCGTGCTGGCCTGGCTCGACGGGCGGGGAACCCCGGTCGACGAGCGCGACCGCGGCTTCGTCGACTGGTACCCGTTCGATCACCCACAGCTCGGTCCGGTCGAGCTCGGCGGATGGAACGACCTCGCGAGCTGGACCAATCCGCCCCGCGATCTGCTCGCTGCGGAGGTCGAGCATCACGGTGACTTCGCCGTCGCACAGGCGCTCGCCGCGCCGTGCCTCGAGATCGTGCACGCCGACGTCGAGTCGCTCGGTGATGGCACCTGGAGGGTGACGATCGGGATTGCCAACACCGGTTGGCTGCCGACGGACGTGACCGCGTGGGCGCGGCGGAACTCGATGGTCGGTCCGATCGTCGCCGAGGTCGTTGCCGCCCCGAACGACGCCGGCGTCGACGACGTGATCGATGGCTCGATCGATGATGTCCAGGTCGTCGGTAGCCCGGCGCGCCAGACCCTCGGTCAACTCGCCGGCGCCATGGCGGCGCGCTTCACCAGATCCACTCGCTCCACACCCGACCGCACGACCTGCTCGTGGGTCGTGCGTGCGCTGGCTGGCACCGAGCTCGAGGTCGTGGCCCACCACCCACGCGCGGGCAGCGACCGGCGGCGAGTCGCGCTGGTGGCGCCAGGCGGCGGCGCATGACCACGGACGCCTGGATCACGCTCGCCGTACTCGTCGCGACGTTCACCATCCTCGCCTTCGATCGTCTGCCCGCGGCGGCGGCGATGGGGGCGGCCGTCGGGGTGCTTCTCCTCACCGACGTCGTCGACCAGGGGCAGGCGCTGTCGGGCTTGTCGTCGAGCGCTCCCGTCACGATCGCTGCGCTGTACGTGCTCGCCGGCGCCGCCACCGTCACCGGCGCGCTGTCACCGATGATCGATCGCGTGCTCGACGGATCTCGCGACGATGCGCACGACTTGTCGACGCGCGTCGTGCGTCGGCGCTTGGCGCGGCTGGCGGTCACGATCGGCGCTGCGTCGAGCCTCATCCCGAACACGCCCCTCGTCGCCCTGAGCGCGCCGCGCGTCGTCACGTGGTGTCGCCGCGCCGGCGTCTCCGCGGCGCCGTACCTCATCCCGCTGTCGTACGCCACCGTGCTGGCCGGCGTCGTGACGGTCATCGGCACGTCGACGAACCTCGTCGTGTCGGATCTGCTCGTCGCGCAAGGCGACGAGCCCTTCTCGTTCTTCGAGATCACCGGTGTCGGTCTGAGCGTCGCTGTCGTCGGCCTCGTCGTGCTGGTGGCGACCGCGCCGCGGATGCTCGGCCACCGCCGGGCGAGCGCACCGAGCATCGACGTCGAAGCAGGGCGGCGATACACGATCGCGATGCGCGTGGACGCGGATGGGCCACTCGTCGGCCAGACCGTCGAAGCCGCCGGGCTGCGTCACCTCCACGGCGTGTTCCTCGCCGGCGTCGAACGTACGGGTGCGCTCGTCGCCGCCCGGCCGGGCACCGTGCTCGGACCAGGCGATGTGTGCTACTTCGCCGGCGACGTCGTCGACGTCGTCGACCTGATCGAGGTCCGCGGCCTGTCGAGTGCCGAGGACACCCATTTGGTCGGTACCGGCGACCGCCCCGATGCGGTGCTGTTCGAGGCGGTCATCTCGGAACGCTCCGAGCTCGCCGGGTCGAGCCTGCGCGACTCGGGGTTCAGGGCCCGCTACGACGCGGCGGTCCTGGCCATCCGCCGCCACGACGACGACCTGCCGGGCAAGCTCGGCACCGTCGTGCTCCGACCCGGCGACGTGCTGCTCGTGCTCGCCAGCCCCGAGTTCGAGCGCCAGTGGCGTGGTCACGCCGACTTCAGCGTCATCGCGTCACTCGATGCTGCGCCGCCGGTCCGTCGTCAACGGGCGTGGCTCGTGCTCGTGGCGGTGGTGGGGATGGTCGCGCTCACCGTCGCCGAGGTACTCGATCTGATGGAGGCCGCCCTCCTCGCTGCTGCTGTCCTCGTCATGTTCCGCGTGATCAGCCCGACGGAGGCGCGCCGCGCCGTGAACCTGAACGTCGTCCTCACGATCGCCCTGTCGGTCAGCCTCGGCACCGCGGTGGCGGCCAGCGGACTCGCCACCGAGATCGCCGAAGTGCTCGGCTCGGTCGGGGACCCGTTCGGCGACACCGGCCGCGTCGTGGCCGTGCTGGCAACGACGATGCTGCTGACCGAGGTGCTCTCCAACAACGCGGCCGCGGCCTTGATGTTGCCGGTGGCGACGGCGACCGCGCTCGACGCCGGCCTCGATCCCCGAGCGTTCGCGATCGTCGTGCTCATCGGCGCGTCGTGCTCGTTCCTGTCGCCGATCGGCTACCAAACGAACCTGATGGTGTACGGCCTCGGCGGCTACCGCTTCCGCGACTTCACGATCGTCGGCGCGCCCCTGACGCTCGTCACGCTCGTCGTCACACCGATCGCCGTCCAGCTCGTCTACGGCCTCTGACCCTCGATCCAGGCGCGTTCGCACGCGCCGGATCGGGTCGATACGGTCGCGTCATGGGAGTGAGCAGGGGGCTCGGTCGAGCGGACTATGCCGACGAGTCGGTGTTCACCCGCGAGCGGGAGCGAATCTTCGGCGCGTCCTGGCTACCCGCGTGCCGTGTCGACGAGCTCGCGCGGCCCGGCGACTACGTCACGGCCTCGCTGGCCGGCGACCCGATCATCATCACCCGGACACGATCCGGCGAGATCACCGCGCTGGCGAACGTGTGTCGTCATCGCAACATGCGCCTCGTCGACGGACGTGGCAACGTCGCCGCGTTCCGATGCCCGTATCACCACTGGACCTACCGCGCCGACGGGAGCCTCGTCGCCGCGCCCGAGACCGCTGCCATCGCCGAGTTCGACGCCGACCAGTTCTGCCTGCCGCGGCTGCTCGTGGAGGAGTGGCACGGCTTCGTGATGGTGAACGCCGATCCCGATGCGGCGCCGTTCGCCAACTCGGTGACTGGGCTCGCGACCGCACTCGACGGTAAGCCACTCGCCGACATGGTCCGCACCGGGTCGATCACCTGGGACCAGCCGTGGAACTGGAAGTTGACGATCGAGAACTACAGCGAGTCGTACCACCACCGCGCCGTGCACACCGACACGCTGCAACCGCTGTTTCCCGGCGAGCGGTCACGACCGGTGACGGGTGGCGACGAGCCGTGGATGTACCTCGAACACGAGATCGCCGTCGAGGATGTCGAGCCGCTGCTCGTCATCGCCGTCTATCCCGCACTCTTGATCACGTTCGTGGGCGATGACGTCATGACCTGGTTGCGCCTCGACGTCCATGGGCCGCGGCACTCGACCCTCGCCACCGACATCTACATGACGCCCGAGCGAGCCGCCGATCCGGAGTTCGCCGAGTTCGAGCTCGAAGCCGTTCGCGCGGTCAACGCGCAAGACGAGTCACCGAATCGTGGAGTCGACGCGGGCCTCGCCAGCCGATGGGCGGTTCGCGCCTGGTACCACCCACTCGAAGCTGGCGTGGCCCACTTCAACGACTGGTACCGCGACAAGATGCGTTGACGGCACGAGGTTCGGGGGCGCCGACACGACGTACGGTCCAGATACACGACGTACGGTCCAGATGGTGGAGTGGACCGTGCACGGTGCGCGGACGATCAACGACAGTGGTCGATCCCGCCCGCGCCTGCCGCGTCGGCACCGGTGGGAGACTGGGGACATGACGAGCCCGCCTCCCGATCTCCTCGCCGCCGCCGAGGCGGCGCGCGCCCGCGCCTATTGCCCGTACTCCGGGTATCACGTCGGCGCCGCGCTGCGCACGGTGTCGGGTGCACTCATCACCGGGTGCAACGTCGAGAACGCCTCGTACCCGCTCGGGACGTGTGCCGAGGCGGGAGCGATCGCGGCCATGCTGCTCGCCGGGGAGACGGCGATCGCCGAGGTGCTGGTGGTGACCGACGGCGACGTCCCGGGAACGCCGTGCGGCGGGTGCCGCCAGCGCCTGCGCGAGTTCGCCGCCCTCGACGTGGTGATCCACTCGGTGTCGGCGACCGGGGAGGTGCTGAGCCGGACCCTCGACGAGCTGCTGCCGCACTCGTTCGGCCCCGAGTTCTTGTCGGCGTAGCACCCGGTGCTCGGCACCCGGATGTCACAACGGTGCCACGCGCCTGTGTGACGCCAGGGCACCACGTGCTGTGAAGTTGAGTCGATATCACTCAAGGAATCTCACATCGGCGTTGCGGGGAGTCGAAGGCGTTCGTATCATGGCCTGAGCAATCAACCCGCAACCCCCCGCAGGAGCGCACGTCATGGCCAAAGCAGTCGGCATCGATCTCGGCACCACCAACTCGGTTGTCGCCGTCCTCGAAGGTGGCGATCCCGTCGTCATCCCCAACTCCGAAGGTGCCCGTACGACCCCGTCGGTCGTCGCCTTCTCCAAGTCTGGCGAGGTGCTCGTCGGCGAGGTCGCCAAGCGTCAGGCAATCACCAACCCCGACCGCACGTTCCGCTCGATCAAGCGCCACATGGGCGAGGGCTGGAAGTCCGACGACGTCGACGGCAAGACCTACACCCCCCAGGAGATCTCGGCGCGCACGCTGATGAAGCTCAAGCGCGACGCCGAGGCCTACCTCGGTGACACCGTCACCCAGGCCGTCATCACCGTGCCTGCCTACTTCGACGACGCTCAGCGCACCGCCACCAAGGAAGCCGGCACGATCGCCGGGCTCGAGGTGCTGCGGATCATCAACGAGCCGACCGCGGCGGCGCTCGCCTACGGCCTCGACAAGGGGAGCGAGGACGAGACGATCCTCGTGTTCGACCTCGGTGGTGGCACGTTCGACGTGTCGGTGCTCGAGATCGGCGACGGCGTGTTCGAGGTCAAGTCGACCCACGGCGACACCAGCCTCGGC
>CAZQCP010000131.1:0-8309 GCA_964592115.1 uncultured Ilumatobacteraceae bacterium
CTCGAATCGTTCCCCGGCTGTGCCGTCGTGATCTCCCACGACCGCTGGTTCCTGGACCGCATCGCCACGCACGTGCTGGCGTTCGAGGGCGACAGTCAGGTTCGCTGGTTCGAGGGCAACTTCTCCGAGTACGAGGAGTACCGCAAGAAGGAGCTCGGCGCCGCCGCCGACCAGCCGCACCGCATCAAGTACAAGAAGCTGTCTTGAGCACTCCCGCTGGCAGACTGGCCACCACATGACCTCCCCTGAGACCGACGATCAGCTCGCCACGCGACTGGCCATCAAGACCGGCGAGCTGCTCGTGGAGGTGCGCGAGAAGCTGTTTGCCGAGGGGATGGCGACCTGGGATGTCAAAGACGCCGGCGACGCGATCGCGCAGCGCTTCATCGCCGCCGAGCTGGCGGCACATCGCCCCGACGACGCGGTGCTGTCGGAGGAGGGTCGTGAGGATCCCCGCCGATTCGACGCCGACCGGGTGTGGATCATCGATCCGCTCGACGGAACGCGCGAGTTCAGCGAGGTCGGGCGGATGGACTGGGCGGTGCACATCGCGCTGTGGGAACGGGACCACTTCGCGGCCGCGGCGGTGAGCCTGCCGGCGATCGAGCGTGTCTTTTCGACCGGCGAGCCGCCGGTGGTGCCGGCGTTCACGCGCGAACGGCCACGCCTCGTCACCTCGCGGACACGAGCTCCGTATGCCGCGGTGCTCGTCGCCGAGGGCTTGAACTGCGACGCCGTCCGTCTGGGCTCGGCGGGCGCCAAGGCGATGTCGATCCTCCTCGGCGAGGCCGACATCTACGTCCACGACGGCGGGATGTACCAGTGGGACTCAGCAGCGCCGGCGGGCGTCGCCCTCGCTGCCGGCCTCCATGCCAGCCGGCTCGACGGGAGTCCACTCGTGTACAACGATCGGGACCCATGGCTCCCCGACTTCGTCGTGTGCCGTGCCGAGCTCGCCGAGCCCGTGCTGCAGGCACTCTGGGGCTGAGGCGACGATGACCGACGGCGCCGAGTTGACGGCGCTCCGTTGGGAGCTCGTGGACGGCATCGCCACGGTGTGGCTGCATCGGCCGCATCGGCACAACGCATGGACCGGTCGGATGTCGACCGAGTACCGGGACGTGATGGCCGAGCTCGAGCGGCGGCGCGACGTCAGGGCGGTCGTGATCACGGGCACGCCGCCGGCGTTCTGTGTCGGCGGTGACGCGAAGGCACTCGAAGGGCACGTCGAGCGCGGCGGCTACGACAGTGGGGTCGACGCCGCCGCGGCGTCACCGGGGGGCGGGGACCGCCTCGACGCCGATCTGGCGTGGCAGCTCGGCTACCGGCTGCCGATCATCGCCGCCGTCAACGGCGCCTGCGCGGGCGTCGGGTTGTCGCTCGCGCTGTTCTGCGATCTCCGCTTCGTCGCCGCCGGAGCCAAGCTCACCACGGCCGCTCCCAAGCTCGGCCTCCCCGCCGAGTACGGCGCGAGCTGGATCCTGCCCCGCCTGATCGGGGTGACACGGGCCAACGACCTCTTGCTGTCCGGGCGCGTCGTCACCGGTGCCGAGACCGCCGACTGGGGGCTGTGGAACGGCGTCGAGACCGACGGCGAAGCCACGCTCGATGCGGCGCGCAGCTACGCCCGCCGGCTCGCGGGCACGACCGGTCCGAACGCCGTCACGACGACCAAGCGTCAGATCGTCGCCGACCTGCTGCGCCACGACCCAGCGGCATCGGTCGCCGATTCCCTCCGCCTGCTGAACGAGGCGATGGGCACCGCGGAGTACGCCGAGGGTGTCGCCGCACTCGTGGAAAAGCGCCCGCCGAACTTCTGATTGCATCCGGGGTCAGACACCACATGCAACGACGCACCAGCGTCAGGCCGGCCAACACGACGTGTGCTGTTGCATGTAGTGTCTGACCCCGGATGCAATCAGCCCGCGCGGGCTGCCGTCACCAGCGCGGCGCGGTTGCATGTGGTGTCTGACCCCGGATGCAATCCCCAGCGTCACGTCGGGATGAGGTCGGCGGCTTCGAGGTCGAGGGCGGCGGTGAACGAACGCATCGCCATCTCCTTCACGAGCTGCTTGCCGCGCTCGTTGGCCAAGTCGAGCGACCCGCCACTGACGACGGCGTAGACGGTCATGTTCCCCGTCGCCGCCCGGTAGTCGTCCCATGCCTGATCGACCGTGTACCCGTCCGGACGCTGCCCGAGCGCCGAGCACACCGCCTCGTACCACCCGTCCAGGCATTCGCGTTCGTGCGCCCGGCGCTGGTCGACGGTCATCGACTGGGTCGCCAGGTAGCAGACGTCGCCGATGCCGCCGCTGCGATAGGCGATCTGCCAGTCGAGGATCCCGACCCGATCGACGTCAGCGGCCGCATCGTCGAACATCAAGTTGTCGCTGCGAAAGTCACCGTGGCACAACGTGGTGGGCGTGCGCTCGTAGATGGCGGTCTGCGTCGCCTCCCACGACGGTCCGACACACTCGCCGAGGGCCACCGCACCCTCCGGGAGCTCGTCGCCGAAGATCTCGACGAAGCGCGGCCACGCCTGGCGGTAGCTCCCGCCGGCGGAGATGATGCCCGGATCGATCGCGCGGGGCATCCACGCCAGCCGCGCGAGATCCGGGGATTGCCACCATTGGGCGTGCACGAGCGCCAGCGCCGCCAACGCCTCCGTCGCCCGCTCGGCAGCCATCCCCTCGACCTGATTCACCATCGTGCGGCCGCTGAAGTCCTCGAGCAGCAGTGCGAACTCGTCGGCGTCGACGTCGATGTGATTGGCGTAGCAGCGTGGCGTCCGCGCGTGGAGCGAGCTGGCGACGTCGGCGTAGAAGCGACCCTCACGTTCATAGAAGCCGAAGTGGTCGCCGACGGCCCGGTTCTCCGGCAGGTTCGACGGGACCTTGAGGATCACACTGCTCGGCGCGCCGTCCGCCGGTCCGTCGTATCGCAACGTCAGCCGACCGAGGGTACACATCAGCCCGACGCCCTCTCCGATGCGTTCGTGGTCGACGCCGACCACCGATGTGTCGTCGCCGATGACGCCAGCGTCGCGCAACGCGCGGGTCACATAGTGCGGCGACGCGTCTTCGGTCGCCAACGGTACATCGCCCATTCGATCCCCCGATCGCTGCGTCCACGGGTCCCCCGATCCGCGGCAGTGGGGAACCGTAGTGACGAATCGGCGCGGCGTCAACGAACGGTTGTAGACGCCAAGCAACGGCTGGGGCCCGTCCCCAACCGTTGCTTGTTCACGTGAGCTCGGCGCGGATCTCGGCGGTGTGTTCGCCGAGGCCGGGCACGGGACCGGGACGGACGGTGTAGCCGTGGAAGTCGATCGGCGTGGCGACGGCGCGGAACGGTTCCTCGCCGTCACGCGGCGTCATCTCGACGAATCCGGGCTGTGCCTGGGGATCGGCGATCACCTCGGGGATCGACTGCACCGGCGACCACCACACGTCGAACGCGTCGAATCGCTCACCCCACACATCGAGCGGCCGGGAGGCGAAGATGGTGTCGAGGTCGGCGACCAACGCCTCGCAGTTGGCGAGCCTCCCGGGCGAGTCGACGTAGCGCGGGTCCTCGCCGAGGTCAGGACGCTCGATCGCGTCGAGCACCTTGGGCCAGTGGCGATCGGCCTCCAGGCAGATGAGCCAGAACATCCGGCCATCACCGGCTCGGTAGCTGTTGATCAGCGGCGACTGTGACTGCTCCCGGCTGCGCGTCGAGGACCGCCGGCCGAACCGGAGTTGGATCCCGAGGTCCCACGCCAGCGCGTACATCCCGGTCCGCAGGAGGCTCGTGCTCACGAGCCCGCCCCGACCGGTGCGCCCACGCTCGACGAGCTTGGCCATCACCCCGGCAACGAGCGTCATGCCGGTCTGGTGGTCGCCCATGCCCGACCGCGAGCCGGGCGGCATCTCCCCAGGCGGCACCATCGAATGAGCCAGCCCGGACCGTGCCCAGTAGGCGCCGGTGTCGTAGCCGGCCCGATCGCGATCGGGCCCTTCCAGCCCGTACCCCGTGATCGCGCCGTACACGAGCCTCGGATGGCGCGCCGTCACCGACGCATGATCGAGCCCGAGCCGTTCCAACGCCACCGGCCGCATGTTCGTGACGAACACGTCGGCGCGGGCGAGCAACGCGTCGAGGTCTGCGCGGCCCTCCTCGCTGCGCAGATCGAGCACGACCGAGCGCTTGCCACGGTTGTCGACCTCGAACGGGGGCACCGGCATCGACCCGTCGAGCCCGACGGAGCCGAACAGCGCCCGTTGCGGGTCACCTGTGGGCGACTCGACCTTGACGACATCGGCGCCCCAGTCGGCCATGATCCCCGCCGCCGACGGCCCCGCGACCCACATCGCCAACTCGACGACGCGCACCCCGTCGAGAGGCCCCGGTGCTGTCATGGTCTCGTCGACGTGTCCTGATGTGTCCATGTCCCCTCCCCCACTCGTCCCCGTGTCAACCGAGAGCGGCGATCACGTCGGGCGGCGCCTGTACGAGTTCGATCAACACGCCCTCACCGCTGCGCGGGGTGTCGTCGTTGCCCTTCGGGTGCACGAAGCACACGTCGTGGCCCGCCGCCCCTGCGCGGATGCCACCTGGCGTGAATCGCATGCCCTGCTCGCTCAGCCACTCGACGCACGCTGCCAGGTCATCGATCCACAGCCCGACGTGATTGAGCGTCGGCACGTGGACCTTGGGCGAGCGATCTGGGTCGAGTGGCTGCATCAGGTCGATCTCGACGGCGTGCGGTCCGTCGCCGAGCCGCAAGATGTCCTCGTCGACGTTCTCCGACTCGCTGACGTAGTCACCGACCTTGTCGACGCCGAGCAGACCGGTCCACAAGCCGGTCAGCGCCTCCTTGTCGAGCCCGCCGATGGCGATCTGCTGCAGTCCGAGCACCCGAAACGGCCGATCTGTCATCGCGCGATCCTGCCTCATCGAGGGGCATGGTCCAGAATCCGGCATCATGACCGGGTGACAGTGCCCGAACCGCCTACCGACGCGTCTACCGCGACGGCGGGTTGTGCCATCGCACCCGTCCCCGCGGAGCACACGGGAGTGCCGGACGCGTCGTGGGGGTCGTTCACCGAACCGGGTCCGTGGCAGCTCGACCGCGAGACGCTCGGCTGGTCATCGCTGGCCGTTGCCCTCCGGCAGCGGGCGCGCGGCGAGGTGCCAGGCCTCACGACTCCGGCCAGGGTGCCACCCGGTGTGCGGGTCATCACGGTCGCCACGCGTCTCGTGTCCGCGGTGCTCCCGTGGATGATCGCCAAGCGACGGGGACGGCTCGCCACGACCGAGGCCAGCCGCGCCGACATCTCGCTTCGTCTGCGGCGTGCCGCCGAGGCGCTCGGGCCGACGTACATCAAGCTCGGCCAGATCATCTCCGCGGGCGACGGCCTGTTCCCCGCAGAGCTCGTCGCCGAGTTCAAGAAGTGCCGAGATCAGGTGCCACCCGAGCCGTTCGAGACCGTGCGGCTGACCGTCGAACAGGACCTCGGTGCCCGCCTCGACGACGTGTTCGCCACGTTCGATCGCACGCCGCTCGCCGCCGCGTCGATCGCCCAGGTTCACGCGGCGACACTGCGCAGCGGCGAACGTGTCGTGGTCAAGGTCCAGCGCACGACCGTGTCGAGCCTGGTCCGCGACGACCTCCGCGTGATGGCGTGGCTCGCGCCGCACCTCGTCGGCCGGATCCCCGTCGCCGCGCTCGCCAACCCGCCGGCGCTCGTCGAGCTGTTCGCCGAGACGATCATCGAAGAGCTCGACTTCCGCATCGAGGCGATGAACATGGTCGACATCGCGACGATGCTCCACGACCTCGGCCAGGACCGCTACGTCGTGCCCCGCCCACACCCGAAGCTCGTGACCCGCCGGGTCCTCGTGATGGAGCGAGTGGACGGCTTCAACTTCGACGACGTGGCCGGCATGCAGGGCGCGGGCATCGACACCGAAGATGTCATCCGCACGGCGATGGTCGCGTTCATGGAGGGAGCGATCATCGAGGGCATCTTCCACGGCGATCTGCACGGTGGGAACCTGATGGTGCTCGCCGATGGGCGAACCGCTCTGCTCGACCACGGCATCGTCGGACGCCTCACGGGCCCACGCCGCAACGCGTTCTTGCGCCTGATGGTCGGGGCGACGACGAACGACCTGCGCGGCCAGCTCGCGGCGCTGCGTGACCTCGGTGCACTCCCGCCCGACACCGACCTCGACGCGGTGATCCGCGACCTCCGCCTCGACGAGCCGGTCGTCGATCCGACGACACTGTCGGGCGAGGAGATCGTCAACGAGGTCCAACGCATCGTGAAGGCGCTGCTCGGCTATGGCGCCCGCCTGCCCAAGGAGCTCATGCTCTACGTCAAGAACATGGTCTTCATCGATGGGGCGATCGCCCGGCTGGCTCCGGACCTCGATCTGCTCGGCGAGATCACCTCGATTTCGATGACGTTCGCCGAAAAGCACGGCGAACGGCTGGTGCGTGAGCTCGGAATCGACCCTGCCGAGATGGAAGTCGACCTCGACGGCATGCGGGCGTCGATGGGACTCGACTCGTCGGTGACGTCGATCACCTACCGCGAGCTGCAAGAACGTCGCGAGCTGATCCAAAAGCGCATGCGCGACCACGTCGAGTCCGCCCGGAAGTAAGCGTCGCCGACGACGCGGGCGAGCCGCTCAGTCGCCCGGCTTGCGCCAGACCGAGACGTGCTTGCGGCTCTCGGCGGTGAACTCGTTGCGCGACCAATCGGCCCAGCGATGCCGCAGTTCGAGGCCGGCGATCCGCGCCATCAAGTCGAGCTCGGACGGCCACACGTAGCGGAAGGGCACGACGAATGCCCTGCCACGATCACCATGCACCGACAGATGCGTCGACGTGAAGAACTGCGAGACGACGTCGTACGTGTCGAACCCGGCCGCCGCGCCGTCGGCGTCGCTCGCCCCGTAGAACGGCACCATGGTCTGCCCCGGTGGTAGGCGGCGCAGTTGGGGAACGCCGACCTCGACCACGAAGGAGCCACCGGGGAGGAGGTGGGCGGCAGCGTTGACGAAGCACTCGACCTGGCCGTCTTGGGTGGTGACGTTGTTGAGCGTGTTGAACACGAGGTACGCCAGCGTGTACTCGCCGGGGACACCGGTCGTCGTCATGTCGCCGATCGTCACCGCGATCCGCTCCGCACCGGGTTTCCCCGCGATGCGCGCTGCCATCGCCCGGGAGATCTCGATGCCGTGCACGTCGACCCCACGTTCGGCGAGCGGCGCGGCGATCCGCCCGGTGCCGATCGCCAGCTCCAGCGCGGGACCACCGCCGGCGAGCTCGGCGAGCACGTCGACCGTACGGGCGATCTCGGCAGGGTCGAACTCGGTGCCGCGGCCATCGTCGTAGCCGGCCGCGACGCGCTCGCCGAACCAGCCGTCGGGATCATCGGGATCAGCAGAGATCGTGGTCACGGTGGCGACCGTACCGATGCGGTCACGCTGGATGAGCAACGGTTTGCGACCCGTCCCCGCCCCGTTGCCTCCTCGGCCGTCGGCGCGGCGGCAGGTAGGGTCGCCGCTCGTGCGCCTCGTCATCGCCCGCTGCTCGGTCGACTACTCCGGACGCCTCGATGCCCACCTCCCCGAGGCGACGAGGCTGATCATGGTCAAGGCGGACGGGTGCGTCGCGATCCACGCCGACGGGGGCGCATACAAGCCGCTGAACTGGATGAATGCACCCAACACGCTCGTCGACAATGGTGACCACTGGGTCGTCACCAATCCCAAGCACGAGACGCTGACGATCACGCTGCACGAGGTGCTGAGCGACGTCGCCGCCGAGCTCGGCGAGGACCCCGGCCTCCAGAAGGACGGCGTCGAGGCCCACCTCCAAGAGCTCCTCGCCGCCAGCCCACACGCCATCGAGGACGGGCTCACGCTCGTGCGTCGCGAGTACCCGACGGCGATCGGGCCCATCGACCTCGTGTGTCGTGACGATCACGACACGGTCGTCGCCATCGAGGTGAAGCGCCGTGGCGAGATCGATGGCGTCGAACAGCTCGCCCGCTACATCGAGCGCCTGCGTCTCGACTCGTCGCTCGGCGACGTCCGCGGCGTCTTCGTCGCCCAGGTCGTGAAGCCCCAGGCCCGAGTGCTCGCCGAGGCCCGCGGCTTCCGCTGGGTCGAGGTCGACTACGACGAGCTCCGCGGCATGCGCCCCGACGAGCTCCGCCTGTTCTGACCCCGACGATTGCATCCGGGGTCAGACACCACATGCAACGCGCCAGACGATTGCATCCGGGGTCAGACACCACATGCAACCGCGCACC
>CAZQCP010000132.1:0-8110 GCA_964592115.1 uncultured Ilumatobacteraceae bacterium
CGTGGGGTGCGGCGGACCTTGCGCGGGGCGAGCGTGACGTTCTCCAGGACGCTCAGGTGCGGGAACAGGTTGAAGCTCTGGAAGACCATGCCGGTCTCGCGGCGGATCTCTTGGATGTTGCGGATGTCGTTCGACAGCTCGGTGCCGTCGACCACGATGCGACCCGCGTCGTGCTCTTCGAGCCGGTTGATGCAGCGGATCAACGTCGACTTGCCCGAGCCCGACGGGCCGATGATGACCACCACTTCCTGGGCCCCGACGCGCAGGTTGATGTCTTGCAGCGCCTGGAAGTCGCCGAACCACTTGTCGACGTGATCCAACTCGATCATCGCCTTTTCCGACCCCGTCATCGTGGTCGCATCCTCGTAGCTGGTCATCTGACTCCCACTCCCAAGCGCTTCTCCAGCCGCTGGCTCTCGCGGCTCATCGTGTACGAGACGGTCCAGAACAACAAGGCGGCGAACGTGAGCGTCTCGGGGAAGAGGCCCTGGCCGCGGAACTCGGTCTGCTGGGTGATCGCGGTCGATACTTCGAGCAGCTCGAACAGGCCCATCGCCAGACCGGCGAGGCTCGTGTCCTTGAAGAGGCTGATCAACTGACCGATCTGGGCCGGGATCACGTTGCGCAGCGCCTGCGGCAACACGATGTAGCCCGTCTGGCGCACCGGCGACAACCCGATCGCCTTGGCCGCTTCGACCTGCCCGCGCGGCACGGACTGCAACCCTCCGCGGACGATCTCGGCCATGTAGGCCGCGGTGAACAGCGTGAAGACGATGATCGCACGCGTCGGTGACGACGGCACGAGACCACGTGGGACGAAGAACCCGACCGCCGTGTTGGCGAGCAGCAGCAGCACGAACAGCGGCGCGCCGCGCACGAGCTCGATGTAGCCGGTGCACACGAGCCGCACGAGGGGCAGCGACGACCGTCGCCCGAGCGCCAACAGCACGCCGAGCGGGAAGCACAAGACGATCGAGAACACGGCGAGGAACACGTTGAGCATGAACCCGCCCCACCCGGCGAAGCCGACGGCGGTGACGACGTAGAGGTACATCACGATCGGGACGGCGACGAGCGCTGCGGTGAGCGCGACGTTCCCGAGCGGGCCGAGGCGGCGCCGTCCGAGGAAGGGTCCGATCAGCCGGCCGCCGACGGCAGCGACGATGGCCAAGGCGACCGTGATCCACGGCCCGCCCGTCGCCGACAGCAACAACAAGAGGAGCACCACGACGGCGGGGATCCAGAACCGATCGGCGAGATCGACGACACGCGCGATCGTGAGCCGCTGAGCGTCCGGTGGCACGCGGCCGGCGCGCACCTGGCGGGCACGCACGAGCCCGGCGAGGAGCCCGGCCCACGCCGCCATGACCACGAGGAGCACAGCCAGCCGCAGCACGTGGACCTCCGGATAGCGGCCGATCAGGAGCAGGCGCAGGTTGACGCGGATGATGTCCCAACGTCCGGTCACGAAGACGAACCGCAACGCCTTCCACATGAGCCAGATCGACACGGCACCGAACACGACGGTCATGACGCCGTCGATCTTCGTGCGAAAGAGGTTGCGGCGCGCCCACGTCGCGGGCCCGGTCGGGGCGGTGGAGTGAGCGGTCATCGTTCCACCAGCGCCATGCGGCGGTTGGCCACGTTGACGAGCACCGACGTGGCGAGCGAGATGACGATGTAGATCACCATCGCCAGCGCGAACGCGGGCACGGCGGGAGCGCCGTTGCCGACCGCCGTCTGGGTCACGAGCGTGAGGTCGTAGTACCCGATCGCCGCGCCGAGCGACGAGTTCTTGATCAAGTTGAGGTACTGGTTGCCGATCGGTGGGATGGCGATGCGGAACGCCTGCGGCAAGACGATGAACCACATCTTCTGGAATCCGGTGAGGGCGATCGCGTCGGCGGCTTCGGCCTGGCCGCGGTGGACGGCTTGGATCGATCCCCGCACGATCTCGGCGATGTGGCTCGCGGTGTAGACCACGAGCGCGAGCAGGAGGGCGAAGAACGACGGATCGACGCGGATACCACCGGTCGTGACCCGCCCGTCGAGCTCGGGTGTCGACATGGACAGCCCTGCCACCAGCCAGCCGATGGCAACCACCACGACGAACCCCGCACCGCCCCACAGACCCGTGCGTGCCGGTGCGCCGGTGCGGTCGGCGACGCCGCGCCTCCAGCGGGCGATCACCCACCACACGACTGCGCCGATCGCCATCGACAACAACAGGGCGCGTCCTGACCCGACGACCCACGGCGTCGACACACCACGGTTGGAGATGACGAAGGCCCCGAACGGCGTCCACGCCTCTTGGATGGTGGGGAAGATGCCGAGGACGACGACCACGAAGGCAGCGGTGAGGAACAGCGCCAGCGGGATGTTGCGCACGATCTCGACGTAGACCGCGGCCAGCTTGGCGACGATCCAGTTCTTCGACAGCCGAGCGACGCCGACGATCGTGCCGAGGGCCGTCGCGAGCACGACGCCGACGACCGAGACGCGCAGCGTGTTGAGGAACCCCTCGTAGAGGGCATCGCGGACCGGGGCGCTCTGGGAGAGCGAGTTCCCGGTGATCTGGAACGCCGCCGGATTGTCGAGGAAGCGGAAGTCGGTCGAGACGTTCTGTCGCGACGTGTTCGCCGTGTAGTTCCCGTACAGCCAGATGATGATCGCCGCGACGATCGCGACGATCACCACCTGGACGACCCACTTGAGGACCCGGACGTCCCGCCACAGCGGGACCCGGGTGCTCAAGCTGTGCACGTCGCTCAGCGGAACGGCGGCGAGTACATCAAGCCGCCGTCGGTCCACAGCGCGTTCACGCCGCGCTCCAGACCGAGTGGCGTCAGGTGCGTGTCGAAGATCTCGCCGTAGTTCCCGACCTGGCTGACGACCTGGTAGTTGAAGTCGACCGGCAAGCCGAGGCCCGGATCGAGCACGGCCGAGGTCCCGTCGTCGCTCTCGATCTCGAGACCGAGGAAGCGCTGGATGTTGATGTCTTCGGTGGCCCCGAACGTGTCGACGTTCGCCGAGGTGATGCCGAGCTCTTCGGCGTTGATCGTGGCCAGGATCGCCCAGTTCACGACCTGCGCCCACTGCGAGTCGCCGTCGGCGACGGCTGGGGCGAGCGGCTCCTTGGAGAACACCTCGGGAAGGATCGTCAACGCATCCGGGCCGTCCGGATAGGCCGAGCGCAGCCCGGTGAGCTGGCTCGTGTCCGACGACCAACCGTCGCACTGGCCCTCGGCGAAGGCCTGCTGGAGGAGGTCGACGTCGTCGAACGCCCGCACCTCCCAGGCGAGGCCGAGGCGGGCTGCTTCAGCGGCCGCGTTGCCCTCGGTCGTGGTGCCCTGGGCGACGCAGACGATCACGTTGTCCATCTCTTCGACCGACTCGAACTCGCCGGTGTTGACCATCATGCCCTGGCCGTCGTAGAACGTCGTCTGCAGGAACGTCGCGCCTTCGCCACCGTCACGGGTCGCTGTCCACGTGGTGTTGCGCACGAGCACGTCGATCTCGCCCGACTGCAACGCCGTGAACCGGTCGGCAGTCTCGACGTCGACCATCTCGACGGCATCGGCGTCGCCGAGCACGGCGGCGGCGATCACGCGGCAGAAGTCGGAGTCGAAGCCGACGTGTTCGCCCGACGAGTCGAGCGAGGCGAACCCGGGAAGGTCGTCGCGGGTACCGCAGCGGACCACACCAGCGGCTTGCACCGCGGCGAGCGTCGAGCCGCCGTCTTGGATCACCTCGACGGTGTCGCTCGGCGCGGTCGTTTCGCCGGGCGCCGTTGTGCCTCCGTTGTCTGGCGCGTCCGTCTCTGTGGGGGCACCGCTGTCACCGCTGGCCCCGTCGTCGCCCGAGTCGTCGCTGGTACAAGCACCGCCGATCAGGGCGAGCGCCACCAACGGGACGATGGCTCGTTTGGTCGTGATTCGCATGGTTCGCCTCCTACGCCGGACCTGGCCGGCGTGTGTTTCCCCACGGCAACCTTTGGGCCGCCTGCCAGGAACCTAGACGGCGCTCAGGTGGAGGGCAACCGTCATCGTGTGAACGTCGTGTGACGCGTCGACGCTGCGCAGCCGCCAGAATGTCGCCATGACCCACATCGATGCCAGCGCCACCGTCTCGTCCGTGTCCGTGACCACGGCGCGCTCGACCCCCAAAGCTGCGACCGCGATCGGCTTCGCCGTGGGAACGAAGGGAGCGGTGCCGCGGGCACTCGGCGTCAGTCGCGCCGGACTCGAGGCGAACGGCTTCGCGGGCAAGATCGGCCAGACCATCACGGTGCCCGCAGGGGACGTGTTGCACGTGGCCATCGGCGTCGGCGACCCGGGTGCAGCCACGGCGAGCGACCTGCGCGCCGGTGCTGCCGCGTTCGCTCGGGCGGCGGCGAAGCACACCAACCTCGCCACCAACCTCGCCGACGTCGACGGCGTCGACGCAAAGGCCGCCGCGCAGGCGGTGACCGAAGGCGTGCTGCTCGCCTCGTACCGCTACGTCGGGTTGAAGAGCGATCCAGCCAACGCGTCGCGCCTCGAGACGCTCACGCTCATCAGCGACGACAAGCGGCGCAAGGCGACCGAGCAGGGAGCCGAGCGTGGGGCGATCATCGCCGGTGCGGCGGCGCTCGCCCGTGAGCTCGCCAACACGCCGCCGACCTACCTCAACGCGAAGGACATCGCCGCGAAGGCGATCGAGCTCGGCGCCGCAACCGGACTCGACGTCGAGGTGTTCAACAAGGACCAGCTCATCGCCATGGGTTGTGGCGGGCTCATCGGAGTCAACCGCGGCTCGGTCGAGCCGCCGCGGCTGATCAAGCTGACGTACTCGCCGCGCAACGCGACCGGTCACCTCGCCCTCGTCGGCAAAGGGATCATGTACGACTCGGGCGGCATCTCGCTCAAGGGCCACGACGTGTTCCACCAGAACATGAAGATGGACATGTCGGGCGCCGCCGCCGTGCTGTCGACGATGACCGCGCTCAAGGCGCTCAAGTGCCGCACGAAGGTCACCGCGTACCTCATGTGCACCGACAACATGCCGTCGGGGAGCGCGCTGAAGCTCGGCGACGTGTTGACGATGCGCAACGGCAAGACGGTCGAGGTGCTCAACACCGACGCCGAAGGCCGGCTCGTGCTCGCCGACGGCTTGTCGCTCGCCGCCGAGGAGACGCCCGATGCGATCGTCGACATCGCCACGCTCACCGGTGCCGCACTCGGCGCGCTGGGGCCCAAGGTCGCCGCACTGCTCGGCAACGACCAAGCGCTCGTCGATCGGTTGAAGACGTCGGCCGACGACGTCGACGAGCCGGTGTGGCAGTTGCCGCTCGACTCGAAGCGCTACCGCAAGCTGCTCGACTCCGTCGTGGCCGACATGAAGAACATCGGCGGTCCGTACGCCGGCACGATCACGGCGTCGATCTTCCTCAGCGAGTTCGTCGGCGAGGTCCCGTGGGCGCACCTCGACATCGCCGGCCCGATGATGGTCGACAGCGACGACGGCATCTACGCCAAAGGAGCCACCGGCTTCGGCACCCGCTTGCTGATCGACCTCGCCTGCGGGACGTGAGTTCAACCCGCCTGGCGTAGACGGAGGACGTTGTCGCTGACCTGCGAGGCGACGCTCCGGCCCACGCCGAGCGCCACGAGCTGATGCTCGACGGCCGTCACGTCGTCATCGATCTCCACGAGTGTCGTCGCGAGACGGTGCGCGCGCGTCAACTCGTCGAGGCGGACGGTCGTGTGGAGCCACTCGTCGTGCATCTGCTGGAGATCGTCGGGCATCCGGCGCAGGTGGCGCACGCTGAGGTTCGGGAGGCGTCGTCGCACGACGAGGCCGTCGGGAACGCGGTGGGCGACGCCGAACATCACGCATCGCTGGATCGCCCGCCGGAACGGACCTGACCGGCCGTCGTGGTACCCGAGCCCCATCGACCGGGCGGTGAGCTCGAGGTCGAGCTCGTAGCCGTCGGGCTGCTGGTCGAACCCGGTGACGAGCCTGCGCAACAGCCAGGTCGCCGTCGGTCCGAGCACGCCGAGCCAGAACAGCTCGACATATTGCGAGCGCGGGTCATACCCGTCGTCGTCGATGACGGGGTCGAGCCACGGCCGCACGGTGACGGTCGAGCGGGCGAACGGTTCGTTCGGTGGCGAGATCATGGGAACCTCCCTCTGTCGTGGGAGTCGGTCGGTGTGCAGTGGGTGATGTCGCGGTGAAAGCGGAAGTCGCGCGGCCGTCGTCGGCCAGACTGTTGCGATGCTGCGCACGGTCCGGCCTTGGCAACATGTCGTGGTCGGGCTGTCGATCCTCGCCATGACGTTGCTCACCGGGTTCCGGGTCATCGGTGCCGGCGACGAGTCGGTGTGGCGTCCCGAGCACTTCGACGCCAAACAGGTCACGGTGTGGCCTGCCGACGACGAGGGCGTCCGCATCCGGGAGGTCGTCGACATCGACTTCGGCCCCGCCGAGCGGCGCGGGTACCAGCGCATCATCCCGAACGACTTCGGCGTGCCGGCCGACGTCACCGCCACGTCGCCCGACGCCAACGCCGCGCTCAGCGTGGTCCCGATCGGCTACGACACGCGGATCCGCATCGGCGACCCGAATGTCACGTTCACCGGCCGGCATCGCTACGTGCTCGAGTACACGCTGCCCGATGCGAACCTCGCCAGTGGAGTGCTGGCGCTCGACATCATCGGGACCGACGAGACGTTCGAGACAGAGCGCTTCGAGGTCGTCCTCACCGGGTTCGACTTCGACGGGGTCGAGTGTGACACCGGGAGCTACGGATCGTTCGGGGGGTGCGAGTTCGACCGCGACGACGTCGGCAACCAGGTCGCGGTCATCGAGCCGCTGCGTCCCGGCGACGGCATCTCCGTCGGTGGGCGGTTCGGCGCCACGACCGAACCGCACGTTCCCGACCTTCCGGTGCAGCCCGATCCAGTGCCGACCGGCTTCGCGGCCTTGGGCCTCGTGATGATCCCACTCGGCGTGGCGGCGGCCGCGGTGGTGTTCTTCGCCGGTCGGCGTTACGGGGCGAACACGGTGCTGGCCGGAGGCGCAACCGAGGCCGCCTTCGGGGAACTTCCCGTGCCTGGTGAGGGCGCACGCGCCGCAGACGTCGCGACGTACCGGGTCCCCGACGCACGGCTCGCCGAGTTGGCGACGATCGAATTCGCGCCACCGCGCGGACTCGATCCGTGGCAAGCGGCGGCGGTGCTGCGCGAGACCGTCGGCAACGACACCGTGCTGGCGTGGTTCTCGGAGATGGTCGCCAACGACGCGATCGTCGTCGACGGTGCGGGCAAGGACCTCCGGCTGCGTCGCGGGACCGGCGCGGCCCGCCTGAACAGCGTCGACCAGGGGCATCTCACGCGGCTGTTCGGTTCGGGCAACACGGTCGAGCTCGGCACGTACGACCCCGCATTCACCGCGACGTGGAACGCGATCGCGAAGTCGCAGCGTGAGTTCGTGCGGACCGCTGGCTGGTGGTCGCGTGGCGGGCCCGCGCCGGCGATGGCGGGAGCGAGGGTCGGCGCCATCTTCGCCATCATGTTCGCTGGTGTGATCGTGGCAGTCGGTGCGATGTTCGTCGTCGTGGCGCTCGGGAACGCATGGCGGGCGCTGGCATCACCCGGGGTGGCGATCGTGCTCGGCATCGTCGTGCCGTTCGCTTTCGCGCTGCTGGCCTACCGTCGGATGTTCGCCTCGCGCACGGCGACGGGTTCCGCGCTCGCCCTGCGCTCCGAGTCGTTCCGCAGGTTCCTCGCGTCGAGCGAGGGCAAGCACGTCGATTGGGCATGGGAGCACGGGTTGTTGCGCGAGTACAGCGCGTGGGCCGTCGCCCTCGGTGCCGCGGACGCGTGGTCGGCGGCCATCCGCTCGTCGCACCTCCCCGATCCGACGACCGCACTCGCCGGGCCGCTGCTCATGCACTCTCAGAGCTCGTCGTTCGCTGCTACCCGCACCGCCCCGTCGAGCTCGGGAAGCGGCGGCGGAGGAGGCGGTGGCGGCGTCGGCGGCGGGGGAGGCGGCGGCAGCTCCGGCTCATGGTGATTGCATCCGGGGTCAGTCGTGATGACCGTGGCGGCCACCGGGGAGCGATGAA
>CAZQCP010000133.1:0-2900 GCA_964592115.1 uncultured Ilumatobacteraceae bacterium
TGGACGGCGCGCTCCCACTCCGAGCCGCGACCTGGCGTGCCGCGCCCGTCGGCGACCACCACGGCGAACCCCTGATCGGCGAACCACTGCGACGTGAGGTGGGCGTTGAACGAGCGCACTACGCGCCCCGCGTGCGGGCCACCGTACGGATCGAGGAGTACCGGCAAGCGGGGCGCATCGGGGTCGTCGGGATCGTGACCGGTGGGAAAGACGACGGCGACGGCGAGGTCGCGTTCGCCGAGTACGAGCACGCGGGCGTTCGGCGAGATCAGCGGGGTCTCGGCGTGTGACGCCAACGCCTGTTGGCGCTCGTCGGCGTGCACGACGGTCTGCGCCCCGGGTGCATCCAGCGTCGCCGACCGCACCACCAGCGTGGTTCCGCCCGCCGCCGCGCTGTGCACGCCGGGTTCGCTGGTGACCTGTTCGAGTCCGCCATCGCTCCAGCGCCACACGTGCACCTGGCTGGCGTCATCGATCGGGTTGGCCTGCATCACCACGACCGGCTCCCCATCGACGGTGGCCCCGACGGCGGTGACGGCGCGCACTTGCAGGTGGTCGGGGGTCACCACCTCCCCGTCGATCAGCAGGCGGCGGGTGCCGTCCCGATCGCCGGCGGTGACGAGACGACCGTCGGGCAACAGCCGCGGGGTGCCGGCGACGAGCTCGACCCACGCGTCGTCGTAGTCGTGGGCGAGGACCGAGGTCTCGCCGCGGGTCGCGCTGTCGCTGGTGTCGACGCGCAGCACCATCGTGCCCTGTTGGTCGCGAGACTGCACGAGCATGATCAAGCCGGCCTCGGTCCACTCGACGGCGGCGACGTAGGGGAAGAAGTCGCGGTCCCAATCGATGGGCGTCCGTCGTCCGTCGAGCGTCAGCAGGTGCACGGTGACGATCGGGTTGTCAGTACCTGCCGCCGGATAGCGCACCGTGCGAGCTGGCTGGTCGGGGTTTGCCGCGTCGGCGATCGTCCACTCGGCGACGGGTGCCTCGTCGACGCGGCACACGGCCAGCGTGTCGCCGTCCGGGCTCCACCAGTACCCGCGGAACCGGCCCATCTCCTCGGCTGCGACGAAGTCGGCGCTGCCCCACGACACGGTCGGCGATTCTCCGTCGCCGACGAGGATGCGCGACGAGCCGTCGAGCTCGGCGATGCGCAACGTCGATCCGCTGACGTAGCCGATCCGTCGCGCCAGCGGGTCGGGTCGGGGGTCGAAGACCGGTCCTTCGACGGGGACCTGGCGGGCCGTGCCCGAGATGAGTCCGCCGGCGAAGAGCTGTCCGCCGAGCGCGAAGGCCACGACGGTCGTCGCCGCGTCGGTCGCGTAGGCGGTGATGCCGCCCGCCGCCTCCCGGGCGCGCTCGCGCCGGGCACGCTCCTCGGGCGGGAGGTCATCGGCACCGCCGCTCGCGTCGTCGTCGCTTCCGCTGCCTTCCGTGCCGCGCTCGGCGAGGAGCGTTCGTGGGTCGGCGACGAGGCGCTCGGCGTCTGCTTCGACGTCGTACACCCACAGCGCGTTGACGGGATCGTCGCCCGCCGCGCTGCGCAGGAACACGACTCGGCGCCCGTCGGCCGACACGCTGACGTTGCGCGGTTCGCCCAACGTGAACCGCTGTGTCCGCGCCTGCTGGCGCGGGAACGTGTCGCCGCGGCGGTCGGTCTCGTCGGTCGGTGCGGTGTCGCTCACGACGTCACTGTAGGAAAGCGGGCCGGCGCCCGCCGCACGAGTGACGGGCGAGGCGCGTCCGCTGGCACGTCAGGGCTCGACGAGGATCTTGGCGTGCACCTCGGGGTTGCCGAGATCGGTGAACGCCTGCGGGATGCCGTCGATCCCGACCGTGCCCGTGTGCAGCGGGCTGAGGTCGACGCGCTCGTTGGCGATCGCGTCGAGCGAACTGGCGAACTCCAGCGGGTCGTAGCCGAGCACGAACTGCAGCGAGAGCTCCTTGCCGATGCCGAGCATCGGGTGGAAGTGGTCCTGCTGCATGCAGACGCCGACGATCAGCACGCGGGAGTCCTTCGGGGCGAACCGCATCGCCTGTTCGATCATGCCGGGCACCCCGACCGCTTCGAAGATCACGAGTGGCCGGGACCCGTCGATTCGGCGCCACGCGGCGATCGGTGATTCGACGTTCGGGTCGACGACCTCGTCGCAGCCGAGGTGCACGGCGAGCGCCCGGCGGGCGGGGGAGAAGTCGGCGCCCACGACCGGTCCGATGCCCTGCATCTTCATCGCCGCGATGCACGCCAGCCCGACCGGACCGAGGCCGATCACGAGCGCCGCGTCGCCCTGGGCGATCTTCGACTTGTTGACGGCGTGGACGCCGACGGCGAGCGGCTCGGTCATCGCCGCCATGCGGTGCGGCAAGCCGCCGGGCACCTTCATCGCCAGCATCTCGTTGAGCACCATCAGCTCGCCGTATCCGCCGGGGTAGGCGTTGGAGTAGCCGATGGGATGAACGCCGGTGCCGTCGAACGCGACGGGCATCGACACGACGACGTCACCGACGGCGAGGTTGTTCACGTCGGGGCCGAGCTCGACCACCTCGCAGCAGAACTCGTGGCCCATCACCGTCGGCCCGGTCGGGTCGAACATGTTCACCGGCGGGTCCGATGGCGGCTGGTCGGCGGCGAACTCGGCTTGCTGGGCGCGCTGCTCGGCGCCGTGGGTGAGCATGTGCAGGTCGCTGCCGCAGATGCCACACGCCAGCACCTTCGTGAGCACCTGTCCCGAGCCCGGGGCGGGTGTCTCGACGTCGTCGACCGTCAGCTCCCAGTTCTGCATCACCGCTGCGCGCATGCCTGTCGACAGTACGACCCGCCCGCCCCGCGCCTCGCACCCAAGCAACGGTTGGGGACGGGCCCCAGCCGTTGCTTCAATTCCACAGGTCGGTCCCGCCGC
>CAZQCP010000133.1:3000-5671 GCA_964592115.1 uncultured Ilumatobacteraceae bacterium
TCGGTCCCGCCGCCCTCCCGTCACCCGGCGCCGGGCTCGGCGAAGTGTTCGATGGCGGCGGCCAGCAGTTCGAACGCGGCGTCGGCGTCGACCTCCACGAGCACGTCACAGTTCGGCACCGGTCGGTCGCGCAACGTGCGCCGGTCGACGACCGTCATCCCGCGGGTGATCGCTCCCTCGGTCTCGATGGCGACGTGGCGAGCCTCGCGGCGGAACAGATCGGGGTGGGTGAGCGCCAACACGGCGAGCGGGTCGTGGACCGGCGCGCCGGCGATCGCCCCCTCGTCGTGGCGCGACAGGTAGTTGGCGGTGAAGAACGTCAGCAGTTCGGCGAGCACCGTCGCCAGCCGGCCACCGATCGCCCCGATCCGGTCGATGCGCGCCGGTGTGGCCTGGAACTGATACGTCACGTCGAGTCCGGCCATCACCATCGGCGCGCCGCAGGTGAACACGATCGCCGCTGCTTCCGGGTCGGCCCAGATGTTGAACTCGGTGACTTGCGTCCGGTTCCCGAACGAGCCGCCGCCCATCAACGAGATCCCGGCGATCCGGTCAGCGAGGTCGGGCGCGGCACGGAGCGCGAGGGCGATGTTCGTCAGCGGGCCGACCGGCACGAGCCACACGTCGTCGAGGGCGCGGCACGTGTCGACGATGAACATGACGGCGTCGGTGCCGTCCAGCGGTGTGGTCGGCGCGGGGAGGTCGGCGCCGTCGAGACCGCTCTCACCGTGGACGAAGGCGCCGAACCGTGGCTCGGCGAGCAGCGGGCGAGGGCTGCCGGAGTGGACGGGCACGTCGATCCCGAGCAGGTCGCGCATCACGCGGGCGTTGTACGTCGTGCGCTCCAGCGGCGCGTTGCCGGCGACCGTCGTGATGCCGACCAGGTCGGCGAAGCGGGCGGCGGCGACGATCGCCATCGCGTCGTCGTGGCCGGGGTCACAGTCGAGCAGGATCCGCGGGCGGGTGTGGACGTCGGTCACGCCCCGAGCATGTCACGCCCCAAACCCGCGCGATGAGGGAGTGGTCCGGGCCTCGGTCCGTTCGCTCATCGCGGACGCGATGGTCCGCCCCGCGATGAGGGAGTGGTTCGAGGGTCAGTCCGTTCGCTCATCGCGGACGGTGTCTGGTCGGCGATCAGTCGAGGGTGAGGGTGCCGTCGGAGGTGAGGGTCACTGCGGTGTCGACCCATTCGCCGTCGCACAGCGCGGCGGTCGTGCCCGCGTCGGTCGATGTTCCCCAGGCGCGGCGGCCATCGGCGAGCAGGCAGCTGGCGATCGCCTGCTCGGGCACGTCGTCGCGGGAGAACATCACGGTGTACGCCTCGATCGTCGCCGCCCCCGCGGCATCGGCCGGCGCGGCGAGCTCGCGGCGGGGAAGCGCGTCGATCTCGTCTTGTGGCTTGGCGTGGCGGAACTCGTCCGGCGGGCGGGTGCCGTACACGCCGAACGCGTGCTTCGTCGCGTAGCCGCCATTGGCCCACACGAACCCGTGCTCGTCGGGCTGCTCGCGCAGGTCGGTGACGACGGTGGCGATGGCGTGCATGACGTAGTTGTTCCACGGCCCGCCGGCGAACGTCAGCCCGCCCGTGCGCGACCACTGACGGTCGAGGTCGATGCCGAGCGACTGCGCTCCGAGCTGCACCGCCGCCGGGAAGCAGGAATAGAGATCGATGATCGACACGTCGTCGATGCCGATCCCGGCGAGCTCGAGCGCCAGCCGTCCGCCGAGCTCGATCGCCGGTGTGCGGGCGAACGTGTCACGGTTGGACACGTAGTTGTGCTCATGACAGTCGGCGCCGGCGAGTGGGTACACCCACCGATCCTTCGGCACGCCGAGGCGCTCGGCCGCGTCGGTCGAACACATGATGATCGCCGCGCTCATGTCGACGTCGTTGTTCGAGTTCATCAGCTTCGGATACGGGAGCCCGATCATCCGGTTCGACGGTCCGGTCGTCGTGATCTCCTCTGGTGACCTCGCCTCCTGGATCCACGCGTACGGGTTGCTGGCGGCGACCTCGCTGAGCCCCGACCACAGCCGCCCGAGGTGGGCGCGATGGTCTTCGACGTTGCGCCCGGCGCCGGCGCGGATCGCCGTCTCGAACATCGGATACACCTGCACCGGCAGGTAGATGCCGCGGTCGATCTCGTCTTGCAGGTTCATCGACAGGTCCTCGCCGATGATCGTCGGCTCGTCGTCCTCGTCGCCGCGTGGCCAGTCGATCTCGACGCCCGCCGCCCGGGCACGCTTGCGCGTGCGTGTCGCTTCACCGCCGGCGAGGATCGCCACATCGACGTGTCCCGCCTGGATGTCGAGCGCCGTCTGATTGACGAGGCTCTGCGGGCTGTTGCCGCCCATCGCCGTGTACTCGAGCCGCCTGGGTTCGAGACCGAGTCGCTGGGCCAGCGAGCGCGGCGTGTTCGTGTAGCGCCACGACAGTTGGGCGACGACACGCACGGTGTCCGCGCTCGGCGGGCCGTCGAGCCCGGCGTCGGCGGCCGCCTGCACCACGGCGCGCTCCATCAGCTCGATCGGTTCGAGCGCGTCGGACAGGTCGTTGGCGCGGTGCACGTACTGCCCGACGCCGATGATCACGGGGGTCGTCACGTCGATGCACCCTACGCGGGCGCAGTTGCTCGCTCAGCCTCGAACGCGACCGACGCGATGAGATTTG
>CAZQCP010000133.1:5771-7999 GCA_964592115.1 uncultured Ilumatobacteraceae bacterium
GAAACTCATCGGTGCGGGTTGGATCGCGGGGTCGATGAGATTTGAGCGCGACTGGTGCGAGAGAAACTCATCGGTGCGGGTTGGATCGCGGGATCGATGAGATTTGAGCGCGACTGGTGCGAGGGAAACTCATCGGTGCGGGTTGGATCGCGGGGTCGATGAGGTTTGGGTGCGACTGGTGCGAGAGAAACTCATCGGTGGTCTTCTCGACGGAGATCTGGGCGGGGGCGCGAGGGAGGCCGCGACCTACACTCGGCGGCGATGACCGACGATGCCGACAGCGCCACGAGCACCGCCGCGCCGTCGCCGCCGCGGCGCATCGCGATCGGGTCCGACCACGCAGGTTTCGAGTTGAAGCAGCACCTCGTGACGATGCTGCTCGGCAGCGGGTACGAGGTCGACGACCAGGGCACGCACTCCACCGAGTCGGTCGACTACCCGGAGATCTGCGCCGGTGTCGGGCGCACGGTGCGCGACGGCCGCGCCGACGTCGGCATCGTGCTCGGCGGCAGCGGTCAGGGCGAGCAGCTCGCCGCCAACAAGGTGCGCGGCGTGCGCGCCGCGCTGTGCAACTGCCTCTACACGGCGCGCATGGCACGCGCTCACAACGACGCCAACGTGCTCTCACTCGGCGCCCGCGTCGTTGGCGAAGGTCTCGCCGAGGAGATCGTGACCACGTTCTTGACCACCCCGTTCGACGGTGGCCGCCACGCCCGTCGCGTCGAACAGATCGCCGCCCTCGAAGCCGACTTCGGCTGAACCACTGCTCCCGCTCCCACTCCACCGCCACCCGCCACTGTCACCAGCATCCGCCACTGTCACCCATCACCGCCTCCGCAGCCACCGCCGACCTGCCGCCCGAACCACGAGGACCTGCCATGCCGTTTCCCTCCGACACCGATCCAGACACCGAGATCGAAGCGCTCATCGCCCGTGAGGTCGAGCGTCAGACGACCGGCATCCAGCTGATCGCCAGCGAGAACTTCACGTCGCCCGCCGTGATGCTGGCGACCGGTTCGGTGCTGACGAACAAGTACTCCGAGGGGTACCCCGGCAAGCGCTACTACGGCGGCAACCAGATCATCGACAGCGTCGAACAACTGGCGATCGACCGCGCCAAGGCGCTGTTCGGCGCCGAGCACGCCAACGTCCAACCACACTCGGGCGCCAACGCCAACATGTGCGTCTACCAGGGGCTGTTGAAGCCGGGCGACACTGTGCTCGGACTGAGCCTCGACCACGGCGGTCACCTCACCCATGGGTCGCCCGTCAACGCCAGCGGCCTGCTGTACAACTTCGTCTCCTACGGGGTCGGCGCGGAGGATCGCATCGAGCTCGACGAGGTGCGATCGCTGGCCCGCGAGCACCATCCGAAGATGATCGTCGTCGGGACCACGTCGTACCCGCGGCGACTCGAAGCCGAGCCGTTCCGGGCGATCGCCGACGAGGTGGGCGCGCTGTTGATGTTCGACATGGCGCACCTCGCCGGCCTCGTCGCTGGTGGTGCGCACCCCAACCCGGTGCCGCACTGCGATGTCGTCACGTTGACCACCCACAAGACGCTGCGCGGCCCACGCGGCGGCGCCATCTTGTGCACGGCCGAGCACGCCGCGGCGATCGACAAGGCCGTGTTCCCCGGCTGGCAGGGCGGCCCGCTCGAACATGTCATCGCCGCGAAGGCGGTCGCCTTCCGCGAAGCGATGGACCCGTCGTTCGCCACGTATGCCCATCAGGTCGTGAAGAACGCCTCGGCGCTCGCCGACGCGCTCGTGAACGAAGGCTTCCGGCTCGTGTCCGGCGGCACGGACAATCACCTGATGGTCGTCGACCTGCGTCCCTTCGACGGCGAGCTCACGGGTAAGCAGGCCCAGGCCACGCTCGACGATGCTGGCATCACGCTGAACAAGAACACGATCCCCGACGACCCGCGCAGCCCGTTCGTCACGAGCGGCCTGCGGATCGGCACCCCATCGGTGACCACGCAGGGGATGACAGAGCCGGAGATGGCCACGATCGCGTCGCTCATCGCCCGTGCCCTCCGTGACCGCGACGACAGCGACGCGCTCGCCGCCGTGCGCACCGAGGTCGCCGCCCTCTGCGCCAAGTTCCCGCCGTACACCGTCTGATTGCATCCGGGGTCAGACACCACATGCAACCGCGCACGATCGCCAGGCCGGCCCACATCGTGTGTGCCGTTGCATCTGGTGTCTGACCCCGGATGCAATCCG
>CAZQCP010000134.1:0-7859 GCA_964592115.1 uncultured Ilumatobacteraceae bacterium
CCTGGCACGACACGTCCGAAGCGATCGGCAAGGTGACCTATCCGATGATCGGCGACCCGACCGCCACCCTGGCCCGCAACTTCGACGTGCTGATCGAGGAAGAAGGCCTGGCGCTGCGCGGCACCTTCGTGATCAACCCGGAAGGCCAGATCAAGCTGTGCGAGATCCATGACAACGGCATCGGCCGTGACGCGTCGGAGTTGCTGCGCAAGGTGAAAGCCGCCCAGTACGTGGCGGCCCACCCGAACGAAGTCTGCCCGGCCAAATGGAAGGAAGGCGCGGAAACGCTGACCCCGTCCCTGGACCTGGTCGGCAAGATCTGACCGCCGGCTTCAGTATCCACGCAAGGTCCGCGTAGCGGGCACCCGGCGTCCGGCGGCTTCGAGCCGGACGCCACCCTTTCTGCAAACCTCACGAAATCGGGAATCATCATGCTGGACGCGAAACTCAAGACTCAATTGAAAGGCTACCTGGACAAGATCAGCCAGCCGATCGAGATCGTTGCGTCCCTGGATGATGGCGCCAAATCCCGTGAGATGCGCACCTTCCTGCAGGAGATCGCCGAGCTCTCCGACCGGATCACCCTGGCCGAACGCCCGGAGGACGGCGAGCGCAAGCCCTCGTGCTCGCTCAACCGGCCCGGCGCCGATATCGGCATCCGCTTCGCGGCAATCCCGCTCGGACACGAATTCACTTCGCTGGTCCTCGCGTTGCTGCAGGTGGGCGGCCATCCGGTCAAGCTCGAGGCCGACGTCATCGAGCAGATCCGCAACCTCGACGGCGACTACCGGTTCGAGACCTATGTCTCGCTGACCTGCCAGAACTGCCCGGACGTAGTGCAGGCGCTCAACGTCATGTCCGTCATCAACCCGAAGATCCGGATGGTGACGATCGACGGCGCGCTGTACCAGGACGAGGTCGAGAAGCGCCAGATCATGGCCGTGCCGACCACTTTCCTCAACGGCGAGGAGTTCGGCCAGGGCCGCACCAGCGTCGAGGAAATCCTCGCCCGCCTGGACAGCAATGCCGGCAGCCGCAAGGCCGCCCAGCTCGGTGCGAAGGAACCGTTCGATGTGCTCGTCGTCGGCGGTGGACCGGCCGGCGCTGCCGCGGCCGTCTATGCCGCCCGCAAGGGCATCCGCACCGGCGTGGTCGCCGACCGCTTCGGTGGTCAGGTGCTCGACACGATGTCGATCGAGAACTTCATCTCCGTCCCCCACACCGAAGGCCCGAAGCTGGCCACGGCGCTCGAGACCCACGTCCGCGAGTACGACGTCGACGTGATGAACGTCCAGCGGGCAACGACGCTCGTGCCGGCATCGACACCCGGCGGGTTCGTCGGCGTCGAGCTGGCGAGCGGCGCCACGGTGCAGGCGCGCACGGTCGTGCTCGCCACGGGCGCCCGCTGGCGTCACATGAACGTTCCCGGCGAGACCGACTACCTCAACAAGGGCGTCGCCTTTTGCCCGCACTGCGACGGGCCGCTGTTCAAGGGCAAGCGCATCGCCGTGATCGGCGGCGGCAACTCGGGTGTCGAGGCGGCGATCGACCTCGCCGGCGTGGTCGAGCACGTGACGCTGATCGAGTTCGATACGCAACTGCGCGCCGACGACGTGCTGCAGCGCAAGCTGGCGAGCCTGCCCAACACGGAGGTCATCGTCAACGCCTGCACGACCGAGGTGCTCGGCGACGGCCAGAAGGTGACCGGCCTCGTGTACGAGGACCGCGCCGACGGGTCCAGCCACCAGGTCGACCTCGCCGGGATCTTCGTGCAGATCGGGCTGCTCCCGAACACGGAGTGGCTCGACGGCATCGTCGAGCGCACTCCGCGCGGCGAGATCGTGATCGACGATCGAGGTGCCACATCGCTGCCGGGAGTGTTCGCCGCTGGCGACTGCACGACCGTGCCGTACAAGCAGATCGTCATCGCCATGGGCGCCGGCGCAACCGCCGGGCTCAGCGCGTTCGACCACCTCATCCGCACGTCGGCCCCGGCCGCCCCCGATGCGGTCGGTACGGTCGGTGCCGACGCCGTCGATGCGGTCGTCGCCGGTGACGTCGACGGCAGCACCGGCCCCGGCGAGCGGGAGCTGGCAGACTCGCTGGCGTGAACCTGCGCAGCCTCGAGTACCTGGTCGCGCTCGCCGATCATCGGCACTTCGGGCGCGCCGCCGAGGTCTGCTACGTCAGCCAGCCGACGCTGTCGGCACAGATCAGGAAGCTCGAGCGCGAGCTCGGCGTCGAGCTCGTCGAGCGCCATCCCCGCGGCGCGCTGCTCACGCCAGCAGGCGAGGCGATCGTCGAACGATCGCGACGGATCCTCGGCGACGCAGAGGGGATCCGCCAGATCGCTCGCCTCCACGAGGACCCCGCCGCGGGCACGATGTCGCTCGGCATCTTCCCGACGCTCGCGCCGTACGTCCTCCCGCACGCGATGCCGATCGTGCGCACCCGATTCCCGCGCCTGTCGCTGATGTTGGTGGAGGAGAAGAGCGACGTGTTGTTGCGCCAGCTCCAGACCGGGCAGCTCGACATCGCCATGCTGGCTGCCCCGATCGATACGCGCGGCCTGCACGAAGAGCTGCTGTTCGACGAGGACTTCGTGATCGCCACCCCGAAGGGACACGCGCTCGCCACCACGGCCGACGCACCGCGAGATCCCGCCGAGCCGGTGAGCACCACAGCGCTCGTCGGTGAACGCATCTTGCTGCTCGACGAGGGGCACTGCCTGCGCGACCAGGCACTGAGTGTGTGCAACCTCGCCGGTGCCGACGACCACCACGGATTCCGGGCGACGAGCCTCGAGACGCTGCGCCAGATGGTGGCGTCCGGAGCAGGCGTGACCCTGCTCCCCCGCCTGGCGGTCAGCCCGCCCGTGACGCCATCGCCCGACATCGACCTCATCGAGCTGCGCGCCCCGCGTCCGAGCCGGCGCATCGCGATGTACTGGCGCGAGACGAGCCCGTTCGCCGACTTCTTGCCGCAGCTCGCGGACGCGTTCCGCGCCCTGCCCGACGGCCTCGTCAAGCCCATCGCCGGCTGACCGCCCCTCCCCTCCACCCGAGTTCGCCGTTCTCGTGAACGTGTTGCGTGCTCAACACGCAATATGTTCACGAGATCGGCGGCGGGCTGCGCGATTTTCGCCTGTGGCAGAACGGGCCGCGGGCGGGCCCCTCGGCGACGAGGATGGGGCGATGCCCACTGCGACACTCGACGACCGTCTGACCGCTCGGCTCGCCCGCCAGCGCATCGTCTTCCTCGCCGGCGAGGTCACCGACGAGCTGGCCACGCGGGTCGTGTCCCAACTCCTCGTGCTCGCCGACGAGGACCCCGATGCCGACATCCACCTCTACGTCAACTCGCCGGGTGGCTCTGTGCTCGCCGGACTCGCGATCTACGACGTGATGCAGCTGATCCCCAACGACATCGTGACCGTCGCCGCCGGAATCGCCGCCAGCATGGGCCAGGTGCTCTTGTGCGCCGGCACGCCGGGCAAGCGGTACGCGCTGGCCAACGCGCAGGTGCTGATGCACGAAGGCTCGGCCGGGCTCGGCGGGGCTGCGGCCGACGTCGCCATCCAGGCCGAGAACCTCGTGGCGACGCTCGACCGGATGCGGGCCATCGTCGCCCGTCACACGGGCCGGCCGATCGACGAGGTCACCACCGACATGGGTCGTGACCGCTGGTTCGATGCCGACCAAGCGTTGGCGTACGGCTTCGTCGACCACGTCGTGACGTCGCTCGACGAGATCGCGCCACGGCGCGTCCGTCCGCTGGGGTTGGCCCGATGAGCAGCTACACGATCCCGACGGTCATCGAGTCGACGCCGCGCGGCGAGCGCGTCACTGACGTGTACAGCCGGTTGCTTGCCGAGCGGATCGTCTTCCTCGGCACGCCGATCGACGACGGGGTCGCGAACGTCGTCGTCGCCCAGCTGCTGCACCTCGCGGCGGCGAACCCGGCGCAGGACATCCACCTGTACGTCAACTCGCCGGGCGGGTCGTTCACGGCGATGATGGCGATCTACGACACGATGCAGTTCGTCGCGCCCGATGTGGCGACGTTGTGCGTCGGCCAGGCCGCATCGTCAGCGGCGATCCTGCTCGCGGCGGGTGCGCCGGGCAAGCGACACGTGCTGGAACACGCCCGCGTGCTCCTCCACCAGCCGCACGCCGACGGGGCGCGGGGGTCGATGAGCGACCTGGCGATCGAAGCGGCGGAGCTGGCACGCATCCGTGGTGAGGCGGAAGCGATCCTCGCTCGCCATTGCGGGCGAGCCGCGGCGGATGTGCGCGCCGACACCGACCGTGCGCTGGTGCTGGCGGGGGCGGCGGCCGTGGAGTACGGCGTGGTCGATGCGGTCGCCGCGCCGTCAAGCAGCGAGCAGCTGAGCGAACGGACCGCGCTGCGCCCGAGCGCGTAGCCGGTCGGCGCCGCGCTCGAACACGTCGACGAGCGGCAGCTCCAACGCATCACAGATCGCCGCCAACACGTCCGACGACACCTCCTTGCGGCCCCGCTCGACCTCGGAGAGATACGGCAGCGACACGTGCGCGGCGTCGGCGACCTCGGCGAGCGTTCGCCCCTGGTCGTGGCGCTCCTCGCGCAACACGTCGCCGATCACGTCGCGCAGCCCCGGCTCGTCGGTCCGCTCGTCGGTCCGTTCGACTGGCTCGACGTGCTCGAGCCGGATCACGTCTCCCACCACAGCGACGATACCGCGCTCGCGGGACGCGGGGCGTTCCGTTGCACCCGTCCCCGCGGGACATCTCGTGCTTGTTAGGCTTGCCTACTCATGGCTGTTTCGCTTTCCCCCGAGGTCGTCGTCGAAGTCGAGGCGACGATCGAGCACTTCAACGCCAACCACCCCGACACGGTGCTGCTGCTGGCCCGGTTCGCAGCCGGGTGCGAGGCCGCGATCGACGCCGAGGCGACCGCCGTCGACAGCGAGGGCGTCGACTTCGTCGTTCGCCTGCCCGACGGGCGCGGGTCGGCGCGGCTGACGTTCGACGGACCGGTGTCGACGTCGGCCGAGGTGTCGACGCAGGTGATGGCGCGCATCGGGATCGCCCGCCAGAGCGCTGGCGACACGGTGCCACTCACGTCGATGGAAGAGGAGATGTCGACCACCGGGTCGCTCGGCACGTACCCGGCGCGGGTCACGAGCGTCCGCGACCTCACCCCGAACCTGCGCGAGATCATCGTCACGGGTGACTTCGACGGGTTCGAGTCGGTCGGGCTCGACCAGTTCGTCTACGTGTTCGTCGGGCGTGACGGCGTGCCGCTGCCCGACGGCTACTCGATGTCCCAGTTCATGGCCACCGACGCCGCGGACCGACCACTCGGCGCGTACTACACCGTGCGCGCCTGGGATGCGGACACGAAGGTCATGACGATGTGGTTCGTCACCCACGGCCACGATGGTGGCGTCGGCGGCTGGGCGTCGCGCTGTACGCCGGGCGAGGAGATCGCACTGTGGGGGCCGCGGGCGTCGTTCACGGTCCCTGCCGGAGGGCGCTCCCACCTGTTCGTCACCGACGAGAGCGGGTTCGCGGCGGTCGCCGTGCGCATCGAGGACCTCCCCGCCGACGCCGACATCGTCGTGATCGCCGAGACGATCGACGAGTCGCACGTGATCGAGCTCACTCCCCCGGGCCGGGCGGACGTGCGCTGGCTGTTCCGTGGCGACGACGAGCCCGGCACCGGCACGCGTCTGATCGACGCGGTCCGCGAGCTCGACGTCGACCGTCCGGGGCTCGTCGCGTTCGGCGCCGGCGAGTCACGCCAGATGTCGGCGATCCGGCGACTCCTCCGCCGCGACCACGGCGTGCCTGCCGACCACGTGTCGATGACCGGCTACTGGCGACGCCAGCAGCACTGACCGTCAGCGCGCCGGGAGCGCCACGCGAAGGTCCGGCGCGAGGATGCGACCGTCGGCGATCAACCGCTGCGACAGCACGGCGACGATGGTCTCCGCCGCCAGGAGACCCGCCAGCACGAGCACCTGCGCCGCGGCCGCATCGGTCGCCGAGCCTCCGCCGAGCAGCACGCCGACGAACGCGCCCGGCAGCGTGACGAGACCGACCGTGCGCGTCTGGTCGATCACCGGCAGCACTGCCTCACGGGTGTGGCGGCCGATCACGATGGTGATCGACGCCCGCCTGCTGAGGCCGAGCGCGAGCCCCGCTTCCACCTGACCGCGCTCGGCGCGCATCACGTCGAATGCCCGCCGTCCGGTCAACGTCTGGGCGGTCATCGATCCACCGATCACGATGCCGGCGATGGCCACGACCGCGGGCCCCGTGATGTCGACAGCACCCGTGCCGAACACGATCGCCAGCACCGGTGCGACGCCGCCGCCGATGGCGACCGCGACCCACACCATCGACCGGCGAGCGTCGATGCGGCCGCCGGCGGTGACGACGGCGACGACGAACATCACGACGGCGAACAGGACCGATGACCACACGTGGTCGAGCACCGCCGTGATCACGACGGCGACGATGGCGAGCTGCGCGACGGCTCGTCCCAGCGCCCACGCTGCGTCGCGCTCGAGTCCGGCGCGTCCGAGTCGCGAGGCGCCGAGTGCCAGCACCGCCAGCAGGGCGAGCGCCAGCGCCAGCTGCCAGGTCACGTCGGGGGCCACACTCACGGCTCGCATTCTGGTCGCCGCCGGCGCTGTGTGCGTCACCATCTGAGTCACAGTGGGACCCGTCCCCAGTGTGACTTTCGGTCCGCAGCGCGGCGACAATGGGTCGATGAGCGACGCAGCATCGACACCGGACTCGACGATCACGGGGGCCGACGCGGTCGTTGCATCGCTCGCCGCGCACGGTGTCGACGTCTGTTTCACGAACCCGGGGACGTCGGAGATGCACGTGGTGTCGGCGTTCGACCGCTACCCGGGGGTGCGGCCGATCCTCACGCTGTTCGAAGGTGTGGCGACCGGAGCCGCCGACGGCTACTTCCGCATGGCCGGACGGCCCGCGTCGACGTTGCTCCACCTCGGCCCCGGACTCGCCAACGGCGTCGCCAACCTGCACAACGCACGTCGCGCCCGCTCGGGGATCGTCAACATCGTCGGCGACCACGCCACCGACCACCTCGTGCTCGACGCCCCGCTGCACTCCGACCTCGCCGGTATGGCCCGCACCGTGTCGGGCGACGTGATCACACCGCGCACGCCCGCCGACGCCGGCACCGCGATCGCCAGCGCCGTCGCCACCGCCTCGGGAATCGACGCGCAGATCGCCACCATCGTGTTGCGCGCCGACGTCGCGTGGAACTCGGGCGGACGAGTCGCCAGTGCTCCCGCGGACGGCTCATCCGCGACGTCGTCGGCGGCACACGACGACGTCGTCGCCGATCTCGCCGCGCTCGTCACGAGTGGCCGCAAGCTCGGCTTCCTCGTCGGTGGGCGGGCGTTGACCGACGAGTCGCTCGGTGCGCTCTCGCGCATCGCCGCCGCCTGCAGCGCCCAGGTGCTGTTGGAAACGTTCCCGGCACGCCTGCCCCGCGGCGCCGGTCGCCCGAACTTCGAACGTCTCGGGTACTTCGCCGAGCAGGCGACCGCCCAGCTCATCGACCTCGACGTGCTCGTGCTCGTGGGGGTCGAGGAGCCCGTGGCGTTCTTCGCCTACCCGGGCCGACCGAGCCGGCTCACGCCCGAGACGTGCGAGCTGCAGCCGCTGATCCGCCCGGGCGTCGACCCGGCACCGATCCTCGAGGCCGTGGCGACTGCGGTCGCAACCGACGTCGAGGCATCGGCCTCGCCACCGCAACGTCCTGATCGCCCGACCGGTGGCCTCACGGCGCTCACGTTCGCCGCCGCCGTCGGAGCGACACTGCCCGATGGAGCG
>CAZQCP010000135.1:0-7821 GCA_964592115.1 uncultured Ilumatobacteraceae bacterium
GCTGCGCTCGCCGTGGCAACGACACTCGTGGTGGCCGGATGCAGTGGGAGCGACGATGACGGCGACTCGTCGGTCGCCCCCGCACCCACCGATGTTCCGGAGACAACCGAGCAGCCGACCGACACGACCGAGCCTGGCGGCCTGACCGGAGACGGCCTCGAGATCGGGTTGCTGGCGCCATCAACGGGCGTGTTGTCGACGCTGTTCCGTGGACAAGACCGCGGCATCGCGTTCGCCACCGCGGACATCGACGACGGTGGCGGCGTGTTGGACGGACCGTTGACGGTGACGTCGTTCGCCGACGAGCCCGGTGCCGAAGATGGCGCCGCTGCGGAGGCGGCAGTCGCTGCGGGCCTCGAGTCGTTCATCGGCCCTGCCGGTTCCGATGCCGGTCTCGCGGTCCGCGACGTGGTGGGCGAGGCGGGTGGGCTCACGTGCAGCGCGTCGGCGAGCCGCCCCCGCATCACGCTCGACCAGGGCGACGAGTTGGCACTCGTCCGCACCGCCCTCCCCGACGACGTGATGACGACGTACCTCACCCGGTACATCACCGAGCGCCGTGACGCCACTGAGCCGGGCGCGGCGTGGACCGTGGCGATCGTCGCCCGCACCGACGACTACGGCGTGTCGATCAGCGGTGGTCTGGCCATGCTCCTGCAGGCGGCTGGCATGAACCCGGTCGTGGTCGACTACGACCCCCGCCGCGTGCAGTTCACCGGTGAGGCGAACGAAGTCGTCGGCATCGGCGCCGACCTCACCGTCCTCGTGTCCTACTCGGAAGGCGCCAACCTGCTCGCCTCCCTGGTGCAGGCCGGTGTCGATCCGGCGACGATGGTCGGCCTCGACGCGTTCTTCCGGGCCCGCATCGCCAGCATCGCCTCACCCGGCGCCGAGGGCGATCCCACCTCGGTCGACGGCTTCACGTTGCTCGGCTCGATGGGCAACAACGCGTTCCTCGAGCGGCTGTATGACGACGACGACAACGGCGAGGTCTCCTTCGCTCCCCAGGCGTACGACTGCGCTGTCGTGATGGCGCTGGCCAACGAGTCGGTCGCCGAGGGACAGAACGACTCGCTGGCCGCAGCGGTGATCGATGTCACGGGTGACGGCACGACGTGCTCGACCTACAGCGACTGCCTCGAGAGCCTGCGCGCCGGCGAGAACATCGACTACGACGGCGTCTCCGGGCGCATCGACCTCGACGAGAACGGCGACCCGACGTGGGCGCGGTTCACCACGGCGGTGCTGCGCGGCGGCGAGGTCACCGAAATCTCGGCGACCGACGTCGACCTTGCCGAGATGCGCCGCCAGTACGAGGCGTACGCGGCTGCCGCGCAGATCGCCGCGGTTCAGCAGGCGTTGCGCTTCCTCGGCTTCTACGACGGTCCGATCAACGGCCTCGACACCGAGGAGTACCGTGCTGCGCTGGCCGCGTTCCAGGCGTCCGTCGGCTTGCCGCCGACCGGGATCTTCGACGAGGCGACCGACGCCGCCCTACGTGCCGCACTCGGGCCGTACGCCGAACTGTTGACGACCACGACGGAGGACATCCAGCGTCTGCTCACCGATCTCGGCTTCTACGACGGCCCGATCGATGGCGTGTGGAGCGCCGAGGTGACCGAGGCGATGCGCGCCCTCCAGCGTGAGCTCGGTGTTCCCGAGACCGGGGTCTTCGACGCGGCGACGGTCCGCGCCATCTACGAGCGCGGCCAGGAGAGCGCCACGACCACCACGACGGTGCCCGACACGACCGTTCCGGGCACGACCGTGCCGCCGGCGACGGTGCCGCCCACCACGGTGCCGCCAACGACGGTGCCGCCGACGACCGTGCCGCCCACCACGGTGCCGCCGACGACGGTGCCGCCATCGCCGCCGATCGACGAGCCGAGGTTGATCGAGGTGCTGCGCGCTGACCCGCAGTTCTCGATGCTCGTCGAGCTGATCGACGCCGCCGGCCTCGACGCTTCGTTCGGACTCGCCGGACCGAACACGGTCTTCGCGCCGACGAACGATGCGTTCGCGTCTCTGTCCGACGCCCAGTTCCAGGCACTCAAGACCGACCCGAACCTGTTGGCGATCCTGGCGTATCACGTCGTGGAGGGTCGGTACACGCTCGCCCAGCTGACTCCGGGGCTCGCACTGCCGACGTTGTTCGACAAGACCGTCACGCTGCCGATCGGTGCCGACGGCACCACGGTCACCGTCGCCGGCGCGCCGATCGTGTCGCCGGACCACATCGCCATCAACGGCGTCGTGCACGGCGTCGGCACGCTGCTCTCGCCGCCCGCCGCCGCCGCGTCGAACCCGGGCTGATCGAGGGTTCAGCGGGCGCGGAGTGTCGCCCCGGGCTCGGCGAGCCAGTCGCGCAAGCTGACGGTGCCCGTCGCCGGGCCGTCGGTGTCGGCGAGGCCGTCCATCGTCGAGCGCAACTCGTCGGCGGTCAACAGGTCCTCGCGCAGCACCGCGCCGAGGGCGCGTCCCGCGGCGATGACGATGGGTGTCGGGAGCCGAACCACCCGCGCCCGGCGTCCGACCGCTGCCGCCACCCAGCGCACGAGCTCGTCGAACGTCGGCCGGTCCGGGCCGACGGCGTCGACTGCCGACGGCGCGTCCGCGGACGCGCCCTCGGCAGCTTCGACACAGAGGCGGGCGATGTCGTCGACGTGCACCGGACGCACGCGGTACCGCCCGTCGCCGGCGACGCCGAACACCGGGACCCAGCGCAGTACCCGCGCGAGCTGGTCGACGATGCCGGGGCCGCCACCGAACACGAGCGCCGGTCGCACGATTGCATGAGGAAGCCCGCTGGCACGGAGCACCGCTTCCACCCGGGCCTTCGCCGCGAAGTAGGGGTAGCGCTGCGCCTCGGGCGCGTCGGCGTGGGCGACGCTGATGTGGACGATGCGTTCGACCCCGGCGCGACGGGCAGCTTCGATCAGCGCGGTCGAGCGATCGACCACCACGCCGTAGTCGGTGCCGTGCGACCCGGGTGCGCCCGTGCGCATCCAGAACGTGTTGTAGAACGTCGAGACACCGTCGAATGCGTCCACGAGCGTGGTCGGATCGTGCCAGTCCGGCCGGACGACTGCGATCTCGCGTGCGATCGGGCCGCCCGGCGACGCCGTCGTGAGCGTGCGCACCAGTCGACCCTGCTCGTGGAGCAGCCGGACGATGCTGGGACCGGTGTTGCCGAACGCGCCAGTCACGAGATCGATCGGGCCGACGGTCGGCGGGTCCGGCGGTGCGTCGGTGTGGGCCACATGGTCACCCTATGGCTGGCGCACAGGGGCCTGGACGCCGGGCATCCGACAGCGGCGTAGGCTGCGGCAATGGCACGCCGGGCGATCGCCGTCTTCGACCTCGACCGCACGCTGATCACGGCGTCGTCGGCTCCCGTGTTCCGTGCGCATCTTGCCGCCGCGGGCTTCGGGGGCGACCGCGAGCTGCCGCTCGTCGACGTGATGATGTCGCTGTACGAGCAGTTCGGTGAGAACTGGCTGATGATGCAACCAGCCCGCTGGACGAGCCGCGCTGCCGGCGGTTGGAGTACCGAGGCCGTCGCAGCGGCGATGGAACCCGCAGCGGTCGAGCTGGCGTCGCTCGTCGTGCCCGGTGCTCGCAAAGCGATCGAGGAACACCGCGCCGCTGGTCGGATGCTCGTGCTGGCGACCACGTCGCCGCGCCCGTTCGTGGAGCCGTTCGGTCAGCTTCTCGGGTTCGACGCGGTGATCGCCACCGAGTGGGAACGGCGGGGTGATCCCGACGGCACCGGTGACGAGGTCTTCACCGGGCACGTCGTCGGCGACTTCGTGTGGCGCCGGGCGAAGGCCGACGCGGTGCGTGCGTGGGCCGACGATCACGGCGTGGATCTGCGGGCGAGCTACGCGTACAGCGACAGCTACTTCGATGCGTCGCTGCTGGCGATGGTCGGTCACCCAGTCGCGGTCAACCCCGACCTGCACCTGCGTGTCGCGGCGGCGCTGCGGGGCTGGCCCGTGCGCCACTTCGACCGTTCCGACGGCGTGGCCAAGATCCTCGGCAAGGAGCTCCAGGAATGGGGTCGGCCGTTCATGCGTGCCGAGCTCGTCACCCCGAACGCCAACGTCGAGATCTCCGGGCTCGAGCACATCCCGGCGACCGGCCCGGCGATCGTCGTGTTCAACCACCGCTCCTACTACGACCCGTTGGTGATGTCGCTGGTGATCTCCAAAGCGGGCCGCAACGTCCGCGGGCTCGGCAAGAAGGAGGTGTTCGACGTCCCGCTGATCGGCTCGCTCCTGAAGGCATCCGGTGGTATCCGCGTCGATCGGGGCACCGGTTCCGACGAGCCGCTCGACGCGGCGATCGCGGCCATCGAAGCGGGAGAGTTGTTGATGATCGCGCCGGAAGGCACGATCCCGCGCGGCCCGGCGTTCTTCGATCCCGAGCTGAAGGGGCGCTGGGGTGCGGCGCGCATCGCCGCAGCGACGCGCGCGCCGGTGATCCCGATCGGCCTGTGGGGCACCGAGAAGGTGTGGCCGCGCAACTCGCGGCTGCCGAAGTTCGACCTCACCGACAAGCCGCACGTCACGGCGAGCATCGGTCCACCGGTCGCCCTCAACTACCGCAGCGCCGATGCCGACACGAAACGGATCATGAAGGCACTCGTCGCCCAACTCCCGGCAGAGGCGCGGAAGCGGAGGACACCGACCGCCGAGGAACTGGCGGCCACGTACCCGCCTGGCTACAACGGCGACCCGGACGCCGAACGCGATCGCCGACCCGGCACCGACACCTGAACCGGAGGCACGATGACCGAACGTCGAGAGCGCGAGCAGCGCTTCAGTGACCGCATGTCGGACCACGAAGCGCTGATGTGGAACATCGAGAAGGATCCGTGGCTGAACCCGAACGGCGCAGCGGTGGCGATCCTGCAGGGGAGCGTCGATCCCGACCACTTCCGCCGCACGATGCGCAGCGCCGTCGCGCGGATGCCGCGCCTGTACGAGCGTGTCGTCCCTGGCATCGGCAGGCTCGCGTCACCGGCGTGGGTCCCCGACCCCGAGTTCGACGTCAACTACCACGTCCGCCGCCTGCGCCTCCCCGAGCCCGGCACCGAGCGTCAATTGTTCGACCTCGCCGCCGAGCTCTACCAGGAGCCGCTCGATCGGACGCGCCCGCTGTGGCGGTTCGTCGTGATCGACGGCGTGCAGGGCGGGCGCAGTGCGATCTGGTCGCTCGTGCACCACTCCGTCAGCGACGGCATCGGCCAGTTGCGGATGGCCGAGATGTACCAACAGGTCGATCCGACCGCACCGCCGCCCGACGAGATCGACCTGGAAGGCATCGTGGCCGCGGCGGCCGAGGCGCACCACGCCAAGCAGCTCGGCGGGGACCTCTCCGATGGGTTGCCGGCGGCGATCGGCCAATCGCTGGCCCATCTCGTGCGACGCCAGCTCGGGGTGGCCCGTCGCGTCGCCGGCGAAGTGGCGATCTGGCCGGCGGACCCGCAACGCGCTCGCGAAGCGGTCGAGGGCTTCGCCGCCACGGTCACCTCCACGGCGGGCGCCGTCACCGGTTCGGGCAACGAGGTCGCCGGGGGCTCGCCGTTGTGGAAGACCCGTTCGCGCCACCGGCATCTCGAACATGTCAGCGTGCCGCTCGATGCGCTGAAGGCGGCCGCCAAGCGTCTCGACGCGACGGTCAACGACGCATTCCTCGCCGGACTCACCGAAGCCGCCGTGCGCTACCACGCCGATCGGGGTGTGGAGGTCGATGCGTTCAACACCAGCTTCGTGCTGAGCACGCGCCAGGACAAGGCGATCGGTGGCAACTCGTTCACGCCTGTCCCCGTCCAGCTCCCCGGCGCGCCGATGCCGATCGCCGGCCGCGTCGCCGATGTCCACGAGCGTCTCGCCGCCACGCGATCCGCGCTCCCCGAAGGCGCCGGCATCGGAGCGCTGTCCGGATTGGCCAACCTGTTGCCGACATCGGTCGTCACCTCAGCGGCACGGGCAACGGCCGGCAAGCTCGACTTCGCCACGTCCAACCTGCGTGGCGCCTCGTTCACGCTCTACGTCTCGGGGGCCAGGCTCGAACGGATCGTCACGCTCGGACCCGTCGCCGGCACGGCGTGCAACGCGACCGCGTTGTCCTACGAGAACAGCTTCGACGTCGGCATGTTCATCGATCCCGTGGCGATCGACGCGCCGGCCGACTTCCGTGACGCTGCCGCGGACGCGTTCGCCGAGCTCGTGGCGAACTGATCGCTGACGTACCGTACACACCATGCACGTCAGCCAACTGTGGCGCTATCCGGTGAAGTCGATGGTCGGTGGCCAAGTCGAGCACGTCGACCTCGACGACCTCGGCGTGGTCGGTGATCGCACGTGGGCGACCCGCGATCTCGAACGGGGCGGCATCCGCGGGGCGAAGAAGATCGGCCCGTTGATGCGTTTGGCGGCACGGGACATCGATGGAGAACACGTCGAGATCACGCTGCCCGACGGGTCGACCGTGCGCACGACGGATGACGACGTACACGAGCGCGTGAGCGACGCGCTCGAGCACCCGGTGCATCTGGAGCGGTTGGCGCCGGCCGCCGACCTCGATCACTATCGACGTGGCGCGCCCGATTCCGACGACATGCTCGCCGAGCTACGAGGAATCTTCGGGCGCCTCGACGACGAGCCGCTTCCTGACTTCGCCGTGTTCCCGCCTGTGATCGCCGAGTTCGAGTCGCCGCCAGGCACCTACTACGACGCGTTCCCGTTGCTCGTGATGACCGAAGCGGCGCTCACCACGCTGGCCGATGCCCTCCCGGAATCGGCGATCGATGTGCGCCGGTTCCGGCCGTCGATCGTGATCGACACCGGCGACGACGGTACGAGCGCGACCACGCCGGGTCATCCCGAGTTCGACTGGACCGGGCGGCGGGCCAAGATCGGTGGGGCGACCATCGAGTTCGGCGCCGGTTGCCCGCGTTGCGTGATGGTCACCCGCGAGATCGACGACGCGATCCCCGCCGACCGTGCGGTGCTGCGCACGATCGTGCGTGAGCTCGGGCAGAACCTCGGTGTGTACGCGACGATCGTTCAGCCCGGACACGTCGCCGTCGGCGATTCGCTCACGTTTCTCGACGGCTGACGCCGCGCGGCACTCGCCCGTGGTCATGCCACCGCGGGGTACGACCGCGCCCACACGAAGTCTCCACGCCGCTGCACGATCGTTCCGGTGGGCCATTCGTCGCAGACTTGGAGGATCGCGTCGACGTGTTCTTCGACCAGCGAGTCGATCAGGTCGTGGACGTCGTGGAACTCGCCGAGGAACGACTCGCTGTCGTCGCCATCGTCGCCGTGGTCGGCTGTTGCCGCGGCTTGTTCGAACAGATCGATCCAGCCTGCCCGGTCGAGATAGTCGCGCACGGCATCACCGAGGTCGTGCTCGCTCACACCCGGCCGATCGACGACCATCGCCGTCGTGGTCGCTCGGTCGCTGGCGAGGCCGGGGAAGCCGCGGGCACACCCGCAGCGGTCGCCCGACCGGCACTCCACCACGAGCGGGGTGACCAGCTCGCCCTCCACCGTCCACGCATAGTCACCCTCGACGGTGCCCTGCAGGTCGTTCGTTGCCACCAGTACTCGCATGTCGGACCTCCTTGGTCTGCATCTCTTCGTTGGCATCCACTCTGACGAGGGGCTGTGACACAGTTGGGCGGGATTGCATCCGGGGTCAGACACCACATGCAACAGCACGCATGATGTGGGCCGGCCTGGCGGTCGTGCGCGGTTGCATGTGGTGTCTGACCCCGGATGCAATCGGTGGAGACGTCGGCTCGCGGGC
>CAZQCP010000136.1:0-7663 GCA_964592115.1 uncultured Ilumatobacteraceae bacterium
CTCGATGCCCTTCGCCCCGAACGCCGAGCCCACGATCGCCCCGACGACCCGGACGACCTGGACGGCTGAGCCTGCGCCGCGGTGATGCCGATACCGTCGAACCCGTGAATCGGCTCGCCGACGAGACGTCGCCCTACCTGCGCCAGCACCGCGACAACCCGGTCGACTGGTATCCGTGGGGATCCGAGGCGTTCGCTGCGGCACGTGAGCGCAACGTGCCGGTCCTGCTGTCGGTCGGCTACTCCTCGTGCCACTGGTGCCACGTGATGGCCCACGAGTGCTTCGAGGACGACGAGGTGGCGGCGAAGATGAACGCCAAGTTCGTCAACGTCAAGGTCGACCGCGAGGAGCGGCCCGACGTGGACGCGCTCTACATGGACGCCGTGCAGGCGCAGACCGGGCGCGGCGGGTGGCCGATGACCGTCTTCCTCACACCCGGCGGCGAGCCGTTCTACGGCGGCACCTTCTTCCCCAAGCCGACGTTCCTGCAGCTCCTCGACGCCATCGACGACGTCTACCGCAACCGACCAGACGACATCGCGCAGAACGTGAACGGCCTCGTCACGGCGATCGACCGCACGGCGCGAGTCCAACCGGCGACAGACGCTCCCGGCCTCGACAAGCTGAACGCCGTCGTGCAGGGACTGGCCCGCGCCTTCGACACGGAGTGGGGCGGGTTCGGAGGGGCACCGAAGTTCCCGCCACCGCTGCAGGTCGAGCTGATCTTGCGCGCCTTCATGACCAACGCTGCCGAACCGGCGGCGCGCATCGTTGCCACCACGCTCGATGCAATGTGCTCGGGTGGGCTGTACGACCATGTCGGTGGCGGGTTCCATCGCTACGCGACCGACCGGGAGTGGAAGATCCCCCACTTCGAGAAGATGCTCTACGACCAGGCGCTGCTGGTGCCGATCTACCTACGGTCGATGATGGTGCTCGGCAAGCCGCAATGGCGCCAGGTCGTCGAAGAGACCGTCGAGTACGTGCGCCGCGAGATGCACCACCCTGCGGGTGGCTGGTTCTCAGCCCAAGACGCCGACTCCCCTGATCCTGACGGCAACGTGATCGAAGGCGGGTACACCACGTGGACCCCTGCCGAGGTCCGCACCGCGCTGAGCGACGTCGACCGGGCGACGGTGGAAGAAGTGCTCGAGTGGTACGACATCACCGACGAGGGCCACCTCGACGGGCGGTCGATCCCCAACCGGGCCGCCCACCGCGGCGAGCTCGCCCGCTCGCACACGGTCGACGAGGCGCGCCGCCAGCTGCTCGCTGCCAGGCTGCGCCGCACGCCGCCCGGCCTCGACGACAAGGTGCTCACGGAGTGGAACGCGCTGTGGCTGGCGGCGCTGGCTCAGGCGGGAGCATGCTTCGGACGCCGTGACTGGCTCGACGACGCGATCGCCACCGCCGAGTTCTTGATCCGCGAGCTGCGCGGCCCGGATGGCCGCTGGTTCCGCAGCTGGCAGGCCGACGGCTCACCGCCGGCCCGTCACGCCGCGTTGGCCGGCGATCATGCCGCGCTCGTCGACGCGTTCATCCGCCTCGCCGAAGCGACCGGCGAGGCGCGATGGATCAGCGAGGCAGTCGCCACGGCGGACACGATGCTCGACTGGTTCTGGGATCCGGTGCAAGGCGGCCTCGACACGACCGCTGGCGACGCCGAACAGCTCATCGTGCGTCAGAAGGACCTCACCGACGGTGCGATCCCGTCGGCGAACGCCATCGCCGCCAACGCCCTCTTCCGGCTCTCGGCGCTGACCGGCGAACCGCGCTACGCCAACCACGGCGACCGCATCCTCCAACTCGTCGCCGGCCAGATCGCCGACAAGCCGAACGGCAATCACGCTGGGGCGTTGCTGGCCACGGACCTCCGTCGACGTGGGTTGACCGAGGTCGTGATCGTCGGTGAGCGAGACGATCTCGTTCGATTCGCACACACCGTGTGGCGCCCCGACGTGGTGCTGGCGTGGGGCGAGCCGTACGAGTCGCCGCTGTGGGAGGGTCGCGCCGATGGGCTCGCCTACATCTGCCGGCAGTACACCTGCCAGACGCCACAGGACACCCTGCAAGGGTTCGCCGAGCAGTACGTGGGACGTCCCGTCGTGATCCGGGGACCAGGTTCGGCCGACGGCCCTACCAACGTCCCCGGTGGATGATCTGCTCGGCGCGTCGCCTGGTGCGACCGGCGCTGGCGCCAGGACCGACGTCGAGGCCGGTCACGTCGGCCCCACCCGCCGTGACGCCGCCTGACGGATCGGCGAGCGGGTAGCCGAGGGCGATCGCCCCCAACAGCTCGAGCCCCGGTGGGATCGCCAACCGCTGGCGAAGCTCCCGCTCGCCGCGGAACACCCCGAAGAACAGTGCACCGAGGCCGACGTTCTCGGCGGCCAAGAGCAGCGTCATCACGGCCATCGACGCGTCGATCGTCCAGTACGGCACCGGCCACGCGCTCGGCCCGGCGCCGAGGCCGGTCTGCACCTTGTCCGGTTCGGAGTAGCGGTCGACGTAGGCCTTGGCGTCGGCGAGCGGCAAGGCGATCACGGGAGCGCTGAGCAAGCGTTGCCAGCGGAACGAGTCACGCCGCACCGCGGGCAACGTCGAATCCCAGAACGCCGCCGTCTGCTCGCCGGTGAGCAGCACGAGGTGCCATCCCTGAGTCTTGCCGGCGCTCGGGGCCCGAGCGGCGAGCTCGACGAGCTCGTCGAGGACCGCCGGCGCGATCGGGCGGCCGTCGAATGCCCGAGTCATCCGCCGGGATCGGACGATCTCGGCGAACTCGGGCATCAGTCCGTCCCGGTCAACGCTTGCCGAGCTTGAGCAGGTCCTCCGCCATCGACCAACCGTAGACGACCATGACGCCGCCCTTCGAGGCCGGTACCGCAGCGAACATGTCGACGATCGCCGGGTCGAGCTTGTCGGGTTTCGACGATTCGTGATCGAGGAAGCCGTCGGCGCCACTCTTGGCGATGAAGGAGTTGGCGTCGTAGCCGCTGTCGACGCCGAAGCGCTTGGCGAGTCGCCGCCCCCACGCCCGCTCCTCGCCGACGGCGTTGGTGCCCGGCGACGGCGTGACGTCACGGAGATCCTTGAACGCTTCGAGGCCGTCGGCGTTGACGAACCGGCAGCCGACGACGACATCTTCGTCGGGGAACGCCATGAGCGCCCGGTGGTACGCCTCACCGATCAGGCCACGGAGGACCTGGTCACGGCGCGATGACCGCTTGACGGACATGAGCCCGATCAGCACGCACGGCGTGCCCCCGATCCGCTCGAGTGTGGAGAACGTGAACCCGTGCAGGGCGCCGCCGAAGCGGGCCGTGGTGATCAGGACCCAGTCCTCCTTGGCCTTCGAGAGCTGTCCGGCGCTGAACGCCTCCTCCATCGACGCCAGTTCGTCGAGGTCGGAGTCGGTCAACGCAGCCGCGTCGTTGGTCGTGACTTCGAGTGGCATTCGTACCATTCTGCCACCCGCGCGGGGGGCTTGTTCAAGCCGCCCCCGTAACGGACGTCGGAGACGGGTCCTTTCGTGCGTTACAGCATCACGGCGTCGTGGCCGAACGCCATGCGCAGTTCTCCCACGGATCGGTCGAGATCGACGCGGAACTCGTCGGCGAGCTTGAGCACCTTGCCCTGCCCGATGTCGACCATCACGATCGAGTCGCCGGGGTGCTCACGCAGGATCCGCTTCAGGCGCTGGATCTTCAGCTCGTCGAGGGCCGCCGACGGCAAGCGCAACCGCAACGGCGCCGCCGGGCCGTCGCTCAGGCCCGACAAGACGGTGATCGTCTGGCCAATGAGGCCGAAGCGGGATTCATCGCGCCGGTCGAGGCGGCCCTTGACCGACACGATGAGGTCGTCTTCGAGCTTGTGGCCCTGCTCGGCGAGCGTGCGCGGGAAGATCGTCACCTCGATCGAGGCGTCGAGGTCCTCGAGTACGAAGACCGCCATCTGGTCGCCCTTCTTCGTGAACTTGCGGGCGAGGTTGGTGATGACCCCGCCGACGGTCACCGCGGCGCCGTCCTCCATCGATTGCAGGTCGAGCACGGACTGCTCGACCTTGCGCTTCAAGGCAGCCTCGACGCCGAACAGCGGATGGTCGGACACGTACAGCCCGAGCATCTCCTTTTCGTAGCGGAGCTGTTCGGTCTTGTCGAACACGAGGCCGGGGATCTCGACGCGCTCGTCGAACCCGGGACCGGGATCGTCCGCGCCGGCGTCGTCCCAGCCGCCGAACAGGCTCATCACGCCCTTCTCCTGCTCACGGCGACGCTTGACCGTGACGTCGATGATGTGCTCGAACACGGTCAACAGCCCGCGCCGGGTGTGGCCGAGCGAGTCGAACGCTCCGCCCTTGATCAGCGACTCGACGGTGCGCTTGTTGAGCACGGCCTCGGGCACCCGCTCGGCGAAGTCGTGGAAGCTCGTGAACTCGCCGTTCTCGTTGCGCTCCGCGAGCAGCAGCTCGACGAGTGCCTCGCCGACGTTGCGCACCGCCGACAAGCCGAACGTGATCGCCCCCGGGCTGCCGAGCGGCAGTGAGATGTCCTGCGGGACCTCGTCGGGCGCCAGTGCGCCGTAGTCGGCGCCGGAGCGGTTGACGTCGGGCGGCAGCACCTTGACGCCGAGCTGGCGGCAGTCGGCGAGGTAGATGGCCGCCTTGTCGAGGTTGCTCTTGACGCTCGTGAGCAGGCAGGCGAGGTACTCGACCGGGTAATGCGCCTTGAGGTAGGCGGTCTGATACGTGATCATCCCGTACCCGAACGAGTGGCTCTTGTTGAACGCGTAGTCGGCGAACTTCTCGATGATGTCGAAAAGTTCCTTGCCGAGCTGTTGGCCGTACCCGGTCCGCTCGACGCCCGCCTCGAAGCCCTCGCGCGCCTCGGCCATCACCTCGCGGACCTTCTTGCCCATCGCCTTGCGCAGGTTGTCGGCTTCGGCGAGGTCGTACCCGGCGAACTTCTGGGCGACGCGCATCACGCTCTCCTGATAGATCATCAGGCCGTACGTGTCGCCGAGCACCTCCGCGGCGTCGGGGTGGAAGTACTCGACGGGCTTGCGCTCGTTCTTGCGATCGGCGTAGTCGTAGTGCATGTTGACGCCCATCGGACCCGGCCGATAGAGCGCGATCAGGGCAGCGACGTCTTCGAAGCTGTTCGGCGCCATCGCCTTGAGCAGCTGACGCATCGGCGGCGACTCCAGCTGGAACACGCCGATCGTGTCACCGCGCCCCAACAGCTCGAACGTGCGCGCGTCGTCGAGCGGTATGTCGTCGATCGAGAACGCCGAATCGCGCTGCGTACGGATCATCTCCTGGGCGTCGGTGATGACGTCGAGGTTGCGCAGCCCGAGGAAGTCCATCTTCAACAGGCCGAGGTCTTCGACCCCGTGCATCTCGTACTGTGTGACGACCGGCGCGTCGGCGGGATCCTGGCCCGACTCGGGCTTGCGCTGGATCGGCACGTAGTCGGTGACCGGGTCCTTCGTGATCACCACCGCGGCGGCGTGGATGCCGTCGGAACGCTTCAGACCTTCGAGGCCGCGGGCGACGTCGATCACCTTCTTGGCGTCGGGATCGGTGTCGTACATCGCCCGCAGGTCAGCGGCCGCCTTGTAACCGTCGGCGTACTTCGGGCTCTGCTCGAAGCAGTACTTGAGCGGCGTGTCACGGCCCATCACCATCGGCGGCATCGCCTTGGCGAGTCGGTCGCCGACGCCGTACGGATACCCGAGCACGCGGGCGGCGTCGCGCACCGCGTTGCGCGCCTTGATCGTGCCGAACGTGATGATCTGGGCGACGTGGTCGCGGCCGTAACGCTCGGCGGCGTAGCGGATCATCTCGTCGCGGTAGCGCGAGTCGAAGTCCATGTCGATGTCGGGCATCGAGATGCGGCTCGGGTTCAAGAACCGCTCGAACAACAGGTCGTACTTGATGGGGTCGAGGTCGGTGATCCACAACGAGTAGGCCACCGCGCACCCGGCGGCCGACCCGCGGCCTGGCCCGACGCGGATCCCCGCGTCGCGGGCGTGCTTGATGAGATCCCACACGATGAGGAAGTAGGAGGCGAACCCCATGTGGACGATCGTTTCGAGCTCGTACGCGAGCCGTTCCTCGATCGCCTTGGAGAGGTGGTCACCCCAGCGCTTGCGGGCGCCGTCCAAGGTGAGATGGCGCAGGTACGCGGCGTCGTCGGCGAAGCCCTCCGGCACCGGGAACGTCGGGAGCAAGGGCTTGCCGAACTCGATCTCGAGGTTCGCCCGCTCGGCGATCCACAGCGAGTTGTCGCACGCCGAGGGCACCTCACGGAACAGGTAGCGCATCTCGGCGGCGCTCTTCAAGTAGTGCTCGGTACCGTCGAACTTGAAGCGGTTCGGGTCCGACAGCAACGACCCGGTCTGCACGCACAGCAACGCCCCGTGTGATTCGTGGTCTTCTTGATGCGTGTAGTGGCTGTCGTTCGTGGCCAGCAGCGGTGCGCCGATCTTCTTGGCCAGCTCGATCAGCTTCGGGTTCGTCTGGCGCTGTTCGGCGAGGCCGTGGTCCTGCAACTCGACGAAGAGGTTGTCGCGCCCGAAGATGTCCTGCAGCCGGGCGGCCTTGTCCAGCGCCCCGCGGTCGTCGCCCTTCATCATCGCCTGCAGCACGTGGCCGCCGAGACAGCCCGTGGTGGCGATCACGCCATCGCTGTGCTGTTCGAGCAGCTCCCAGTCCATGCGCGGCTTGTAGTAGTAGCCCTCCATGAACGCCCGGCTGGCGAGATGGATCAAGTTGCGATAGCCGGTCTGGTTCTCGGCGAGCAGCGTCAGGTGGTAGTAGAGCTTCTTGCCGCCGTCGGTGTCGCCACCGGAGTCGTCGACGCGCCCGCGGCGCGCCGGTCGCTCGCTGCGGTGGTCGTGCGCCATGTACGCCTCGGTGCCGATGATCGGCTTGATTCCCTGGCGGTTGCACTCCCGGTAGAAGTCGAGCGTGCCGTACATGTTGCCGTGGTCGGTGATGCCGATCGCCGGCTGGCCGTCAGCCACCGCCTTGGCGACCAACTCGTCGAGGCGCGCCGCGCCGTCGAGCATCGAGAACTCGGTGTGGACGTGAAGGTGGGTGAACGAGTCGGACACGTATCAGGCAAGGATCAGGCAGGGATCAGGCAGGGAAATGACGCGCTTGTGGTTTGGTCACTGTAGTCGCCTGGCGTGAGCGCCCGCGTCGGCAGATCACGCCAGGGACCTCCGCTACAGGTACGTCCCGGGCAGCTCGCCACCACCCTGGCCCGGCGGTGGACCCCCGGGGACGCCGGGTCCACCGGGCAGCTGGCGCATCTCTTGCAGCTGCTGGCGGGCGGCGAACTGCTGCGCCATCAGCGAGGCCTGGATGCCGTGGAACAGCCCCTCCAGCCAACCGACGAGCTGCGCCTTGGCGATGCGCAGCTCGGCCTCGCTCGGCACCGTGTCGTCGTCGAAGGGCAACGCCAGCGAGTGCAGCTCGTGTTGCAGGTCGGGCGACAAGGCTTCGGAGAGCTCGACGATCGACCGCTCGTAGATCTCGGCCACCCGTTCGCGCGACGCCTCGTCGAGGTTCGACTGACGGACCTCCTCGAGCATCTGCTTGACCATCGAACCGATGCGCATCACCTTCGCCGGCGACGACACCGACTCCGACTCCGACTCC
>CAZQCP010000137.1:0-7639 GCA_964592115.1 uncultured Ilumatobacteraceae bacterium
AAGGATTGCATCCGGGGTCAGACACCAGATGCAACCGGCAGCCATTCGGTGACGTCGCATCTGGTTCGCTCGCAGTCGCATCTGGTGTCTGACGCCGGATGCAATCCATGTGCAACCGGCGGGCATCTGGTTCGCTCGCGATTGCATCTGGTGTCTGACCCCGGATGCAATCGGTGCGGGTCAGTGCTTGGTGTTGCGGCGGCGGCGGGTGTGGCGTTCGAGGGCGAGGGCGACGAGGCGATCGATCAGTTCGGGGTAGCTGACGCCGGAGTGGATCCACAGCTTGGGGTACATCGAGATCGGGGTGAAGCCAGGCATCGTGTTGATCTCGTTGCACAGGAAGCCGCGGCCGTTGCCGTGGTCGTCCATCTCGTAGAAGAAGTCGACACGGGCGAGGCCGTCGCAGCGCAGCGCTCGGAATGCATCGATTGCCAGGGCGCGGACGCGGGCCGTCGCTTCCGGGCCGAGGGGTGCCGGGATGAGGAGCTGCGCGCCGTCGGTGACGTACTTGTCCTCGTAGCTGTAGAACTCCTCGCCGGGAACGATCTCACCCGGGAGTGATGCTTCGGGTGCCGTGGAGCCGAGCACGGCGACTTCGACCTCGCGGCCGACGATCGCTTCTTCGACGACCACGATCGCGTCGTAGGTGAGCGCGTGTTCGATCGCCGCCGCCACCTCTTCGACCGTGTACGCCTTCGACACGCCGACCGACGAGCCCATGTTCGCCGGCTTGACGAACAGCGGCAGCCCGAGGTCGTCGGCGACGGCGCCTGGCGTACCCGGTGTCAACTCGTGTTCGGCGAATGCACGCGACCGTGCTTGGGGGATTCCGGCGTCGGCCAGCACGCGCTTGGCCATCGCCTTGTCCATCGCCAGTGCCGAGCCGAGGACGCCGCTGCCGACGTAGGCCACATCGGCGAGCTCGAGCAGCCCCTGCACGGTGCCGTCTTCACCCATCGGGCCGTGCAGCAGCGGCAGCACCACGGTGACCTCCTCGCCGGAGGATGCGGCGGCGAGCATCGGCGTCGGCGACAGCGATGTGCCACTCGGGTCGAGCCGGCCCGGGATCTCGTCCGGTCCGGCAGCCAACGCCTGCACCGCCCCCTCGGCGAGCGCCCACTGACCTTCGGTCGAGATGCCGACGGGGGTGATCCGGTACTTCGCCGGGTCGGCGGCACGCAGCACATGGGCAGCGGTCGTGCACGACACGTCGTGCTCTGCCGACTCGCCGCCGAACAGGACGACGAGGTGGATGCGCGGCTCGGCCATCGCCGCCACGGTACCGGTCCTCACCCGCTCGGCACGGGCACCTGGACGACGTGAGGTGTTCCCTTGCACCCGTCCCCGCGGGACCGCAGAGGGATGGGTACCGTTCGCCGGGTGAGGATGAGGGTCAGCGAGGCGGCAGCGGCGATCGGCGGTCGGCTCGTCGGGAACGACGCAGTCTTCGACGGCGCATCGTTCGACTCGCGCTCGCTGCGTGCCGGGCAGCTGTTCGTGCCGATCGTCGCCGAGCGTGACGGGCACGCGTTCATCGACGCGGCGATCGCCGCCGGAGCACCCGCCTACCTCACCGCTGAGCGCGACGCACCCGATCGTGGCGTGCCGGCGATCGAAGTTCCGGACACCGGCGCCGCGCTGATGACGCTCGGCGGCGCCGCTCGGGCGCGGTTGGGTGCCGCGGTCGTCGGCATCACGGGAAGCGTCGGCAAGACGACCACGAAGGATCTCGCCGCCGCGGCCTGCGCCGGCGGTCGGCGCACCACCGCCAACGAACGCAGCTTCAACAACGAACAGGGACTCCCCGTCACGATCCTGGGTGCGCCGGACGACACGGAGGTGCTGATCGTCGAGATGGGCATGCGCGGGCACGGCCACATCCGGACGCTGTGTGAGGTCGCGCGGCCCGACGTCGGGCTCGTCACCGTCGTCGGCGAGTCGCACACCGAGATGATGGGCGGGCTCGACGGCGTCGCGGCGGCCAAGAGTGAGCTCGTGGTGGCGCTCCCGCGGGCGGGCACGGCGATCCTCAACGCCGACGACGCGCGGGTCGTGGCAATGGCCGCCATGACCGACGCGGCGGTGGTCACGTACGGCGTCGGCGGCGATGTGCGGGTGAGCGAGGTCACGATGGACGACGCTGCCCGGGCGACGTTTCGCGTCGACACGCCATGGGGGAACGGTCGCGTGCGACTGGCGATGCCCGGCCGCCACCTCGCGTCGAACGCGGCGGGCGCGCTCGCCGTCGCCGGTGTCGTCGGAGTACCGCTCGAGGCGGCGATCGCCGCGCTCGCGGACGCACAGCTGTCGCCGATGCGCATGCAACGCATCGTCACGGCGAGCGGTGCGACGATCATCAACGACGCCTACAACGCCAATCCGACGTCGATGCGCGCCGCGCTCGACGCACTCGCCGCCACGCGGGCGTCGCGCCGGATCGCCGTGCTGGGGCCGATGGGCGAGCTCGCCGAGCCCGGCCCGGCGCACCTCGACATCGCCGCTCACACCGACTCGCTCGGCCTGCAGCTGGTCCCCGTCGCGACGGAGCTCTACGGCCGTCCTGCGGCAACCGACGTCGTCGCCGCCGTCGGCTCACTCGGCGAGGGCGACGTGGTCGTGGTGAAGGCGAGCCGCTCGGCGGGGCTCGAACGTGTCGTCGACGAGCTCGTCAGCGCGGCCGGCGGACCCGTGCCGGCGTGATTGGCTCACCGCCGTCGGCTTCGGCCAGGAACGCCTCCGGTGGGAGGCGACGCAGGTCGAGCCACCACGCGAGGAAGAGCGCGAACGCGGCGCCGAACAACAACACGGTGCGAGCGCCGACCCACTCGATCACCACGCCGAACAGCAGGTTGCCGATCGGCACGGTGCCGCCGAACACCATGAACCACAGCGGCATCACGGTCGCCCGCTCGGTGTTCTTCATGTTCAGCTGCAACGTGGTGGTGATCGCCGTGGCGGTCATGAAGTAGAACACGCCGAGCACGAACGCCACGGGGAAGGCGGGGTACGGACCCTGGAGCAGTGCGAACACGGCGAGCGACACGGCGAACCCGATGAACCCGCGCACGATCAGCACCTTGCGGCTCACGTGGGAGAGGAACGTCCCCACGCTGAGCGCTCCGAGGAACGCGCCGGCGCCCCAGGTGGCGTACATCCAGCGGTAGGTGGCGCTGCTCGACGCGACATCGAAGTTGAGCCGCACGATCGACGGGAACAGGCCGATGTACACGAGGCTGAACAGCGAGAACAAGAACATGCCGAGCAGCAAGCGGCCGAGTACGGCGCGGTGGCGGGCGACGGAGATGCCGACCGTGAGCTGTCGCCATCCACGAGCGTTGTTGCCGCTGCGGACGTCGGGCATGCGCACGATCAACAGCGCGCCGATGAAGAACAAGAACGTGAACGCGTTGACGACGAAGATGCTGGCGACGCTCATTCCGAGCACGGCGAGCAGGGCGGCGAGCACGGGTCCGATGACGCGGGTGCCGTTCATCATCGCCGAGTTGAGGCTGATCGCGCCGGGCAGGTCGGCGCGGTGGACGAGCAGCGGCATCGACGATTGGAAGGCGGGGGCGTTGAGCGCGTTGGCGACGCCGATCATGAGTTGCGCGCCGAACACGGTCCAGAGGGGGAGCTCGCGGTAGATGCAGAACGCGATGACCAGCGTGAGCGCCACGGAGATCGACTGCATCCAGAGTTGCAGCTTCTGCTTGGACACCCGATCGGCGAGCACGCCGCCGGGAATCGACAACAGCAGCAGCGGCCCGAGCTGCATGAACACCATCACGCCGACGAGCGCCGGTCGGCCCGTGCGGTCGTCGATGTAGGCGGGCAGCGTGAAGTTCTGCATCCACGTGCCGACGTTCGACAACGCCAGCCCGATGAAGATGATCCGGAAGCCCCGGTAGGAGAGAGCGGCACGGGCGGTGCCCGGTGCGTAGGTGTGCGGAGGCGCGTCGAGTTCGGAGGGCGTAGGAGATCGTGTCGTCATGTCTTGACCCGCCGGTCAAGTTACCCGCCCTCAGCGGAACTGGCGGAAACAGACGCGCAGGTCCTCGACGAACAGCTCGGGAACCTCGAACGCCGCGAAGTGGCCGCCGCGCGGCTGCTCGTTCCAGTGGCGGATGTCGGTGAACGACTCCTCGACCCAGTGGCGAACGGGCGGCACGATCTCCTTCGGGTAAACGGTGAAACCCGACGGGATGGCGACGTCGAAGCGCGGGCCACGCCCGAAGCTCTCCCAGTAGATGCGTGCCGACGATGCCCCGTTGCCGTTGATCCAGTAGAGCATCAAGTTGTCGATCAGCTCGTCGCGATCGAGGACGTTCTCGGGGTGCCCGTCGCAGTCGGTCCAGGCCCAGAACTTCTCCAGGATCCACGCCGCCGTGGCCGCCGGTGAGTCGACGAGGCCGTAGCCGATGGTCTGCGGTCGCGTCTGTTGCTCCTTGGAGTATCCGGCGTCCCACTCGGCGTAGTACGTCATGCCGTCGATCGCCCGCTGCTCTTCGGGTGTCGGCGTGCCGTCGATCTTCGGGCGGGCTCCCATCGCCAGCGTCACGTGGATCGCCGCGCAGTGGTCGGTGTCGGTGGCGCCGATCGCTGTCGTGACCGCCGAGCCCCAGTCGCCGCCCTGGGCGACGTAGCGGTCATAGCCGAGCGTCGCCATCAGGTCGGCCCAGATCTCGGCGATCCGGCCGACGCCACACCCGGTGGCGGTCGGTTTTCCCGAGAAGCCGAAGCCGGGGAGCGAGGGGGCGACGACGTGGAACGCGTCCGCGGCGTCACCGCCATGCCGTGTCGGATCGGTGAGGGGCTCGATCACCTTGTGGAACTCGACGATCGACCCTGGCCAGCCGTGCGTGAGTACGAGCGGGAGGGCGTCGGCGTGCGGCGAACGCACGTGAACGAAGTGCACGCCCGGGTCGGCGATGCCGTCGACGGGCATCGTGTACTGCTCGAATCGGTTGAGCAGCCGCTCCCGTTCACGCCAGTCGTATCGGTCTGCCCAGTGCTGGCAGACGTCGCGGACGTAGTCGACAGGTGTGCCCTGCGACCAGTCGTCGACGAGCTCGCGCTCGGGCCAGCGGGTGTTGTGCAGTCGTGCTCGCAGGTCGTCGAGCACCGTGTCCGAGACGTCGATCGTGAACGGGGTGATGTCGGCGGCCATGCGCGGGATCGTAGGTGGCGTACTGCATCAGAAGTGCGGTCGGGCGCGGCGTTGGCGTGCGGCGAGCAACATCGACCCGAGCACGACGGGACGACGGACTCGATGGAGCGACGAGCACGAGACCGCCGGCGACCATTGCGCCAGCGATCCCGACTCGTCCCCACCGGCGGGCCCGCACCGCCCGCCCCGCCTGCGACGCCCGTCCCGCCTGACCCGCGGGCGTCGCCCGCTCTCCCGACTCTCGCTCCCAGGTTCGCACGATTCCTTCCGTCCGTCTTGATCGCCCCGCCCACCGCTCCTGGTGTGTCGCGCCGGTGTCCTGGCATCGTTGCGCCGAGCCGCCGCCGTGTCAGTCCCAGATCCGTCCCATCGCGGTACCCGGCTGGACGCGAGGGCTCGACGTGTCGGGGAGTCAGCGGATGCTGCGGGCGAGCGCGGCGAGCTCGTGGCCGAAGCGGGTCGTCGCCGCGTTGAGGCGTCGGAAGTAGGCCGACCGGCTGAGGTGCAGCGAGCGGGCGATCGCCTCGTGTGAGCGGTGGTCGCTGAGGTACGCGGCGGTCACGATCGTCCTGGCGAGCTGGTCGTCGGCGGAGTGACCGAACACGCGCAGGGCCTCGTTGGCGAGCTCGCGGAGTTGGCGTTCCCGCGCCGACGGGCTGGCGCCGAGCCAGGCGGGTCCGCCGACGAGGGCAGCGGGTTGACGAAGCCACTTCACGAGCTCACCGGGATCGGCGTCGGCGGACGTTGCCGGCGGAGCGGCGCCGGTCTCGCGATAGATCCAGTCGCGCTGGTTGCCGATCAGCCCGCCGGGGCCGGTGTCGACGACGTGGCACTCGAGCTCCATGCCGTACGCGTGCAGGTCCAGCTCGGGTACGTGGAGCCCGTCGAGGCGGGCGCTGAACTCGCCGGCCGCGGGGATCTCGGGAGCGATCGGTAAGAAGAGATAGCGCGGGTTGACGATCCCGCTGTTGATCAGTCCTCCGGCGCCGAGCAGCGACGTGACCTCCCCGAGCTCGCCGGTCAGGTCGACGGCCTCGCGCCACAGCACGGCGCTGTCGGTGCGCAGCACATCGCGGGTGTGGGCGAGCCACGGACCGAGCAGCACGTCGTCGTGGGCGAGTCGGGGAGCGTTGCGGGGCGTGACGGTGACCGCGTATCCGCCGATGCGACCGTTGGGGTCGCGAGCGATGCAGACGAGCTCGGGATGCTGCTCGAACAGCGTCCGCGTGACCGCCCACCACGCGCCCTGTCCGACGGCGTCGAGGATCTCGGTGATCACGTCGATGTCACCGGGCCGCAGCCGGTCGATGCGGTAGCGGCGACCGACATCGGACGAGTAGCCCCAGCGGACGGTCGGGTCGACGATCAGGTGCTGCAGTTCCGTCGACATCGCGACGTTCCCGGCGATCGCACGGCGGTGCAGGTGGTCAGCGATGCGCCGTCGCAAGGCGGCTTCTCCCACGGGATCCGAGGTGCGCAACGTCTGGCGGACCGCGTCGGCGACGAGCGCGTGGAGCGTCATGCCGGTGGCGAGCGGTTCGGCGAAGGAGAGGTTGGCGAGCCACTTGTAGCTCGGCTGGGGATCGTCGTCGTCGAGTACGTCGGCGAGTAGCTCGGGGGTCGTCACGCGGGCGAGCGCGGCGACCCACAAGATGCGTAAGCGGTCGGCGTCGACCTCCTCGCGGAGGAGGCGCTCGGTGAGCTCGGGTTGGAACGCGTCGATGTTGCCGCCTGTCTCGGCGGCGATGGACAGTGCCAGCGGCGATCCGTGGCTGCGGCGGACGATGTCGTCGACGAGCTCGGGGTCGAGGTCGTGCGAGTGCAAGATCCTGATCGCGTCGTCGTCGCCGAGCGGCCCGAGCTCGATGACGTCAACGACGGTGTCCCACCCCTGTTCGAACCAACCGGGTGCGGGCGGCTGACGGGAGGCGAACAGCACGACGGCGGAGTCACTGAGGTCGGGCAGCACGACGTTGCGCAGGTGGCCGTCGAGTGAGTTGACGAGCTCGTAGGAGTCGAAGACGACGAGCACGCGCTGGTCGGCGACCGCGGTGAGGCTCGGCACGATGTCGTCGCCGAACGGTGTGACGTCGCGCCCATCGAACCAGACCGTGTCGATGCCGTCGTCGGCGGCGAGCCGCGACGCCGCCCGGAGCAGGGCGCTCTTGCCGACACCTCCTTGGCCGACGACGAACGCGACGCGACGGGGGTCACTCCCGTCGAGCATGCCGGCGATCCGTTCGAGCTCGGACTGTCGCCCGACGAATCGCTCCCGGTCACGCTCCAGCAGCCGCGCCCGGATGGAGCTCATCGGGGGAATGTACAGCGGAGCAGCAGTGAGGTCAGCCGCGTCCCACACGCAATCAACGCGCGGGCGAGATTGCATCCGGGGTCAGACACCACATGCAGCGGCACGTTCAATCAACGGGCGGGGGAGATTGCATCTGGGGTCAGACCCCACATGCAACGACG
>CAZQCP010000138.1:0-7639 GCA_964592115.1 uncultured Ilumatobacteraceae bacterium
CTCGACCACTCGAGAACGCACCCCACGCGCCGCTTGACATCCATAGAAGCATCGGGTAGGCCGCTCGGTCAGTCGTGTCGGATCTCCGGGTTCGCGTAGTCGGTGTTGTCGATGATCATGTCGGCCTTCGCTCTCGGGTCGACCTCGTCGACGTAGCGCTGTTCGCCGATCTGGTAGCGATCACGATGGAGTCGCTCGGCCTCCTCTCGGCCTTCCATCTCCGTGTCCCGTTCGATCCCGCGAACGAGTGTCACGTCCTGAGGGACGTCGATCCAGATTCGAAAGTCCCAGAACTCGTCGTACTCGGGACGCATCCCGAACACGGAATCGACGATCAACACCGAGTCGGCCGGCGCGTCGACGGTGACGTCTCGATGGTCCTCGCCCGTCAACGGATCGTGCCCACACAGCACGACGCTTCCCGATCCATCCACGCCGGCTGGTCTCAGCAAGAGCTCGCGGGCCGTCTCGAAGTCGGGTGAGTTCCGGTAGTACCCCTCGCCGCTCGTGCGGTCGTATCCCTTCTCACGGGCGTCACACCACGGCTTCTTGAAATCGTCGAACGACGCACGCAACGTCGAACGACCCTGACGGCGGACCGCGGCGGCCAATTCGTGAGCGAAGCTGGTCTTGCCGCTCGCCGTGTACCCATCCACGACCACCCGAATCCTGCCGGACCGGATCGCAACGACGCGGCGAGCGACCTCATCGATCAGGGCCGACCGGGTATCCGAAGCAGGCGATGGCATCGGCTGGCGCCACGAGGACACGGACTCGAACGCCTCAACGCTCATACCCTCATCCTGCCCGCGCGAACTCGTCAAGAGTGTCACCGAACGCCGGGTGAGTCACCCACCTTGCCCGCCTCACCGGTTGGCGGTGACGAACGCGGCGATGTCGCCGAGCGCTGGATTCCAGCCGTCAGTGCCGTCCACGTCAAGGCGCGGCACCGGGAGTTCCACTCGATAGACCCCGACGTCCTTGGTCCCAGACTCCATTTCCGTCGCGAACTGCAGATCGTTGTGTGCGGGGTGCCGCCCGCCCGCTTCCGCTCGCGCCGGATCGGGCCTACAAGCGGAGCCTGGGACGTCGCGTCGCCATCGCTAAGGTCGAGCCTGTGAAGCGAAGTCCACGGTGGGAAGAGTTGAGTGCTGGAAGACGCCGAGCGGTCGTCGTTGCGTCGGCGATAGAGGTCGCATTGACTGCGGTGGCCCTGGTTGATCTGGCACGACGACCGGCAGCGCTGGTGCGTGGTCCCAAGCGACGATGGGCTCTGATGTGCTTCGTGCAGCCGGTCGGCCCGATGGCTTATCTGGTGTTCGGTCGGCGCTAGCACTCGATTCGGCAACCCTGGCGAGCCGTCACAGTCAGGCGCGAACGCCTCGCCGGTCACACGGGTCGTCTCGGCCGGCCGAGCGCCGTGTACCAGCACGACGATGGCGACGCTGGTCCCGACCGCGTTGGCAATCGTGACCGGCAGTCCACACACCGCGAAGAACACCAGCGGGAACAGAATGCAGCACACAAGCTCGCCCGTGGCCGTGGAACGCATCGTCCGAATCAGTGAGCGTCGTATCGAGGACGGCTGGGACGTCGCTCGCTGTTTCGAGTTCGCTCCCAGGACGACTTTGCGGCGCCTCGAGCCCGACTCCATGGCTGCTTCTACCCAAGAACTGGCATGCGAACCCATGGACGTGACCGACGCCGACCATCGGCCTCACGCGAACTCACCGCTGGACGCTCTTGCCCTCAGGCGACGATCCTCAGGCGGCGGTCGTCGCCGCCAAGCCCTTCGTACCTGCCAGGGCGTCCGGGATTGGTCATCGTCAGCCGGCGACACGTACGTCGAGCCGCCGGTCGATTTCGCTGCCCATGATTTTGCAGTCCGTGAGCGGATGGTCGAATCGGCACAACAGGGCACCCTCGAGATATTGCCGCGCACGCTCCAGCCGCTCGATCTCCTCGGACAGCGCAGCGAGCCGTTCCGACGCGATGGCCTTCCACTCATCGACCGTTCCGGCGCGAAGGACTCCGTCGATGTCATCGAGGGAAAGCCCGGCGTCTTGAAGCATGCCGATGAAGACGAGCCGTCTCAACGCTGCGGCCCCGTAGCACCGTTGGCCAGACACGCGACCGTCCGGGGTTACGAGGTCTCGACGCTCGTAGTACCGCACTGCCGACGTGGCGACATTGGCCCGCCTGGCGAGCTCGCCGATGGTCATGGTGGGTTCCATTCCACCCACTTGACTTGAACCCGGGTTCAAGTGTCAAGGTCGAGTCATGGACATCCTCAACGACTGCGGACCACTCGCACCCAATCATCACGGCAACCATCCCGGCTTTTCCGGGCTCACCGGCTGGATCGCGGCGCGAAGCATGAGCAAAGGCCGAACCGACACGGCCGAACTCGCCATCGCACTGACGAACCTGAACAGCGGCGATCGAGTCGTCGACATCGGATGCGGCCCCGGAGTCGCGGCCCGGCTCAGCGCCCAGCGGGGTGCCATCGTGACGGGAATCGACCCCGCACCCGTGATGCTTCGCGCCGCCAGAAGCGCCGACCGACACCGCACTGTCACCTGGCGGCAAGGCGTCGCCGAGGCACTGCCTCTACCCGATCGCTCACACGACGTGGCATGGTCATTGTCGACCGTGCACCATTGGCCCGACCTCATGGCCGGACTCGCCGAGGTCGGCCGGGTCATGACGATCGATGGCCGATTCCTCGCCACCGAGCGACTCGTGAGAGCAGGGGCGACCGGTCACGCCAGCCACGGATGGACGACCCAGCAAGCCGAGCAGTTCGCCGAACTGTGTGAGCTCGCCGGCTTGGGCGACGTCAAGATCTCAACCCACGACACTGCTCGCGGTGTTGTGCTCGCCGTGCTCGCCAGCCCGAACTCATGAGCGCCTCTGTTGTTGTGCGATGACCCGGGCGCGAACCGGTCGGATCGAGCGGTGCCATCCGACCTGTTCGCCAACCGACTTCTCCTCGAGTGCCCCGAACGCCGGCTACGTGTCGGTGCCGAGATGCCGATACAGATGTTCTGTCGATGGGTAGTCGATGACCGTGACCGTGCCTCTGTCGACACGAAGCGGTGTGATGGCACAACTCGGCACGCCGCCGACAAGTAGATCGGCGTTCGCGTTGATCACGGATGCATCACCAGCGATCGTGCGAAGCGCGTCAACGGTGACTCCGCCGTGCGCGACCACGACGACGACTCCAACGTGGACGTGTTCGAGGTCGACGAGTGCGTCGATCGTCACGCAAGTATGCCGAGGACGAAATCAACGAGCTCGACGCGCGGCAGACTCGCGATCTCTTCGAGATCGAACCACTGGACTGCATCGGTCGTTCCCGCGTCGAACGTTGTCCGAAGCTCTCCTCGAAGGTCGACTGTCTCGAACACGATGCCGACCATGTGTCCAGCATCCCCGGCGAAGGACTCGTCCTTCGTGAACCAGCGTGAGAAGACCCCGATGACGTCGCCAAGCGTCGCCGTGAGTCCGGATTCTTCAGCGAGTTCCCTATGTGCAGCAGCTTCGGCAGATTCGCCCCAGTCCATACCGCCGCCGGGCATCGTCCACCTTCCGCTGTCGGGATGACCCGGCATGACGAATCGCGTCAGCAACAGCCGCCCGGCGTCGTCCCGACAAACGAGGTATGACGCCGCACGGCGCCAGCCAACATCCACCACGGCATGATGCCATTCGCACGAGGCCCCACGTTCCCCCGAACGCCGGCTCAGCGGGGCCGATGTCACTGTGGGTTGGTGAGGTCCGATGTCAACCCGCGCTAGCCGACAGCAACTCTCACCGGGTAGCCCCGACGCGCGATGACGAATGCTTGTGGGGTGGTCTCGTGGGCGAGCTCGGGCGTGCGCTCAGTGCGTGTATGTAGATCGAACCCGGCCGTCTCCATTCGTCGAAGGACATCGGCGATGCCGTGCCGGTACGACGTGAGCGTCAGGCCCGTTCCATACGCATCGGACCGACTTACGGCTTCGCCGTCGCCGGACTGGAAGGCGAGCAGCAGGTGTCCGCCAGGCTCAAGGACGCGATGCAGTTCGACCAGACACCGATCGAGATCTGCAGGCGCCGTGTTGATGATCGAGTACCAGCACACTGCACCGGTTAGCGAGGCGTCCGCCAGCAGTAGTTCGTCCAGCCGCCCTTCCTCGAAGGTCAGCGTCGGGTGCGCCAGGCGCGCCCGCGCCAGGAGCTCGGTCGACGGGTCGACGCCGATTACCGAGAGACCGCTTCTCGCGAGGTACGCGGCGACGCGACCAGGGCCACAACCGACATCGGCGACCCGACCGCCGTGACCTGAAGCGAGCAGTTCGACAAAGGCAGCGAGCAGCGCTCGATCAACCGGGCCTTCAGTCGCTGCACTGATCTCCGTGCCGACGAACTCAACGTAGAGATCAGCTGACGCGTCCCAGACTGCGATCGCGCCACCGGCCGGGTCAGGCTCTGGCATCCCTCGACCCTACGAGAAGGCTTCCCGAACGGAGTGTCCCCGAACGCCTAATACACGTGTGATCCGGACGGCATCCGCGACCTCTTCGAGGCCTGCTGGGAGCGTTGGCGGATGAGCTCATTTCCTGTCTTCGTTCGGTCGGTGTCGGCCTCCTCGAGTGGACCTGGCTTCCTCCCGACGAGCACGGCGAAGCCTCTCCACCGCCAGTTGCAGTCGACCTGGGCCAATCCGGCATGACGCATCCACTCGAGTTGCGGTTCCACCTCGGCCAGGATGTCTTGCGGATCGCCGCCAGGTCGCCCGATGCGGCGGTTGAACTCCTCGTGAAGCTCAGCGGTCGCACACTGCACGACTTCGAGGTTGACGAACACACCTCCCGGGCGCAGCGCCATGACGATCTCACCGAACAACGACTGCTTGCGCTCATGGGACAGGTGATGGATCGCGAAGCCCGAGATCATCGCATCGATGTCGCGCAGACCGACCAGGGTGTCGTCGAGATCGTGCTCGACGATGGTGACGAGAGCGCGTCCTTCGAACCGTTGGCGAGCGAGGTCGAGCATCGGTGGTGAGTTGTCGAGACCGATCGCCTTGGTGATCTCCGGATGAGCGTCGAGCGCGAGTTCGATCAGACGCCCATCGCCACAACCGAGGTCCACGATCGTGGTGACCGCATCGGGGAGCGCGTCCAACAACTCCACCTCGCCCGCCTGCCGAGCAGCCAGCCGTCCCACCCGGCCGGTGTACTCAGCCACCTTGTCCTGGTCCTTCCAACTCGCGGTCACCGACCCAGCATCGCCGCAAGCCGACGCCATGCGCGAATGGCACCAACCGCCGGCTCGGTTCGTCGCCTTGCACCACTCGGTGAGGCGGCGGGGCAGGATGGAACCCATGAGCTCCGGGCAGCACCGTGAGCGCGGCAAGTTGTTCAACGAAGTTCCTGCGCTTTACGAACAGGTTCGACCGTCGTACCCGGATGACCTATTCGCGGACCTTGTGGCCGTGACGGGTGTGAATTCCGCATCGTCGGTACTCGAGATCGGGTGCGGCACCGGTCAGGCGACCCGATCACTCGCCCAACTCGGCTGCGACGTGACCGCAATCGAGCCCGGAGTCGAGATGGCGAACATCGCACGGCAACGGTTGGCTCGTTTCTCGAACGTCGCCGTGGAAACGTCGACGTTCGAAGGGTGGGCTGACCAGGAGCGACGCTTTGGCCTCGTCGTCGCCGCTTCGTCGTGGCACTGGATCGACCCGAGCGTCGGATGGACGCGAGCACACACTGTTCTGCGTCCCTCCGGCTGGCTCGCGTTGATGGGCCACGTCGTCATCCGCCGAAGTGATGAGCCCGAGGTCTATGCGGCTACGGCCGACCTCCACGAGCAGTTCGCGCCCGGCAACCCGGACTGGGGACATCCGCCGCTCGAGGACGAGGTGCGAGCCACGAGCGATGGCTGGGGACGTCCGAACGACGACCGGGCCAGCCTGTTCGGACCGACGGTCGTGCGCTGGTATCCGACAGAGCAGCACTTCGACGGCGCAGGATTCGCGAACCTTCTCCGGACGTTGTCGGTGTACCGACGTCTCGAAGCGTCAGCGCGTGAGCCGCTCCTCGACGCGATCGCGCAACGGATTCGCACCGAACTCGGCGATCACGCAACCCGCCACTACCTCACGGTCCTTCGAGCGGGTCAACGAGCACACTGACAACGAGCTACACAGCGCGCTCCCCCTGCAGTGCCACCAACCGCCAGTGAGGATGTTGGGGCGGGCTTGTGCTCGTGTAAGTGGCGGGGTTCCGCTCACCGGGTCTGACTCTCCTAACCGCCTGACCTTCCCGATGCGGGTTGGTCTTTGACCCGATCTGTCGGCCCGGTGAGCGGAACCCCGCCGGCACAACCAGCCGTTCAAATGTGACCTGATAGAAGCTCGGGCAAGGAGCCTCTTCACTGGCCTGTCCAAACGATCGGCTGCACGTGCCATCCACCACTTGAGAAGGGATGGCAATGACCACAATGACAGAACTCGACGTCCGCGTCACCGGCGGAGTCGACACCCACAAAGACACCCACGTCGCCGCCGCACTCGACCAGCAAGGACGACTGCTCGGCACCGAAACTTTCCCCGCCACCGCCGCCGGCTACCGGCGACTGTTGCGCTGGCTCACCCGCTTCGGTGCTGTTGATTCGGTGGGGGTCGAGGGCACCGGTGCGTGGGGTGCGGGCCTGGCCCGGTTCCTCACCGCACGGTCGGTGACGGTGATCGAGGTGCGGCGCGGTAACCGCCAGCACCGACGCCGCCACGGCAAGTCCGACCCGACCGACGCGGTCTCGGCCGCCAGATCGGTGCAGTCCGGCGAAGAACACGGCACACCCAAGACCGCCAACGGCAACTGCGAATCGATCCGGCTGTTGTTGATCGCCAGGCGCAGCGCGATGAAGACCCGATCACAAACAGCGAACCGGATCTACGCCGTGATCGACACCGCCCCCGAAGCCCTGCGAGCCCGCTTCCACGGACAACCCGTCAGCGACGTGGTCGCCGTTGCAGCGCGGTTCCATCGCAGCGACATCGACGATCCGCACGACGCGGCGAAGTGCGCGTTGCGTCATCTCGCTCGACGCTGGCAAGCCGCGGACGACGAACTCGTCGAGCTCGATCACCACCTCGACCAACTCACCACCGCCACCGCACCGACACTGGTCGCGCTTAACGGTGCCGGCACTCAGACCGCCGCCACCCTGCTCGCCGCCACGGGCGACAACCCCGAACGGCTCCGCTCCGCGGCGTCGTTCGCCGCGCTGTGCGGCGTGTCACCACTGGATGCGTCGTCCGGTCGGCAACAGCGTCACCGACTCAACCGCGGTGGCGACCGGCAAGCCAACGCCGCGCTCTACGTCATCGTCATCTGCCGGCTGCGATGGCACAAGCCGTCCCAGGACTACATGGCCAGACGACTCGCGCAAGGTCGCACACGACGCGAGATCATCCGCTGCCTCAAGCTCTACGTCGCACGAGAAGTCCACCGAGCCATCACCAACGACCTCGCCTCGACCACTCGAGAACGCACCCCACGCGCCGCTTGACATCCATAGAAGCATCGGATGGGTGTTGCCATGCTGCAGGCCCACGTGCCTCGTGGTGTGGCGCGTAGTG
>CAZQCP010000139.1:0-7557 GCA_964592115.1 uncultured Ilumatobacteraceae bacterium
CGCCCGCAGGGGAGAACGGCAACGTCGTCGTCACCTACGGCGTGGTCAACGGCTGCCGGATGCGGGCGAACGGCACGATCACGATCGACGTCAACCAGGCGCCGACCGCTCAACCGCTGACGGTCAAGCTGAACCGCGGCGACACGCGCAACGTCGCCGTCACCGAGCTCGCGTCGGACGACGAGGTGTTGACGCTGTCGGCGACAGATCCCAACAAGCCCGCCTGGGCCACCGTCACCGCCGCCGCGCTGACGTTGACGCCGACCGCCGTCGGCAAGTACTCGTTCAGCGTGGTCGTGACCGACCCTGGCGGGCTGTCGGCCCAGGTGCCGGTGACGGTCAACGTGATCGAGCCGCCGCCGAGCGCCAACCCCGACACGGTCGACGTGTCCGACGGCGTGGCCCGGATCGTCGATCTCGTCGCCAACGACACCGGCGACGGGGCTTCGATCACGGTCATCTCAGCCACGGAGATCTCGTTCGCCAACGGCGAAACAGGAACCGTCACCGTGATCGAGGGAGATGATGTCCGTCGGCGAGTACAGATCGACCCGCGCGGCGGCCAGGGCACGGCGACGTTCTCCTACACGATCAGCAACGCTGGCGGTCAGTCATCGGCGACGGTCACCGTGACCGGCCCGCCCATGCCGCCGCCGCCGACGACCACGCCTCCCACGACGACCACTCCGCCGCCGACGTCGACCGTGTCGACGGCACCCCCGTCGACGGCTCCCACCACGACCCGCCCGTGAGACCGCCGCCGCTGGCTGCCCGCCGCCCGCGACAGCGACTCGATCAGCGTTCTCACCGAGGTGCGGTGATCACCCGGTGACGGGAGATCTCGTCGAGCGGCGTAGCGAGCGCAAACTCAGTCGCCACGCGAGTCGTTGGCGCCTGGTCCGGGTGGATTCGATCGAGTGCTCGACGTGCTCGAGACAACGGGTGGCGTCGTCGGCGAGGAAGTCGGCGTGGCCGAGCGAGCCGAACGTGGCCGCGCTGGACAGCGAAGCCAGCCGGTGCAGATCCTTGCGTGCGTCGGCCGCCAGCGCCTCGCCCTCGGTCGCGATCTCGGCGTCGGTGGCCGACACCGAGATCGACATGCCGGCGTCCACGAGCACATCGGTGGCGTTCGCCCAAGCGCCACGGATGCGGTCGGTGGCGGCGGCGGCGCGCAGCCGGCGACGGCGACGGCGATACTTCACGCCGAGGATCGCCGCGGCGAGCACGACGAACGGTGCCAGGACGATCCCGAGCCAGGTGACGGCGCGCACGGCCCACGTGAGCGCGGTCGACAACCCGTCTGGTGACTCGTTCGTGACCGCCTCGTCGTCGGGCTCCCGGTCGGTGTCGGGATCGGGGGGTGGCGCGATCGGCGGCTGCGGTGCCGCTGGCGTCTGCGTCTGTGGTGCCGGTGGGAGCGGGGCAACATCGGTCGCCTCCTGCTCGGGGACCGGGTCGTAGGCCACCCAGGTGCCGTCTCGGAGCCGGACCTCCGGCCACACGGTCGCGTCGGCCGAACGCAAGGCCAACACGCCGTCGTCGAGGGCGTTGCTCGGCGTGACGAAGCCGGTGGCCACCCGCGCGTCGATGCCGAGCGAGCGGGCGAGCAACACGAACCCGGTGACGAACTGCTCGACGTTGCCCCGCTGAGTGTCACGCAGGAACCTGTCGATGAACACCCGCTGGAGACCACCGCCTTGGACGTCGCTGTGCAGGACGAAGTCATCGCGCATCGCCGCCTCCAAGGCCGCCAACTGGTCGGCCGGCGGGCCACTTCCGGCGAGTGCCTCGGCGAACGACGTGAGCGTCGCGATGTCGTCGTCGACGAGGCGTGTCGCCACCCCCATGGCGGCCGCCGAACCCGCCGACGGTGTGGTCTCGGCTTCGATGTGGACGACATCACCGACGTCGGGCCGTTCGACCAGCCGCACGATCGTACGGTCGACGTCGGTCTCGACGTCGGCGTCGACCGTGATCGGCGGCCCGGGAAGCGGCACGAGTGAGAGGTCATCGTCGAGGAAGCTGACGTCGGCGTCGACCGTCGGGCCGTCGGCGACACCGAGCGTTCGTCCGATCGGGCGCAGCGTGAGCTCGGGCGTCCAGCGATCGCCGTTGTAGTTCTCGAGGGCCGTCGTCCGCCACCGCGTGGGGAGCGGGTCCCCGTCGGTCGGCACGACGTGATGGAGGTCGACGACCGGGTCGAGATCGCGCAGTGCGAGCGTCGCTTCGATCGGGTCGAGGATCGCCGCGGTGCGGCGCGGTGGATCTTCCTGGCGTGGATCGGCGCGGTCGTCGAGGGACATCGGCACGCTCGCCAGCGCGACGATCACGGCGACGATCAGCAGCAGCGGGACGATGCGCCGCTCGCCGAGCAACAACACGAGGCGGTCACGCAGCGTGCCGTCGTTCGGGACGAGGGCCAGCGCGGCGGCCCCAAGACCGACCACGATCAGCGGCGCCCACGCGACGCCTGCTGGCGAGCTGAGCGCGATGACAGCGACCAAGGTCACGAGCAGTGGGAGCAGCGGGAGGAGGTGGAAGCGGCGTCGGCGAGCGAGCTCCGCGCTGGCCGCCATGGCCGCGGCGATCGATGCGGCCACCGTGCCGATCAGCTCCGGACGAGCCGGGCTCGGCCATTCCGTCGACAGCAAGCCGCGGAACCCCGACGACACCGCGTCCACGATGTCGCCGAAACCACCCCCGGCGAGCACGATGGCCAGCCACGTGCTGACGACGATCGCCGTGAGTGCCGTCGACAGCCGCCACAGCGGGCCTCGGCCGACGGTGACGATCGCGGCGACGGCCGGCACGAGTGGTGCTGTGACCAGCCCGACCTCGAAGCGATCGAAGATCGCGCAGGACGCGACACCGACCGCCACGTAGGACACAGCGAGCATGACGATCCGGATGCGGGCGACGCCGTACGAGCGAGGCGGGCCGGTGTCGGGCGTGGCGTCGCCCGGCTCACCGGAAGCCGGCATGGCAGTCGCGGTCGCCCCGCCCCCGGCGGTCGGCGCCGGCCATGGGTGAGTGGGCGGTGGCGGTGCGGTGGCCGTGTCGCTCATGACCACGACCGCCACAGCCGCACGAAGTCCCGCGCGTCGGATGCCGCCAGGGCGATGCCGGGGATGTTCGTGGCACCTTCGCCGATGCGCACCACCGCCATCCGCTCCGACGTGGCGAACCGGCTCGATGGTCCGCTGGGGCCTGTGACGAACACGATCGATGTGTGGTCGAAGCCGCCAGAGAACAACGTCGCGACCGGCAACAGCTCGGTGCCCTCGGTGCGCTGCACCGGTGTGAGCAGATCGAGCACGGGCGCGTCGCTGACGAGCGGCGTCGGTCGGCCGGAATGGTCGCGACTCGTCGTGCGCACGACCACGTCGAGGCCGGTGCGAATGGCGTGCACCGCCATCGTCGCGGCCACGTCGACGGCCTCTTCGAAGTCGTCGTCGGTGCCCACCGCCGCCGACGTGTCGAGCACCACGGTGAACTCCGGTCGGCGCACCTCGACGTGCTCGCGCACCATGAGCGTTCCCGTGCGGGCGGTCGTCGGCCAGTGGATCATGCGCGGGTCGTCGCCGGCGACGTACTCGCGCATCGACACGAAACCGGACATCGGATCCGCAGTCGCCCGCCGCAGGACCGACTCGTTCTCCACCACGCGCACCGCGCCCTGGGGGCCGACGAGGTCGTACACCTTCGGGTGGATCGTCACCTGGGAGCGGCGAGTATCGCGGCGGCGACCCACGGAGAGCCAGAACGGGTCGATGCGCTCGATGACGTACGGACCGACATCGAAGACACCGCGGCGCCGGGTCGGGATGGCGCCGGTCACGACCGTCTCGCGATTGGGCTGCACGGTCGGTACGTCGACCCGCGCCACCTGGTCGTCGCAGCGTTCGATGATCGTGGCCCGCCCGCTACGGAAGCGTGATGTGTTGCGCAAGCGGTAGTTGACGACGATCGGATCACCACGAGGAACCCGAACGGCGACGAGGCGGCGGTCGATCGACGTCCGCAACGGCCGCTGCGACACCCAGATCGAGATCGTCACGACCCCGGCGATCGAGATCGCGCCGACGAGCAGTTCCTCGTAGTTCCACCACCACCCAGCGACCGCGGCGACGACGGCGATGATGACCGCCCCGAGGCCTGATCGCGTCAACACGGCCGCCTCGGCCCGCTCAGCCCTCGCGCGTGCGGGGGACCGGGACCTCGTCGAGGATGTCCGCGAGTACGTTGGCGACACGCACGCCGCGCAGCTCGGCCTCGGCCGTCAGCGCCATGCGGTGCAGCAAGACCGGCGCGGCGACCGCCTTGATGTCGTCGGGGGAGACGTGATCGCGCTCATCGGTGGCCGCATAGGCACGAGCGACGCGCAGCAACGTCAGCGTGCCGCGCGTCGACACCCCGAGACGGAGGTCGGGGTGCGTGCGTGTGGCGTTGGCGATCTGCACGATGTAGGTGTTGACCGAGCGCACGACGTCGACGCGGTCGATCTCGTCGATCGCTCGATCGAGCGCGCCGGGATCGGTCACCGCCTGCAGGTCGTCTTGCGAGCGGTGGCGGTGGAACTCCTCGAGGATCGACGTCTCGGTGTCGGCGTCGGCGTACCCGAGCGTCAGGCGCATCGCGAATCGATCGAGTTGCACGTCAGGCAACGGGAACGTGCCTTGGAAGTCGCGCGGGTTCTGGGTGGCGATGACGAAGAACGGGCGCGGCACGGGTCGGCTGACGCCGTCGGCGGTGACCTGGCGCTCCTCCATGACCTCCAACAGCGCTGACTGGGTCTTCGGACTGCCGCGGTTGATCTCGTCGCCGATCAGCACGTTCGTGAACACGGGACCTTCGCGGAACGTGAACGCTCCACTGCGTTGGTCGAACACCATGACGCCGGTGATGTCGCTCGGCAAGAGGTCGGGCGTGAACTGGACGCGCTTCCATGATCCCGAGATCGAGTGAGCGATCGCCTTGGCGAGGCTCGTCTTGCCGGTGCCGGGGACGTCGTCGAGCAGGAGGTGACCCTCGGTGAGCAGGCAGCACAGCGCCAAGCGGATCTCGTCGCGCTTGCCGCGCACGATCTGGTCGACGTTGGAAAGGAGCGCTTCCGCCACCTGCGCCGCATGTCCGGACATATGCACGCCCAGTGTACGTGCGACCAAAGCAACGGTTGGGGACGGGTCCCAGCCGTTGCAACTTGTCCCCAGCCCGGTCCGGTCTCAGTCCCAGTCGAGGCGGAGGTGGCTCTTGGCGTCGCGCAGCGCGGCCGCCAGCCGCTCGTCGGCGGGGTCGAGCGCTTCGATCGCCGAGCAACGCGGTACATCGGGGAGCGCCGTTCCGTCCGGCACCTCGAGCAGACCATCGAGCAGATCGCCCCGATCCGCCCCGACGGGTCCAGGCCTGGCGGTCTCGGGCCGCGGTCGTGGTGCCGGAACCCGCTCGTTGTCGCCGACGAGGCGGAGGTGGCCACGTCGCCGCTCTGGTCGCCCGTTCGGTGCCGATTCGGACGCGTCGCGGCCGCGGTCGTGACCGCCATCGCCATCGCCATCGGCGCGGTTCGCCTGGCGGCGGTCCGCGATGTCGGCCTCCGAGGTGGCTCGCCAGACATCGAGCAGTTCGGGCTCGAGGAGGAACTCGTCGCTCAACACGAACATCGCCGCGACCGCATGCTTGCACGCGTAGCCGTCGAAGTTGTCGTCGTCGGGGCAGCTGCATTGCGTGGTGACGTCGCGGCGCAGCGGCATCCCCGATCCGCTCGACACGATGATCGACGTGATGTACGGCGTCGAGCGGGAGCCCTGGATCTCCGCGGTGACCACCCCTGGTTCGATCATGATGTCGAGCACCGAGCCGTCCTTGGCGTACTGCTTGCCTCGTCGCAGGCGCGCCGGGTCGCTCATCTCGGCCGCCAACACCTTGAGCATCGTCGCCGGTAGGCGCCCCGGGTGGTTCGCCCCGAACGGCTTGCGCGGCCGGCTCACAATGCACCCCCGCCGCTCGGTCGTGGCGGTTCGTCGTCGTGGCGCAGCACGACGAGGTCGCGCAACTCGGCCGTCGACAGCTCGGACAGCCACGCCTCCGACGTGCCGACGACGGCATCGGCGAGCTTGCGCTTGTCGTCGATCAGCTCGCCGATGCGCTCTTCGACCGTGCCCTCGCACACCAGCTTGTGCACGTTGACGGTGCGCTGTTGGCCGATGCGCCAGGCGCGGTCCGTCGCTTGGTCCTCGACCGCCGGATTCCACCAGCGGTCGTAGTGGATCACCTGGCTGGCGGCGGTGAGGTTGAGCCCCGTGCCGCCCGCCTTCAGCGACACGATGAGCAGCGGCGGCCCGGAACCGTCCTGGAACGCGTCGACCATTCGGTCGCGGGTCGTGCGTGACGTGCCGCCGTGGAGGAACGGCACCGTGAGGTGGAACTGCTCGGCGACATGACGCACGAGCAGATCGCCCATCTCGCGGAACTGGGTGAACACGAGCGCCCGTTCGCCTTGGTCGAACAGCTCGGCGACGAGCTCGTCGAAGCGGGTCAGCTTGCCAGAGCGTCCGGCGAGGCGCGAACCGTCGCCGAGGGCGTGGGCCGGATGGTTGCAGATCTGCTTGAGCCGCATCAGCGCGGCGAGCACCACGCCGCGGCGGCGCATGCCCTTGGCCGTCTCCGCTTCGGCCAGCAACTGGTCGACGACCTGCTGGTACAGCGTGGCCTGCTCGCGGGTCAGCTTGGCGTACGCGATCTGCTCGATCTTGTCCGGCAGGTCGGGGAGCAACCGCTTGTCCGCCTTGGTGCGACGCAAGATGAACGGTTGGGTCAGGCGGCGCAGGCGGGCCGCCGCGATCTCGTCGCCGTGACGTTCGATCGGCGTGCCATATCGCTCGCGGAACTTGCCCAACCCGCCGAGCACGCCGGGGTTGACGGCGTCGAGGATCGCCCACAGCTCGCTCAGACGGTTCTCGACCGGCGTACCGGTGAGCGCCAGCTTTTGCCCCGCGTGGAGTTTGCGCACCGCGCGTGCGGCGCGGGTGTTCGGGTTCTTGACCATCTGCGCCTCGTCGAGCACGACCGTGGTCCAATCGACGGCGGCGAGATGTTCGAGGTCGCGGGGGAGCAAGCCGTACGTGGTGATCACGAGCTGACGCTCCGGGTCGGCGCCGAACAACGTGTCGTCGGGGAGCCCCTGGCTGCGCTTGGCGCCGTGATGGATGCGCACGTCGAGCTTCGGTGTGAACCGGGCCGACTCCAGGCTCCAGTTGCGCACCACGCTCAACGGACAGACCACGAGGTGCGGACCCGGCCGCTCGATGAGATGGGCCAGCGTCGTGGCGGTCTTGCCGAGCCCCATGTCGTCGGCGAGGCACGCCCCCGCGCCCCACGCGGCGACCCGCGCGAGCCACGCGTGGCCCTCGATCTGGTAGTCGCGCAGCGTCGCGCGCAGCGTCTGGGGCGGCTTCGGGCGCAGCGCCTTCGCGGCGTGCACGCGCGCGGTCAGCTCGTCCCACGCCGGCGCGGCCTCGACCGTCGCGCCCGCCTCCTCGAGCGCGCGGATCGCCTGCACGG
>CAZQCP010000140.1:0-7438 GCA_964592115.1 uncultured Ilumatobacteraceae bacterium
GCTCTGGAGTCTTCAGCGTGCTGCGCATGATTTTGCTGCGCACGATTGACAAGAGATTTCGGTGGCCATAGCGACAGGGTCACACCCGTTCCCATCCCGAACACGGAAGTTAAGCCTGTCAGCGCCGATGGTACTTGGGGAGTGATCCCCTGGGAGAGTAGGACGCCGCCGGATTTCGCTCGAAGAACGCACCGCCCGGGTTTGCCGGCGGTGCGTTCTTTGCGTTTTCGGGCCCTAGCATCGTCGCCATGTCCTCCGGCCCGTCGTCTCGATCATCGCGGCCGGGCGGGGGTCGCAGCCAGGGGCGCGGCGGCGGATCGAAGCCGTCGTCGAAGTCGTCGAAGCCGGCGAAGTCATCGCGTCCCGCCAAGGGCCGACCAGGCGGACGCGACGGTTCGGCACGGGGCGGATCGCGTCCACCGCGCAAGCCGCTGACCGAGGCGGAACGTCGTTCGATCGAGGTCAAGGCTCGGCGTGGCCCGCGGGCGCCGCGTGACCCGGAACTGGAGCGCCAGAAGATCGCCGCCCGCGAGACCGAGACGTGGATCGACGAAGGCGCCGTCGACGCGTCGGTCCGACGGGCCGCGGCGGGTGCGGTGCACCGTGCCGAGATCCCGACGGACGTGACGCCGAAGCGACGGTCGCCGGCGGCGCTCGACCCCGATGTGTCGAGCGACCTCGTCGATGCCGTCGGTCGGCAGCGTGGTGCCCGTCTGGCCGAGCGGATGGCCCAGGCATCCGAGGCGCTCGACCGCGAACGGTTCCAGGAGGCAGGGCGGATCGCCACGGCGATCGCCAAGGAGGTTCCCTCCCTCGCCTCGGCGCACGAGGTCGCCGGTCTCGCCGCCTACCGCATGGGCCGCTACAAGCAGGCCGCCAAGGCACTGGTGACCGCCCAGGACCTCCGGTCGCAACCGTCCCTGTTGCCGGTGATCGCCGATTGCTACCGCGCGCAGCGTCGGTGGGCCGCCGTCGAGCGGGTGTGGGACGAGATCAAGGCGGCATCGCCCAGCCACGAGGTGATGGCGGAGGGCCGGATCGTCGCCGCCGGCGCACTCGCCGATCGCGGTGACCTGCGCGGCGCGATCGCCCTGATGGATCCTGCAGCCAAGCGTCCGCGGGCGGTCCGCGACTTCCACCTGCGGCAGTGGTACGTGCTCGGCGATCTCTACGATCGAGTCGGCGATCCGATCACTGCCCGTCGCTGGTTCGCGGCGATCGCCGACGTCGATCCCGACTTCGCCGACATCGATGCGCGGCTGCGTGGCCTCGGTCGCTGAATCGTCCACCCACGCAGCGCCGTTACGATCCACGCCGATGGCGAGCGCAAACTTCCGTGCCGGTGTCGTTGCCGTGGTCACGAACTCGGCGGGCGAGGTCCTGGTCTTCGAGCGCGCCGATGTCGCTGGCGCGTGGCAGCTTCCGCAGGGCGGCATCGACATCGGTGAGGATCCGGTGGCAACGGCGTGGCGCGAGTTGTACGAGGAGACCGGCCTCGACGATCGCGACGTGGAGCTCATCGCCGAGCATCCGGCGTGGGTGCCCTACGAGTTCCCGCCCGAGGTGCGCCGCGACGGCAAGCGGCTCGGGCAGGTGCAGCGTTGGTTCACGTTCCGGGTGAAGCGCGACGACGTCGAGCCGACGCCGGACGATGTCGAGTTCGTTGCCTGGCGATGGGTGGACCGTGCGTGGCTCATCGACCACGTCGTCGACTTCCGCCGTGACGCGTACCACGCTGTCCTCGGGACGGCATGAGCGACGATCTCTTCGCCGCGGCTGCCGACGAGCAACGGCGGGCGCGGGCGCCGCTGGCGGCGCGGCTGCGTCCGCGCACGCTCGACGACGTCGTCGGCCAGGCACATCTCGTCGGTCCGGGTCGACCGTTGCGCGTGCTCGTCGACACCGATCGGCTGACGTCGGCACTGTTCTGGGGCCCGCCCGGCACCGGCAAGACCACGATGGCGCTCGCCGTCGCGGGCAGCACGGATCGTGCGTTCGAGCAACTGTCGGCCGTGAACGCCGGCGTGAAGGACGTCCGCGAGACGATCGAACGCGCTCGCCACCGGCTGGGTGAGCGCGGGCAAGGGACGATCCTGTTCCTCGACGAGATCCACCGATTCTCCAAGTCGCAACAAGACGCGCTGTTGCCCGCCGTCGAAGACGGCACGCTGACGTTGATCGGCGCGACGACGGAGAACCCGTTCTTCGAGGTCAACCCCCCGCTGCGCAGCCGTTCGACGCTGTTCCGTCTCGAACCGCTCGCCCGCAACGACATCGAGGTGCTCGTCACCCGTGGCCTGGAAGCGGAGGGAGCGACGGCCGATGCCGAGGCCATCGATCTGCTCGTCGATCGCGCCGGCGGCGACGGACGCCAGGTGTTGACCGCCCTCGAGGTCGCTTGCGCGCTCGCTGGCTACGGCAACGTGACGTTGGCGAACGTCGAGGCGGCGCTGGGCACGAGTGCGCTGCGCTACGGGCGCGACGATCACTACGACGTGGTGAGTGCGTTCATCAAGTCGATGCGCGGATCTGACGCCGACGCCGCCATCTACTGGCTGGCGCGCATGCTCGAAGCCGGGGAGGATGCCCGCTTCATCGTGCGCCGCATGGTGATCTTCGCCTCCGAGGACGTCGGGCAGGCCGATCCCACAGCGCTGCACACGGCCGTCGCCGCCGCCCACGCCCTCGAACATGTCGGCCTGCCGGAGGCACAGCTCAACTTGGCCCAGGCAGCGATCCACCTCGCCACGGCACCGAAGAGCAATCGCTCGGCGCTGGCGATCTGGAACGCCCGCGAGGATGTCCGCAACGGCGCCCTCGGTGAGGTGCCCGCGCACCTGCGGGATTCGCATTACCAGGGAGCGGCCTCCCTCGGCCACGGGGTGGGGTACGACTATCCTCACGACCATGCATCGGGCCTCGTCGATCAGCAGTACCTGCCCGACGACCTCGTCGGGCGCCGCTGGTACGAACCGAGCGGACACGGAGCCGAAGCGGTGACGGAGCCACGATGACCGCGGCGGAACTCGCCCTCGTCGTTGCCGCCGTGCTGTGCTCGATCGGGTTCGCGGCACTGATCGTGGTGCTCGTACGCGTGCTCGACGCGCTGCGGGCGGTACGCGCCGAGGTCGACGACCTGCGCGCCGAGACCATGCCATTGATGCGCCAGATGCTCGCCTCGACCGACGAGGCACGTGAGGCGGTGTTGGAAGCGCGCGCCGACCTCGAGCGATTCGATCACGTGCTCGGGTCGGCCGAAGCGATCGGCGACGCCGTCGGTGGACGAGTCGCCCGCACGACGTTCTCGGCCCCCGTCATCAAGGCGGCGGGATTCGTGCGCGGCACCTCGCGGACGATCTCTCGCTTGCGCGGTACGCCGCCCAGCCCGGCTGTCGGCCCCGTGCCGTCCATCGAACCGCGGCGCGGCGAGGCCATCGCGGCCATCGAGGTCGGCGACGCCGGCCACCGTCGACGGAGGAGGGCCTGATGCGCCGGGCCACCTGGTTCGCCGGCGGGGTCGTGGCCGGCGTTGCGTCGGCGAGCTACGCCAAACGCAAGGTCTCCGGAGCGATGCGGCACACCGCCGAACAGCTTTCTCCGCAGCATCTGGCCCGGTCCGCGGTCGGCACCGTGAAGCAGAAGTCGCGAGACGTCGCCGATGCGATCCGCGAGGGTCGCCTGGTCGCCCGCCACACCGAAGACGAGCTGCGTGCCCGCCGCGAGGGTCGCCTGACATCGCTCGACGAGCATGTCGGCCCTGACGACCAGGTGTTCGTCGACGGGGTGCCCGTCGAGAGCGGCCGCGTCATCGTCATGCGCGATCGCGATCGCCGGCGATGAGCGGCGCCGTGCCGGAGTCGGTACGGGCCTACGTCGACCATCCGATCAGCGATCGCGCTGGCGCGGAACGGCTGGCGTTCGCGGCAGCCGAACACTGGGATCTGGCGGAGCGTCCGGCGCTCGTCCGGGCCGGCATGAACGTGACGTTCGCCTCCGGTGACGTGATCGTGCGGGTGGGAGAGCCGTCGGTGCCGGGAGGGGTGGCGCTCGCGCTCGCCCGCTTCTTGGCCGACAACGGCGTGCGTGTGCCCGCACCGGCGCGGCCCGACGCGTTCGTGGCGGACGCGCTGAGCGCAACCGCGTGGGAGCGGGTCGTCGACGTCGGCGGGCCGATCGAATGGGCCGAGGTGGGCCGGACGATCCGTCGCGTGCACGAGTTCGATCCAGCCGCGTTGCCCGCGGGGGTCCCGTTGCCGCTCGCCGAGCGGTTCGCGTGGTGGAACTTCGAGGCGCTGTTCGAACGCGCCGGCGATCTGGATGCCGCCGCGGCCGCCGGCCTCCACGCCGCGGTCGACGCCCACCGTGGCTGGGTCGACACGACGGACCGTGTCGTGTGCCATGGCGATGTCCATCCCGGCAACGTGATCATGTCGGCCTCCGGGCCGGTGCTGATCGACTGGGACCTGCTCTGCTGGGCGCCGCGGGCATGGGACCACGGACCGATGATGACGTGGGCGCAGCGGTGGGGCGGGGCGGCCGGTGAGTACGAGGCGTTCGCTGACGGTTACGGCGCGTCGCTGCGCGGCGATCCTGTCGCCGAGTCGTTGGCGACACTCCGGCTCGTCGCCGCGACGCTCATGCGAGTCATAGCCGGACGCGGAGGCGATGCCGCCGCCGCGGCCGAGGCGGAGTGCCGGCTGCGTTGGTGGCGTGGTGATCCCGACGCTCCGGCCTGGCGAGCTCAATAGCGCGAGTCACATGAAGCGGCGGATCAACGTGCGCTTCATGTTCGTGTAGGGCGGATACATCAGCTTCGGGTCGGGCCAGGTCGGCTTGGCGAGCACCGCCTTGTGGTGGCTGAACGTGTCGAAGCCCGCCTTGCCGTGGTACGCCCCCATGCCGCTCGGGCCGACACCACCGAACGGCAGCTCCGGCACGGCGAGGTGGAAGATGGCGTGGTTCAGCGTCACCCCACCAGCTGACGTGTTGGCGACGACGTGTTCGAGAACGTCGTTGTCCTCGCTGAAGGCGTACAGCGCGAGCGGCTTGTCGCGCTCGTTGACGAATCCGATCGCCTCGTCGATATCGGCGACCGCGATCACGGGGAGGATCGGGCCGAAGATCTCGTCGTCCATCAGCGCCGCGTCGGGCTTGACGCCGGTGACGACGGTCGGTGCGAGGTAGCGGCTGTCCCGGTCGCCCGCGCCGCCGATGACGGTCGCGTCGAACCCACCGGCAGCGAGCAGGTTGGTCAGCCGATCGTGGTGGCGCTCGTTGACGATGCGGGCGTAGTCGGGCGAGTCGCGTGGCTCGGCGCCGTAGAAGTCGGTGACGGCCTTGGTGATGGCAGTCAGCAACTCGTCTTCGGCGGACGCTTCGACGAGGACGTAGTCGGGTGCGACGCACGTCTGGCCGGCGTTGAGGAACTTCGCCCAGGCGATGCGCCGTCCGGCGACGTCGAGCCGGGCGTCCGCGGACACGATCGCCGGACTCTTCCCGCCGAGCTCGAGTGTCACCGGCGTGAGGTGTTCGGCGGCAGCTCTCATCACCACTCTGCCGACGGTGCCGTTGCCCGTGTAGAAGATGTGGTCGAAGCGTTGCTCGAGCAGTGCCGTGGTCTCGTCGACGCCACCGGTCACGACGGCGACGGCCCGGGGATCGATGTACTGCGGCACGAGCTCGTCGATCAGCGCGGCGACCGTCGGGGTCACTTCGGACGGTTTGAGCACCGCCGTGTTGCCCGCCGCGAGCGCGGCGACGAGCGGGGCGAGCAGCAACTGCACCGGGTAGTTCCACGGCGAGATGATGCACACGGTGCCGAGCGGCTCGGCGACGAGGCTCGCCTTGCCGGGCCGGAACGTCATCGGAACCTTCACGCGGGCGGGCTTCATCCAGCCAGCGAGGTGCTTCAGCACGTAGTCGATCTCGTTGATCGTGAAGGCGATCTCGGTCGAGTAGGCCTCGATCCGAGGCTTGCCGACGTCGGTGGCGAGCGCGTCGAGGATGCGCTCTTGTTGTTCGTCGACGAGGGCCCGCAGCCGCCGCAGCTGGCCGACCCGGGCGTCGAGGTCGTCGAGCACACCGGAGCGGAACCCGTCGCGCAACGAGGCGACGAGTTCGGGGATCGAATCGATCGGGGTCATGTACACGATCGTACGATGGCTGGCGATGACTCGGTACGACGACCTCGTGGGCCGGCTCGATGCGATCGCCGCCGAGCTCGACGACCTCGCCTTCGACCATCTCCGCGAGGCCGCCGCCGAGGGTCGAGGCCGTCCGGAAGACGACCGGCGGCTGATGCAGGCCCGCCGCGCGATCGACAAGGCCGCCGGGCTGCTGCGTCAGCTCGACGGTGGTGTCGACGGTGGCGACTCGACGTAGCTGTTGAGCGTGCGGATCATCGCCACCAGTTCGCCGTAGCCGCGTTTGGCGAACGTGAATGCGATGCGTTCGAGGTCGAGGTGGTCGTCGTCGCGGACCTCTGCCTTGAACGGCTGGACCCGTTCGATCGCGCCGCGCCGCAGAAGGTGTCCGTAGCGCTCGTTGAGGTCGGCGAGCTGCTCGTCGGTGGGCGAGTGATGCAGGCGCACGATCAGTTCGTCGCCGACGTAGCGGATCGAGTGGTAGTTCGTGTAGAAGCTCTGGATCACCCGCGCTGCCTCGTCGCAGGAGTTGGTGATCGTGTAGAGGTCGACGTCGATCGCCGACACGAGACCGCGGGCGACGAGTTGTTGACGCACGAAGGTGTCCACGCCGGACCAGTACGGATCGCCTGGTGCGTCGAGCAGCACGATCGGCACCGGCAGCCCCTTGCCGGTCTGGGTGAGCGTGAGCAGCTCGAACGTCTCGTCGAGCGTGCCGAACCCACCCGGCAGGCAGACGAACGCCTGGGACTCCTTGATCAGCATCAGCTTGCGGGTGAAGAAGTACTTCATGCTGACGTGCTTGTGGTCGCCGGCGATCACCGAGTTGGCGCTCGTCTCGAACGGGAGCCGGATCGACACGCCGATCGACATGTCGCGCCCGGCGCCTTCCATGCCCGCTTCCATGATCCCCGGCCCGGCACCGGTGACGGTCATCCAGCCGTCGTCGGCGAGGCGCGCCGCGAGCCGCCGGGCGAGGTCGTAGAGCGGGTCGTCGCGCCCGGTGCGTGCCGAGCCGAAGATCGAGACCTTGCGCCGATCGCCGTAGGGCCGGAACATCGCGAAGGCGTCGCGCATCTCGGCGAGCGCGGCGGCGGCGATCTTCAAGTCGAGCGTGTCCGGCCGGTCGGCGAGGAGGCCGAGCGCTTCGGCGACCAGCTCCTCGGCCAGCCGCGTGTTGCCGTCGATCCCGAGCTCGGCCACGATCGCCGCCGCCCGCTCTGCGACGGCGCCTTGAGTGTCTGCGTCCATCGTGGCCAGAGCGTACGGCGGCCGACCGCCGGTGGCGGCGCTCA
>CAZQCP010000141.1:0-7367 GCA_964592115.1 uncultured Ilumatobacteraceae bacterium
TCGGCGCCACTGACTCGTCGCGGTTGCATGTGGTGTCTGACCCCGGATGCAATCGGCTGGGGACGGCCGTGTGGGTGGCGAGTGACACATTGCCACTTCTCGACGTTCGACTCCGATCGCGCGATTGTGACCCGCTAGGTTGCCGCTCGACATGGGGGTGTCCACGACCAGCTGGGGATCGACCGCATACCGATCGGCCTGGCGTTTCGCACCGGCTGCGGGCCTGATCGCCGTCCAGCTCGTGTTCTTCGGTCTACCGGCCGGAGCCTGGATTCGCGGTCTCGTGCTCGGCCTGCTGACCGCCTTGCTGGCGGTCGGCATGGCGCTGATCTACCGGGCCAACCGGGTCATCAACTTCGCCCAGGCAGACCTCGGCTTCGTCCCGACCTCACTGGCCGTCGGGCTGATCGTGTTCTCCGGCCTCCCCTACCTGTTCGGGTTCGCCGTCGGCCTCGTCGCTTCGATCGCACTCGGTGGGGTCGTCGAGCTCGCCTTCGTCCGCCGGTTCGCGAAGGCCTCGCGGCTCGTGCTCACCGTCGCCACGATCGGCATCACCCAGATCTTGGCGGCGGCGGCGATCATGATTCCCCGACTGTGGGACCGGAGCGCCGCGTCACAGCGCATCCCGCCGCCAGTCGACTGGAAGCTGACGGTCGGCACGTTCATCCTCTCGGCCAACGACATCATCGCCCTCATCGTCGCCCCGGCGGCGATGATCGCCGTGGCCATCTTCCTCGGCACGACCCGCCTCGGCACCGCCGTCCGCGGCGCCGCCGAACGCAGCGAGCGGGCACTGATGCTCGGCATCCCCGTGTCGTGGCTGTCGACGCTCGTGTGGATGATCGCCGCCGGTCTGTCGTTCCTCGCGATGTTCCTACGCGCCGGCGTGCTCGGCATCCCGATCGGTGCCGGGCTGAGCCTCGTCGCGCTCGTGCAGGCCCTCGCCGCGCTCGTCATCGGTCGGTTGCGCGACCTCCCGACCGTCGCCACTGCCGCGGTAGCGCTCGGCGTGCTCGAGTACGGCGTCGCCTGGAACGCCAGCAGCCCGCTGATCGTGATGCCGATCGTCGGCGCGTTCGTGCTCGTCGCGCTGCTCCTGCAACGGCGCCAGTACAACCGTGCCGACCGTGACGAAGCAGCGGCATGGCGCCTCGCCGACGAGGTCCGGCCGCTGCAGGCTGCCGTCGCCCGATTGCCGCTCGTTCGACTCGTGCGTTGGGGGACGATGGCGCTCATCGCGGTCGGGCTCGTGCTCATCCCGATCCTCCTGCGCACCGACCAGGTGATCAAGGCCACCGCCGTCATCGTGTTCGCAGTGATCGGGCTCTCGCTCGTCGTCCTGTCCGGCTGGGCCGGTCAGATCTCGCTCGGCCAGATGGCGTTCGTCGCCGTCGGGGCGGCGGTGAGCGGCAAGTGCACGATCGAGTGGCAGGTCGACATCTCGCTGTCACTCCTCATCGGCGGTGCCGCGGGCGCCGCCGCGGCGCTCGTGGTCGGTCTCCCCGCACTGCGACTGCGTGGCCTCTATCTCGCTGTCACGACACTCGTGTTCGCGATGGCGGTCAGCTCGTGGTTCCTCAACCGCAACTTCTTCGGATGGGTGCCGCGATCGCGCGTCGAGCGACTGCCGGCCTTCGGGCGGATCGACATCGCCACGCCGACACGCTTCTACGTGTACAGCCTCGTGGTCCTCGCCCTCGTGTACCTCGCATTGCGCGGCGTGCGCAGCAGCCGTACCGGTCGGGCGATCGTGGCGCTGCGCGAGAACGAGCTCGCCGCACAGGCGTTCTCCGTGTCACCCGTACCGGTGAAGCTGATCGCGTTCATGATCTCGGGTGCCGTCGCCGGGATCGCCGGCGGGCTGTTCGTCCACCTCAGCCAGAGCTTCGACCTCGCCAGCTACGGCGAAGGCGCAAGCCTGCAGGTCTTCACGTCCGCCGTCGTCGGCGGCCTCGGCTCGCTGTTCGGCGGTGTGCTCGGCGCCGTCTACCTGCGCGGCACCCAGTGGTTCATCACCTCGTCGGAGTGGCGTCTGCTCTCTTCGGCGATCGGCGTGCTGTTCGTGCTCTTGATCCTGCCGGGCGGGCTCGCCAGCCTCGTCATCCGCCTCCGCGATCGCGTCGTCACCATTGCCACCCGCGACCGAAAGGCAGCGACCGCCACCTCCGGATCGTCGGCGGCCGCACCCACGTCCGTTCCGGCGATCGCTGTGCCCGACGATCACGACGAGTTCGTCGTCGAGACGGCCCTCGACGGTGTCGCCGCCGAGATCCTGCACGCCGTCAGCGGTCTCGACGGCCACGCGATCGATGACAGTCACGTGAGCGACGACGGCCACGCGAGCGACCACGGTCACACCGGCGACGGCGAACAGGTCACGACGTCGGAACAGGGAGGCGAGACTCGATGAGCGCCGCGAGCACCGTGGGCACGAACCTCCAGGCGTTCGGGCGCGGCGTGCGCCACCCGATGCGCTGGCTGACCGAGATCTGCGGCGGTCAACCGGCGTACCCACTACTCATCCTGTTCGGTCTCAACGCGGTCGACGAGCTGGACCGCACGGCGTTCGGCATCTTGCTCCCCGAGATCCGCGACCACTTCGGCATCGACATCCAGACGGCGCTGTCGCTCGTGGCCCTGTCGTCGGTCGCCGCGCTGGCGTTGCAGGTGCCGATCGCCCAGTGGGCGGACCGCACCAAACGCATCCCGCTCGTGGTGTTCGGCGCGTTCGCGTGGGCGTTCTTCTCCGGCATGACCGGCCTCGCCGCCGGCCTGATCCTGCTCACGGTCGCCCGCTCGGGATCGTCGCTCGGCAAGGCGATCATCGACCCGACGCACAACTCGCTGATCGCCGACTACTACCCCATCGAGACCCGCTCGCGCGTCTACAGCTTCCACCGCGCAGCCAACGCCGTCGGTGCGTTCGTCGGGCCACTCGCCGCCGGCACGCTCGCCTACGCGTTCGACTGGCGGGTGCCGTTCATCGTGTTCGTCTTCCCGACCGTGATCTTCGCTCTGCTCGCCATCCGCTTGAAGGAGCCGACCCGTGGCCGCTGGGAGCGCCAGGCAGCGGGTGCGTCGCAAGACGTCATCGACACCGAAGAAGAGGCGCCCTCGTTCGCCGAGAGTTGGCGCACGGCCCACAAGGTCCAGACGTTGCAGCGGATCTGGTGGGCGCTGCCGTTCCTCGCCACGTCGCTGATCGGTTTCGTCACGCTCGCCGCCCTCCTCTACGAGCAGAAGTTCGACCTCGACGAACGCGCCCGCGGCGTCGCCGCTGCCATCTCGGAGCCGTTCCAGCTCGTCGGCCTCGTCGTCGGGGCACGCATCGCCACCCGCCGTTTCGTCGGCAACGTCCGCGGTCTCATCACGTTCGTGTCCGGGATCGCGCTGTGCACGTCGGTCGCCTCGATGGGATTCGCGCTCTCGCCGAACATCTACCTCGCCGTCGCCCTCAACTGTGTGATCTCGGCGGCGCTGGCGATCATCGGTCCCGGGCTGCTCGCCGCGCTCTCGCTCGCCATCCCACCACGGGCCCGGGCGACCGGCTTCGCCATCGGCTCGCTGTGGGTGATCCCTGGCCTCGCGATCTTGCCGTTCATCGGCTGGATCGCCGACAACTGGTCGATCGAGATCGGCATGCTGGCGATGATCCCGATGTTCATCATCGGCGGCCTCGTGTTGCGCAGCGTGCGCGACGTGATCGACGACGACATCGCCCAGGTGTGGCAGTCGGCGGCCGCCCGCTCCGCGGTGCTGTACGACCGCCGTCAGGGCGAGACCAACCTGCTTCTCATCCGTGGAGTTCAGGCGGGCTACGAGAACCGCACGGTGCTGCACGACGTCGACCTGCACCTCGACGAGGGAGAGATCATCGCGCTGCTCGGCACCAACGGCGCCGGCAAGTCGACGCTGCTCAAGTCGATCAGCGGCATCGTCGAAGCCGACCGTGGCGCGATCGTGCTCGACGGCCGCGACATCACGCACGCGCCGCCCAACGAGATCGCCGCGCTCGGCATCGTCCAGATGCCCGGTGGTCAAGGGGTGTTCGGGTCGTTGACGGTGCGCGAGAACCTCGACCTCGCCGGATGGACGAACCGTCGCGACGTCAACGGTGTGCGCGCCGCGATCGACGAGGCACTGGAGATGTTCCCGATCCTCGCCGAGCGGCTCGACACACCAGCGGCGAACCTCTCCGGCGGGCAACAGCAGATGCTCGCGCTGTCGATGGCGTTCGTGATGCGACCTCGCGTGCTGCTCGTCGACGAGCTGTCGCTCGGGTTGGCGCCCGTGATCGTCGGCCAGCTCCTGCCGATCGTGCGGCGCATGGCCGATGACGGCGTCACCGTCGTGCTCGTGGAGCAGAGCGTCAACGTGGCACTCACGCTGGCCGAGCGGGCGTACTTCATGGAGCGCGGGCGGATCATGTTCGACGGCCCGACGGCGGAATTGCTGGAGCGTCCCGACCTGTTGCGGTCGGTGTTCCTGTCCGGCGCCGGCGAACAGAGCGACCGGGCGGGCGATGCGCCGGCCGACGGCGGCGAGCCGATCGACCGCACCGGCGAGCCGATCTTGCGGGTCCACGAGCTGTCCGTGTCGTTCGGCGGCATCCGCGCCGTCGACGGTGCAACGTTCGAGGTCTGGCCACGAGAGATCCTCGGCGTGATCGGACCGAACGGCGCCGGCAAGACGACGATCTTCGACCTCGTGTCCGGCTTCACGCCGGCGCTCGCCGGCACGATCACGCTCAACGGACGCGACATCACTACCGCCAGCGCGTCACGACGGGCAGCAGCTGGCCTCGGACGGTCGTTCCAAGACGCCCGCCTGTTCCCGGAGCTGACGGTGATGGAGACGCTGGCGATCGCTCAGGAGCGCTTCATCGGCAGTCGCAGCATCGTGTCGGCGGCGTTGCGCCTCCCGATGTCGATCGACTCCGAGCAGCAGGTGGCCCGCCGTGTCGACGAGCTGATCGAGCTGATGGGCCTCGGCGACTATCGCTACTCGTTCGTGCGTGAGCTGTCGACCGGCACGCGCCGGGTCCTCGACCTCGCCTGCCTCGTCGCCCATCGTCCGGCGGTGATCCTGCTCGACGAGCCGACATCGGGCATCGCCCAGCGTGAGGTCGAAGCACTCGACCCGGTCGTGCGTCGCTTGCGCGACGAGATGGGAGCGAGCCTCGTCATCGTCGAGCACGACATCCCGTTCGTCTCGGCCGTGTCCGACCGCCTGATCGCACTCGAGCAGGGCCGCGTGATCGCCACCGGCCCGCCCGACGAAGTCCTCGCTCACCCCGACGTCGTGGAGTCGTACCTCGGTACGTCGAACGCGGCGATCGCCCGCTCCGGGCAGGTGAGCTGATGGAACCCACCTGGTTGATCAAAGCCGCGCCGGTCCCGACGGCGCGGGGCCGGGAGGGCTAGGTTGCCGAATCATCGGCATGGGGGTGCCGAACAGCGAGATCACCCGACAGGGGAAACGGAGGAGATCCATGGAGCCAGCACAGGCCGATGGGACGAGCGGAGGTTCGTCCAACAACTTGAAGAAGTGGGGTCCGATCGCAGCGATCGTGCTCGTCGTCGCAGCGATCGCCGGCATCGTCGTGGTGTCCGGTGGTGGTGACGACGACGACAACGACACGGCGAACACGGCTGCCACCACGCCGGTGACCGAACCGGATGGCACCGACGCCCCCGTCGACACCGACCCCGGCGGCACCGACCCCGCCACGACCGACCCCGACACCACCGACAACGGTGGCTCCGGCGGCGAAATCACCTTCCCGCTGTCGTTCAGCCAGGCCGAGGCACAGGGCATCGACGTCGCGTGGGACGAACGCTGTGACACCGAAGTCGGACGCATCGCCATCCAGTGGTACTTCGCACCTGAGTGCTACGCCCCGTTCGAGGGCGACAACGGCGGGGCCACATCACGCGGCGTCACCGGCGACTCGATCAAGGTCGTGCTGTACCAGGGACCCGACGATGACCCGATCATCAACTACCTCTCCGACGCGGTCGCCGTGGATGACACGAACGCCGAGGCCGAACAGACGGCGCGCGACATGTTGGAGATGTTCGAGCGCTACTACGAGTTCTACGGCCGCACGATCGACTTCGAGACGTATGTGTCGACGGGTCTCGCCAGCGACGAGGTCACCGCCCGCGCCGACGCCGTCCGCATCGCCGAGGACTATCAGCCCTTCGTCGTGCTCGGTGGCCCGGCTCTCACCCAGGCCTTCGCCGACGAGCTCGCCGCTCGCGAGGTGATGTGCATCGGATGTGGTGGCGGCTCGACCGAGTGGTACGCCGAGCGAGCTCCGTACGTGTGGGGACTGGCGATCGGCGCTCAGCAAGCCCGCGCCCATGCTGTCGAGTACATCGACAAGCAACTGGCCGACGGCAACGCCGTTCACGCCGGCGACGAGGCGTTCCAGGCCCAAAAGCGCAAGTTCGGCCTGGTGTACATCGCCTCGTCGGCGGAGTCGGAGGCGATCAACACCCAGTTCGCGGACGAGCTCCGCGGCGTCGGCGCGGAAGTCGCCGAGACGCTGCCCTACACGCTCGATCCCGGCACGCTGCAGTCCCAGGCATCACAGATCATCGCCAAGCTGAAGGCATCGGGCATCACGTCGGTGATCTCGATCACCGACGGCATCGCACCGCGTGACTTCACACGGGAGGCCACCGCACAGGAGTACTTCCCCGAGTGGATCATCGTGGCGCCGGCGCTGTCGGACGTCACCGCGTTCGGGCGCACGTACGACCAAGCGCAGTGGGCCCACGCCTTCGGCATCACCAGCAACACCGCGGCTCGGATCGTGCCGGAGAAGTCGGGCTACTTCGCCCTCTACGAGTGGTGGAAGGGAACCGAACCGCCGGCACCCGACACGATCGGGCTGCTGATGCCGAACTTCACGCTGTTCTACGCAGTCACGATGTTCACCGGCCCCAACCTCACGCCCGAGACGTGGCGCGACGCGTTGTTCGCCTACGACGGCACGCTCCCAGCAGTCAGTCAGCCGTTCTTGTCGTGGGGTGACCAGGGCCTGTGGCCGGAGACCGACTACAGCGGCGTCGACGATGCCACCGTGATCTGGTGGGATCCCGAAGCGACAGGGCCCGACGAGATCCGCAAGGAGGGCACCGGCATGTACCGCTTCGCCGACGGTGGAGCGCGCTACCTGCCGGGCGAATGGCCGACCGAGGACAGCGCGTTCGTCGCGGACGGCGCGGTGGCGATCTTCGACGGCCCGCCGCCCGGCGAGGAACCGCGGGAGTACACCCCGCTCAACTGACGCCACGGATTGCATCCGGGGATTGCATCCGGGGTCAGACACCACATGCAACAACGCACCAGCGCCAGGC
>CAZQCP010000142.1:0-7214 GCA_964592115.1 uncultured Ilumatobacteraceae bacterium
GGATCAAGTATCGCCGCCCCGACCCCGCGAACGGCGTCAAGTCACGGTTGGGGACGGGCCCCAGCCGTTGCTACTTGTCCACAAGTCGAGCTACTTCGCGAGTTGCTCGGTGATCAGCTGGGTGTAGTACGCCTGCCCGTCCGGCCGCAGGTGATAGCCGTCGCTGGCGAAGCAATCGCCCGGGCACCCATCGTTGAGTGCTGCCCAATCGAGCAGCTCGACGTTGGGGTACGTGTTCCAGGCGCTGTAGATCTTCGCGTTGTTCGCCTCGATCCAGTCGACGCCCGGCGCGTCGACCGTCAGGATCAGCACCTGCGGCACGCCGGCCAACGCCTCCATCATCTCGGCCATCGTCGAGTCACCGATCAGGCCGTTCGTGCCGAGGTGGAGGACGACGACGTCACCCAACCGCCCCTGCGCGAGCAACGACTGGATGATCTCGACACCGTTCTTGAACTGCCGACTCTGCGCCGCGTCGACCACGAAGCCCTGCTCGACGAGCTTGCCAGACGCACCCTCCATCACGGAGTCGCCGAGCGCGAGCTTGTCGATCTTCACCGGCGCCGCCGTCGTCGTGGTCGTGTCGGCCACCGACTCAGGCGGTGGGGCGACGCTGCCGCCCGGATCGGGGGCTGCCGTTCCCGCTCCGTCCGTCGCGCCCGGCGACGGATCCGTTGCGGTCGAACCACACGTGGGGTCGTTGACGACGTCGCACGTGAACTCGCCACCGGCATCGAGCAGCTGTTCGACCTCGTTCTCCTGTACGGGGGCGGTGGCCAGGCTGACGCCGGCGAACACGGTGAGCGCGGCGAGCACGACGGCGCCGGTCACGAGCAGGTTGCGCGGGCCTGTCGTGGGTGAGTGCCAGATGCGGCCGAGGCCTTCTCGCCACGTGCCGGTCCGCAGCGGCGTCTCGATGCATCGGTACGACACCTCGGTGATCACACACGTGATCGCCATCGCCACCACGAACTGCCACACGCCGAGGTGGACACCGGCCTCCTTGCGGATCAGCTGGTAGATCGGCCAGTGATAGAGGTACAGCCCGTAGGAGCGCGTGCCGACCCACAGGAACAGCGGGAAGCTGAGCACCCGTGACGTGTGGGCACGTTGATGGGTGACGGCGGCGATCATCATCAGCGTCAGCAAGCCGCAGGCGAGGAACCCACCGCGGAACAGCCACGGGTTGCCACCGTCGCCGTTCACGAGGTACACCCACCAGGTCATCGCCGCCAGGCCGATGAACCCGGCGAATGCGACGCCGTCGAGCATCGGGCCCTTCGTGCGCAACGGTCCGCGCATCAGAGCGACCGGGCGCCAGATCATGGCGAACGCGGCGCCGAGGAGCAGTCCGCTGGCCCGTGAGATCGTGCCGAGGTACAGCGTGTCGAGCTTGGAGATCTCGTTGCCGAACAGCGTCCAGTACTGGTTCGGGGTGACCTCAGGCGTGCCGATCGGGCCCGGTTCGAACAGCACGGCGACGGCGAGCGTGATCACGAGCGCGGCGAGCACGAGCCACCGGCTGAGATCGGCGACCTTCCGGCTGCCGCCGCGCAAGAGGGCGACCATCACGATCGGCCAGATCACGTAGAACTGCTCTTCGACGGCGAGGCTCCACAGGTGGCGCAGCGGGGCGAAGTCGCTCCCTGCCGTGTATCCGGCACCGATCCAGATCTGGTACCAGTTCGACACGTAGAAGAAGGCCGCCACGACGTCGCCGCGCAACTTGCCGAGCTGCTCGCGCTCGAAGATCGACACCCAGATCGTCAACAAGATGAGCAGCGTGAACAGCGCCGGCAGGAGGCGCTTCGCCCGCCGCAGCCAGAAGCTGCGCATGTCGACGTTGTACGTGCGCTCCTTCTCGGCGATCAGCAGCAGCGTGATCAGGTAGCCGGAGATGACGAAGAACACCTCCACGCCGAGGAACCCGCCGGGCAGCCAGTCGCTGTTGGCGTGGTAGATCATCACCGCGACGACGGCGAAGGCGCGCATGCCGTCGAGCCCCGGCAGGTACGGCACACGGCTGATGTCGGTCGCCGGGCGGCCCCGGCGGATCATCGGCCGCGTCGCCGCCCGCGATGGACTGGTGGCGTCGGCCGGCGCGGTCACAGATGCGATTCTGGCTCAGTCACCGGCGAGATCGAGGTTGCGGCAGATCTCGACGACCGAATCGGGCTTGTTGAGCGCGTACAGGTGCAGGCCGGGAGTGCCGGCGTCGATCAGGTCGGCGCTGAGCTGTGTGGCGACGTCGACCCCGATCTTGCGGATCTCCTCAGGATCGTCGGTGGCCTCGAGACGATCGGCGAGCCAGGCCGGCAGCGCGGCACCGCTCATGTCGGCCATCCGCTTGACCTGGGCCTTGCTGGCGATCGGCATGATGCCCGGGATCACCGGCTTGCTCACCCCGAGCGCGTCGAGCTCGTCGACGAGGCGCACCCAGTGCTCGACCTCGAAGAAGAACTGGGTGAGCGCGAAGTCGGCGACCGAGAGCTTCGCTGCCAGGTGCTCGCGGTCGGCGGCGCGGCTCGACGAGCGCGGGTGCACCTCAGGATGGGCGGCGACGCCGACCGCGAAGCAGTCAGCGGCGACGACGTCTTCGAGCAGTTCGATGGCGTACTCGTAGTCGCCGGCCACGTCGGGCCCGTCCTTGGGCGGGTCGCCACCGAGGGCGAGGATGTTCTCGATGCCGACCTCGCGGTAGAAGTCGAGCAGCGTGCCGACGTCGGAGCGGGAGTGCCCGCGGCACGTGAGGTGCGGCATCGGTGTCCACGACGTGGACGCCCGCATCCACTCGACGACGTCACCGGTGCGGTGGCGATCCGAGCCGCCAGCGCCGTAGGTGATCGACACGAAGTCGGGGTGCAGCGCCTCGAGCGCGGCGATGGTGTGGCCGAGCGTGAGGTGCGCACCGGGAGTCTTGGGCGGGAAGAACTCGAACGACAGCGTGCGCTTCGTCGTCAACAGCTCCGAGATCCTGGCCATCGCTGCAGGTTACCGAGCAGGTGCATCACTCACCTGCCGCCCCGCAGCGCCTGAGGCGTCGGTATCGATCGACTCGGGCCGCGCTCCGCGGACCATGCCGGCTGACGCCACGAGCGTCACCACCATGACGGCGACGAGGATGCGGTAGTCGACGAACGCGACGAGCCCCGCCCCGATCGCCGTGGCGATGGTCTGGGGGGCGTTCATGGCGAGCGTCCCGGCCGCAGCGACACGGCCCTGGAGCGTTCCCGGCGTCAGGCGCTGGCGCACGGTGATGTAGGCCACGACCGCCCACGGGATGCCGACGCCGGCTGCGGTCGCCCCGATGATCGCGACGATCGTGCTGGTCGTGAACAGCGCGGAGAGGCCGAGTGCGATCACCACCAGACCGAGCGCCATCGAGCCAGCCTCGCCGAGCTTGCCGATGATCCACGCCGCCGTGAGCCCGCCGGCGACCGCGCCAACGCCCTGGAGCGACCCGATGACGGCGAAGAAGCCGCTGCCCTTGCCGAGCCCCTGGTCGATGAAGGCGAAGATCACCGAGTTGACGAACCCCGTGATCCCGATGGCGACAGCCAGCCACAGCGTCAGCCGCCCGAGCGGCGGGGTGCGTCGCATGTGCGCCACTCCGGCAACCACCTCGGTCCAAAAGCCGGCGCGCTCGTCGGCGGACGTGAGCACGGTCTCTTCCACGCGCACGGTCATCACGATCACCGCGGCGATGACGAGCGTGGAGGCGGTGAGCACGGCGAGCGCGCCGCCGCCGAAGGCGACGTACAGCCCCGCACCGGCGAGCGGACTGAGGAGGCGGAGGCCCTGGTCGAGCGAGCTCAGCAGCCCGTTGGCGGCGGCGAGGTGCTCATCGTCGACGAGATCCTTGACGAGCGCCGATCCGCAGGCGGCGGTGAGATACGTGATCAGGCCGTAGCCGAACGCCACGAGGTAGATCAACCACAGCTGGTCCTTGGACTCGACGAAGGCGAGCGACAGCACGCCGAGGCCGGCGACGACGTTGGAGATGGCGATCGTCGGGCGCCGCGGGAAGCGGTCGGCGATCTGGCCGGCGAGGGGGGCGAGGAAGGCCGGCAACCCGAGGAACAGGAAGACGAGTCCGGCGGAGGCATCGCTGCCCGTCAGGTCCTTCACCCAGATCGCCAGCGTCAGGTAGAGCGCGCTATCGCCGAAGTTGCTGAACGTCCAACCGATCGTCAATCGGCGAAAGCCCGGAACGCTCAATGGGCCCTTCATGACTCGTCGGCCCCGTCGGACGCCGCGTCAACGGGACCGGCGGCCGCGCGCTCGCGGGCCTCCCACGCGGGATCGGGCGCAGCGACGGCGAACAGGCGGGCAGGGCGGGCGCCGGGCGGGCGCCGGGCGGGATCGTCCATCCGGCCGACGTACGGATCGACGAGACCTTGGATCGTCGCGCTCAGCTCGCGCAGCTCGTCGAGGGTCAGCCAGACGCCGGCTCCGGAGATGGTCGATGCGTCGATCCAATCGGCTGGCTCGTCGTCCGCCGCGTCGATCCAGTTGCGGACGTGGTCGAAGAAGTGATCGACCCAGATGCGAGCGAGGTCGCCCGCGGCGTGGACGGAGGCAGGGTCGTCGTGGTCGGGGCGGAAGTCCTGCGTGCGCGACGCCAGCCGCCACGGTCGCTCTCGCCCACGACGCTCGGCGGGCTCGATGTAGCCGTACTTGGCGAGCGTGCGCAGGTGGAACGAACAGCTCGCCGCGCTCTCGCCGGTGGCATCGGCGCACTGCGTGGCGGTGCGCTCGCCCTCGCCGAGCAGGTCGAGCAGTCGGATGCGCAACGGGTGCGACAACGCGCGCATCCGGCGTGCATCGGTGATCCGTTCGGCGGGTCTGGCGGGCATGCCGTGATCATATTCACGAAACATTCCTTTCGCAATACTTCTTTCGCAAGTTTCCTTTAGCATGTCGGAACGGGGCCGAAGGTCCCTGGCGGACGTCAGGATCGAGGTGGAGGATCGAACCATGGAGATGCACGAGCTCGTCGAACGGGCCCGGGATCTGGTGCAGGACGGCTCCCTCGGCTACGACCAGAAGGTGCGGCGGCTGGCGGCACTCGCCACCGAAGCGATCCCCGCCCCCGCCGTGAGTGATGTGTGCCGGTGGGCGCTCGACCAGCGCGTGATCTGCGACCTGTACGAGGGCAACGCGCCCTACACCGCCCGCTACGTCCTTCCCGACTACGGGCTGGCGTTGCGCCAGGGTCTGGCGCACCTCGAGCTGCCGCCGCCCGACACGCTCGACGACGCGCTCGCGTTCTTGCAGATCATGTACGCCCACGTCCCGAGCGTCACCACCTACCCGGTCTACCTCGGCGAGCTCGACGAGATCCTCGAACCGTTCGTCCCTGCAGACATGTCCGACGCCGAGCTCGACGCCAAGCTGCGCCGGTTCTGGATCGGGATCGACCGCATGGTGCCCGACGCGTTCGCCCACCTCGACCTCGGCCCACACGACAGCCGCGTCACCCGCGCCATCTTCCGCGTCGAGCGCAACCTGCGCCAGGCGGTGCCCAACATCACGCTCAAGGTGGACCCGGCGGTGACGCCCGACGACCTGATCGACGACGCCGTGCGCACCGTGTTCGAGACCGGCAAGCCGCACTTCGTGAACCATCCGATGATGGTCGCCGACCACGGCGAGCGCTACGCCGCGGTGAGCTGCTACAACTCGCTGAAGATCGGGGGCGGGGCGCACACCCTCGTGCGGCTCAATCTCAAAGAGGCGGCGCTGCGTCACTTCGGCACGAGCGAGCAGTTCCTCACCATCGCCCTGCCCTACTGGGTGGAGCTGACCGCCGAGCTGGCCGAAGCACGCGTCCGCAGCCTCGTGGAAGACCAGCGCTTCTTCGACACCCACTGGCTGGCGACGGAGGGGCTGATCGAGCTGGACCGGTTCACGGCGATGTTCGGGATCTACGGCCTCGCCGAGTGTGTCAACCACCTGATGGTGCTCGATGGCAATGATCGCGACGGCGAAGCTCGCTACGGGCACGACGCCGACGCTGACGCGCTCGGTGTGCGGGTCGTCGAGCGCGTCGCCGAGCTGGTCGCCGCCCGCCCGATGCCGTACTGCGAAGGTGGTGCAGGACGATGCTCGCTGCACAGCCAGGGTGGGATCGACCTCGACGACCAGGTCACGGCGGGCACGCGCATCCCCGTCGGCGACGAGCCGGACCTCCTGTCACACATCACGACATGCGCCGTGCACCACCATCTGTTCCCCGCCGGCGTCAGCGACATCTTCCACGTCGACGAGACCGCGGTGCGCAACCCCCAGGCGATGGTCGACATCGTGAAGGGCGCGCTCGACCAGGGGATGCGCGATTTCACGTTCAACCTCGCCGACAACGAGTTCGTGCGCATCACGGGATATCTGGTGCGCAAGAGCGACCTCGCCCGGATCGCCGCGACGAACGGCGCGCGCCACGGCAGCGATCACCTCGCGGCGGGCAGCGAGAACGCCTACCACCTCACCCAGCGCACCGCACAACGGGTGGGATGCCATGAGCGCGTCCCTCGTTGACGAGGCGCACACGAGCGCCCGCCTCGCCGGCATCATCCCGTTCAGCTCCGTCGACGGACCCGGCAACCGGTTCGTGGTCTTCCTCCAGGGATGCAACTTCGACTGCATCGCCTGCCACAACCCACACACGATCCCGCTCAGCAACCACCGCCCGATCGACGTCGGCGACGTGATCGCCCGCCTGCACCGCGCCGCGCCGTTCCTCAGCGGCATCACCGTGTCGGGTGGCGAAGCGACGCTGCAGGCCGACTTCGTGCGTGACCTGTTCGCCGCCGTCAAGGCCGACCCAGGTCTCGCGAAGCTGACGTGCTTCGTCGACTCCAACGGCGCCACCGAACTGGCCACGTGGGACGAGCTGGCACCCGTGATGGATGCCGCGATGATCGACCTCAAGTGCCTCGACCCCGAGATCCACGCCCGCCTCACGGGCCACGACAACGCTCAGGTGCTGGCGAGCATCCGTCACCTGCACCGGCTCGGCAAGCTCCATGAGGTGCGGCTGTTGCTGCTCGCCGGGTGGAACGACGACGCCGACCTCGTGCACCGAACCGGCGAGTGGCTCGCCGACATCGACCCACAGATGCGTGTGAAGGTGATCGGCTTCCGCTGCCACGGCGTCCGCCCGCACGATCCGCCGCTGCACGACACTCCCGGCGAGCGCCTTCACGCGGCCGCGG
>CAZQCP010000143.1:0-7044 GCA_964592115.1 uncultured Ilumatobacteraceae bacterium
TTGCATCTGGGGTCTGACCCCGGATGCAATCTGACCCCGGACCCCGGATGCAATCTGCTACCGGACGAGTTGAACGGGCATGGCGGCGGCAGCGCGGACGTCGGCGTAGAAGTCGTGGCTCTTGTCGTCGACGACGATGAACGCCGGGAAGTCGACGACCTCGATGCGCCATACCGCCTCCATGCCGAGCTCGGGGTATTCGAGCACCTCGACCTTGGTGATGTTGTCGAGCGCGAGGCGTGCCGCTGGCCCACCGATCGAGCCGAGGTAGAACCCGCCGTGCGCGGCGCACGAGTCGGTGACCTGCTGGGACCGGTTGCCCTTGGCGAGCATCACCATCGACCCGCCCGCGGCCTGGAACTGCTCGACGTAGCTGTCCATGCGACCGGCAGTGGTCGGCCCGAACGAACCGGACGCGTACCCCTCGGGCGTCTTGGCCGGACCGGCGTAGTAGACGGCGTGATCGCGCAGATACGGCGGCATCGGCTCACCGGCGTCGAGCCGTTCTTTGATCTTGGCGTGGGCGATGTCACGGGCCACGACCATCGGCCCGGTCAGCATCACCCGCGTGGTGACCGGGTACTGCGACAGCTCGGCGAGGATCTCGGGCATCGGCCGGTTGAGGTCGATGCGCACGGCCTCGTCACTCGACAGGTGCTCGTCGCCGACGTCGGGCAGAAAGCGCGCCGGATCGCGTTCGAGCTGTTCGAGGAACACGCCGTCGCGGGTGATCTTGCCGACGGCTTGGCGGTCGGCGGAACACGACACAGCGATCGCCACCGGGCACGACGCGCCGTGGCGCGGGAGTCGGATCACGCGCACGTCGTGGCAGAAGTACTTGCCGCCGAACTGGGCACCGATGCCGGTCGAGCGCGACATCTCCAACACCTTCGCTTCGAGTTCGAGGTCACGGAAGCCGTTGCCGGCCGCCGAACCCGACGTCGGGAGCTGGTCGAGGTACTTGGTGGAGGCGAGCTTGGCGGTCTCGACCGCGAACTCCGCCGACGTGCCGCCGACGACGACGGCGAGGTGATACGGCGGGCACGCGGACGTGCCGAGCGACTGCATCTTGTCGAAGATCCACGGCAACAGCGTCGCCTCGTTGAGCAGCGCCTTGGTCTCTTGATAGAGGAAGCTCTTGTTCGCCGACCCGCCGCCTTTGGCCATGAACAAGAACTTGTAGGCGTCGCCGTCGACGGCGGAGATCTTGATCTCGGCGGGCAGGTTCGTGCCCGTGTTCTTCTCCGTGTACATGTCGAGCGGCGCCATCTGGCTGTATCGCAGGTTCGACGTGAGGTACGTGTCGTACACGCCGCGGGCGATCGCCGCCTCGTCGCCACCACCGGTGAACACGCGCTGGCCCTTCTTCCCCTTGACGATCGCGGTGCCCGTGTCCTGGCACATCGGCAACACGCCACCGGCGGCCACGGTCGCGTTCTTCAGCAGGTCGAGTGCCACGAAGCGGTCGTTGTCCGACGCTTCGGGATCGTCGAGGATGTTGCGCAGCGACTGCAGGTGGGCGGGCCGCAAGAAGTGGGCGATGTCGTGCATCGCCTCGGCGGCGAGCCGTTGGATCGCCGCCGGCTCGACCTTGAGGAACGTGCCCTCCGGCGTTTCGAACGTCGACACGCCCTCGGTCGTGACCAGGCGGTACTCGGTGTCGTCAGGCCCGAGGGGGAGCAGCTCGGTGTAGGAGAACTCGGCGTCAGCCATGCCTCCGAGCCTACGGCCAGTGCCTCCCGCGCCCGAAGTGACGGATGCGGCAACGGGCGCGGCGGCGGCGAAGCGGACCGCGTGGAATTGCCGTCATCTCATCACAACGTCTCCACGACGAGGGCGGCTGCACTGATGGCACAGGCGGCGAGGACGGCGGGCCGCACCACCGCCGGGTCGAGGAGATGGTGCACACGCCTCGCGCAGATCGTGCCGACCACGACCGGAGGAATGAGGAGCGCCGTCAACTCCAGTTGCCGGTGACCGATCTCACCGGCGATGGTGAGGGCAACGATCGACATGATCGAGCCGACGGCGAAGAAGGCGGAGAGCGACGCCCGCATCGTTGCCGGGCTGGCGTGCTGGTACACGAGCGCGATCGGTGGCCCGCCGACACCCGTTGCGGTGCCGGTGAATCCCGAGCCGGTCCCCGCGGCGAAGATCGCCCGCGGCGTCGGCTCGAAGATGCGCCCCACGAGCGAGACGACGACCGCCAGCATCACCGCTGCGGCCACCACGAGTGCCAGTGCGTCGTCGCTCACGACGGCGACGACGTACGCGCCGAGGATCACGCCGGGAAGGCGACCGGCGACGGCGATCCCCACGTCGCGCGGTTCGATGTGCCGGCGGTCGGCCCAGGCCACGGAGAACGTCAGCGGCACGACGGCGATCATGATCGCCGCCGGGATGAAGTCGTGGTCGGCGAGCGCCAACACCGGCGAAGCGAGCATCCCGAGGCCGATCCCGATTGATGCCTGGACGACGGCACCGGTGAACACGACCGCAACGACGAGCGTGACCATCGCCCACGACATACCGAGCATCAGCGGTCCTTGAGCCGCTTCGGGTCGGCCTGAGCCGGATCGTCCGGCCAGCGATGCTTCGGGTACCGACCGGCCATCTCCTTGCGCACCTCGCTCCACGATCCTGCCCAGAAGCCGGGGAGATCGGACGTGACCTGGATCGGTCGATCGGCGGGCGACAAGAGGTGCAGGCGGATCGGCTCGCCGCCGGCGGTCGGATGCACCGTGACACCGAACAGGTCCTGCACGCGGACGGACGCGTCGGGTTGCTCACCCGTGTAGTCGATCCGCACGCTCCGCCCGGTCGGCAGGCTCAGTGTCTCCGGCGCGAGGCGGTCGAGGTCGCCGCCCTCCGGCCACGGAAGCTGGCTGCGCAGCACGGTCGCCAGGTCGAGCCGCTCCAGATCGGCGCGTCCGGTGGCTCCGGGAAGGTAGGGCGCGAGCCAATCGTCGAGCGTCGCTGTGAGCCGCGCCGCCGACCAGTCCGGCCACGGCCCGCCGATCGTGCGATGGAGGAACTCGACGCGCTCGCGCAACGAGCGGGCGGCACCTGACCAGTGGAGCACGGCCAACCCCGTCGCGCGCACGCGTTCCATCAGCGCAGCGATCGTCGCCTCGCCGGGCTCGGGGCGCTGCACGGCGACTCCGAGCGCGATCGCGCCGAGGCGCCGCTCGACCGAAGCCACCAGGTCGTCGCGGTCGTCGTCCCACGTGAGCTCGCGGCGCTCGGTGATGTCGTCGCCGAACACGGCCACGACGTCGGCCGCATCGAGCGCGGCGGCGAGTCGGATAAGCGCCCGATCGCGGCGCCCGTCGAGGTCGGCAGCCACGACGAACGGCTCGGTCGCCAGTGGATCGGTGTCCGGCAGCCACGCGCCCGTGCCCGTGCGCAGCTGGAACTGCCCGAGCCGCCGGCGCATCGCCAAGCGATCCGGGTAGGCGAGCAACAGCACGGCGCCGGCACGGTCGGGATCGACGGCATCGAGGTCGAAGCGGATGCCGGCGCGGCGGGCGAGATCGGCGCTGCGGTCGCGCACGCCGGCGATGGCACCGCGGTCGGCGGCGTCGTGACCGTCGCGGCCGGCGACGATCGCGACGCGCAGCGCGAGGTCAGCGGGGAGTTCGTCGGGCCGACCGCGCAAGACGTCGCGCTCGTCGACGATCGTCGCCACCACGCAGGCGATCGTCGTGCGGTCGACGGCGACCATGCGGGCGAGTCGCGGGTGCACGGGAACGGCGAGCATCTCTCGGCCGAGCGGGGTGATGGACCCGTGCGCGTCCACGGCGTGCAGATCGGCGAGCAGCTCGCGGGCCTGGGTCATCGCCGCAGCCGGCGGGGGATCGATGAACGCCAGGTCGCTCGACCCCCACGCGGCGAACTCGAGCGCCAGCCCGGCCAGGTCGGCCTCCAAGATCTCCGGCCTCCGGTGGCGCGCTCGGGTGCCGTGTTCGAGCTTGCTCCACAGCCGGTAGGCGACGCCGGGTTCGGTACGGCCGGCGCGGCCCGTGCGTTGGTCCGCCGAGCTGCGGCTCGTGGTAACCGTCGTCAGGCGCGACATCCCGGTGCGCGGATCGAAGCGCGGTTCACGCGCCAGCCCGCTGTCGACGACGATCCGCACGCCGTCGACGGTGAGTGATGTCTCGGCGATGTCGGTCGCCAGCACGACACGTCGCCGTCCAGCAGGGGATGGCGCGAGCGCGAGATCCTGCTCCTGGCGTGTCAGTGCTCCGGCGAGTGGACGAATGTCGACGTCGGCGCTCACGGTCGCTTCGAGCAGCGCGGCCGTTCGCCGGATCTCGCCGATGCCGGGCAGGAACGCCAACACGTCGCCGGGCTGGTCGCGCAGCGCCTCGCTCACGACCGCGGCGAGCTGCTCGACGATCCCGCGGGCGCGCCCGGCGCCCGGACCACCGCCAGGTCGACCGCCGCGGGGCGGCCCACCGCGACCACCGCGCCTGCTTCGGGACGGCTGCGACGTGGTCGGAGGCGCTGGTCGCCAGAGGATCTCGACGTCGTGCATCCGACCCTCGCTCTCGATGGCCGGTGCGTCGAGCAATGCAGTCAGCGCGTCGACGTCGGGTGTCGCCGACATCGCCAGGAGGTGTAGGTCGGGGCGGATCGTCGCCGCCACGTCGAGCGCCAACGCGAGGCCGAGGTCGGTCGGCAGGTTCCGCTCGTGAACCTCGTCGAACACGACGAGCCCGACCCCGGGAAGTTCCGGATCGTGCTGCAGCCGGCGCGTCAGCACCCCCTCGGTGACGACCTCGATCCGCGTCGTGGGCCCGATGCGGCGTTCGTCACGGGTCTGGTAGCCGACGAGCTCGCCGAGGGCGGTTCCGGTCGTCCCCGCCATCCGTTGCGCAGCGGCGCGCGTCGCCAGTCGACGCGGTTCGAGCATCACGATCCGCTGACCTTGGAGCCAGTCCTCAGCTACGAGGGCGAGCGGTACGACCGTCGTCTTGCCGGCGCCGGGCGGGGCGACAAGCACCGCCCGACGCTGCTCGCGCAGGGCGGCCCGGAGCGCGGGGAGGGTCTCGACGACGGGGAGGTCGGGGAGCGGGATCGACCGATCCCAAGGCACGGTCAGCCGAGCGCCGGCGAGCCGCGGAACGGCCCCGGGTCGCCGGGTCCGGGCACCTCGATCGAGGTCCACCACGTGACTTCGGCGATGGCGTCGGCGACCGCTTCCCACTCCGGCGGGTTCCAACCCTGCGCAGCAGCGGCAAGGACACCGTCGACGCGGATGAACGCGAATGCAGGCAGCTCGCTCAGGCCCATCGCCTTGACGGCGGCGCGATCGGGATCGCAGAACGCGAGGAACTGATCGGCGAGCGGGCCGAGGAACGTGCGGGCGTCGTTGGCGGGTGCGGTGACGATGAAGTTGATGCGCGCGTCGGAGCCACGGAACTGCTCGAGCACACGGGTCGCGGCGCGCAAGATCCACGAGCTCTCGTTCGTGTAGGGGTCGAGCACGACCGACGCGAGGTGGAACGTGGTCAGCCACTCCATGATCGGCCGGGCCTGCCCCGGCGCGTCGGCGGTGAGCGGGGTGAGGGTGAGATCGCCCGGCAGTGTCTCGCCGATGCGGGCGGCGGTCGGTGTCGCGGTCGGGTCTGCCACGGCCAGGATCGTAGCGACTCACGGGGGTTCGACCCAGATGCACGTGCGCGTCGCGCCAGGCGCTCGGTCGCGGTCGTGATCGGGTTGTCGCCGCACTACCGTCGCGCGGGTGCATCCGATCGAGCACCTCCGGTACGTGGCACGAGCGCAGGGCGCCGATCCGGCCTCGCTCGTCGAGGAGACAGCGCACGCACTGGGGTCCATGCGTTTCGACCCGTCTGGGCTCGTGGTCGCGTGCCGCCGGATCGTCGAGCGACACCCGTTCACCGGTCCGCTCTGGTGGCTGTGTTCCGGTGTGGCCACCTCGGCCGAGCCGTTCGAAGCGGTCTGGGAGCTGGCCGATGAGATCAACGCCGATCCGACTCCGCGCGAGCTCGCCGCGAACCTGCCCGACGAGGCCACCGTCGTCACGATCGGTGATCCGCACCTGGTCGGCGATGGGCTCGTACGGCGCGGCGACGTCCGCGTGCTGGCCTTCGATGCGGCACACACGGCAACGTCGTTCTTCCGCCGGCTCGAGCGGCACGACGTCGACGTCGAGCCCGTCGATGCCGGCGTGGCCGGCACGGTCATCCGCCACGCCGATCTCGTGCTCGTGGAAGCGTTGGCCGTCGATCCGCAGCGGGCGATCGTGCCGATCGGGTCGTCGACCATCGCCGCGATCGCGTATGCGTCGAGCACGCCGGTGTGGCTCGTCGCCGGTGTCGGTCGGCGCCTCCCGACGGCATACGTCGACGCCATGGCCGGTCGCATCGAGCACCTCGTCGACGAGGGCATCGATCCGTGGGACCTCGACGTCGAGGAACTGCCGTTGACGCTCGTGACCGACGTCGTCGGCCCGCACGGCCGCGTGCCGATGGGGCCGCCGGCGATCGTCGCCGAGTGCCCACTCGCTTCCGAGCTCCTCCGCCAGAGCCCGATCTGACGCCGCGGACACGCGACAACCTGCCGACCGCGACCATCGGCCGCTAGGGTCGTCGAGGTCGGAGCGACCTGCACGATCACGTTCCCGATGGTCCTGCGTCCCGGCCTGGCCGCCGGGACACAGTTCACCAACACCTTCGGTGTCGTCGGCGACCGACCATGGGATGCGTGTGGCGGCACACTCGACCCGGCTACCGGATCGTGTGACGCCACGGCGACCAACACGGTGCAGGCCGCGGGGGCAGTCGCCATCCGCAAGCTCGTGCGGGCCGAGGGCTCCGACGTGCTCGGCGTGACCAACGACCCGGCGGTGCCGGCACCAACGTCGTGCACACCGCTGGCCGACGGCTTCTACGCGCGGCCGTGCATCCCGATCGCCCGCCCCGGCGGCGACGTCACGTGGCGATTCCAGGTGGTCAACACCGGCAACCTGCCGATCGACCGGATCCTGGCCATCGACTCGCTCCCCGCGGTCGGCGACAC
>CAZQCP010000144.1:0-5907 GCA_964592115.1 uncultured Ilumatobacteraceae bacterium
CCCCGGATGCAATCACCTAGCGCATGCGGCGCATGTGGATCGACTGCACGAGGCCGAACATCGCGAAGTAGACGATCAGGCCTGACCCGCCGTAGGAGATGAACGGCAACGGCAGGCCCGTGACCGGCATGATCTGCACCGTCATGCCGACGTTCTGGAACGTCTGCCACAGCATCATCGTGAACACACCGGCGCAGATGTACGTGCCGAGCAGGTCACGCGACAAGCTGGCGATGCGCCAGATGCGCACGAGGGCGATGGCGATCAGCGCGAGGACCACCGATGAGCCGACGAGGCCGAACTGCTCGCCGATCGCGGCGAACGGGAAGTCCGCCCACATCACCGGGATGTCGCGGCCGTTGGTCAGCGGGCCCCGCAGCCACCCTTTGCCCCACACGCCGCCCGTGCCGATCGCCCGCATTGCGTTCTCGGCCTGATACAGGTCGTCGCTGTTGGCGGCCGCCGGGTTGATCAGGGCGCGGATGCGTGCCGCTTGATAGTTGTTCACCAGGCGGCCGACGAAGGCCGCGAGCACGGTCGACACGGACAAGATCGTGATCAGCGCGATGTAGCGGGCCTTCGCGCCGGCCACGAGCAGGACCCCCATCGCCATCGACACGAGCACCGACGCCGATCCGAGGTCGGGCTGGATGATCACGAGCACCGAGGGGGCCCCGACGATCATCAGACCGCCGAGGAATCGGGGATAGGAGACCTCGTCGCTGCGTTCTTCGGCGAGATAGGTGGCCAGCATCAGCAACGTCGTGAACTTGGCCATCTCGGCGGGCTGGAAGTTGAACGGTCCGAGGTCGAACGAGATGCGGTCCTCACCGGCGGCCACGCCGAGTAGGAACAGGAACGTCAGCAGCACCAACGTCAGCCCGTAGAGGAACCTGGCGCGCTCCTTCCAGAACTCGTAGTCGACGCTCATCACCGCGAACATCACGACCGTCGCGACGATGGCGAAGATCACCTGTCGGGTGGCGAACGCGTACGGATCGTCGAGCCGGGTGCGCGATGCGGAGAACACGACGAAGCAACCGATCACCGTCAGCGCCGCCTGCGTGAGCAGCAGCACCCAGTCGATGTTGCGGCTCGGGTCGGCCGGGCTGGCACCGATGTTGCCGAGCCCGGAGTCGGGCTTGCGCGAGAGGAACGACGTCGCCACGCCTACTCCGTGGTCGTCGCGTAGGCGAACCGCCCGTTGAAGCACGACGTGTCGGCGAGCCCCCGTTGTGGCGCCGGTGCCGTCGACGAGGTGTCGAGCGGCTCCGACAGCTCGACCGGGTCCGCCAACACCTCATCGGAGAGCTGCAAGAAGATGCACTTCACGACGGGCGCCGCGCCCTGGGATCCATACCCCGCCTTTTCGAGATAGGCGGTGACCGTGTATGGCTGCATCGGATCGGTGCTGAAGGCGGCGAACGCCGACGAGTCGTTCCACGGATAGTTGCCCGCGCCCTGCGCCGTGCCGGTCTTGCCGGCCAGCGGGATCGCCGAGCTCGGATAGTTGTAGAACAGGTTCTCACCGGTCGTGGAGTGGTAGATGTCGCTCGTGGTACCCGGGCCGTGGATCACGCGGTACAGACCGGTCTTGATCTCGTTCCAGTACTCGGGTGGTGCATCGATGGTGCGGATGATCTCGCCCGTCGTGTTCGGCTCCTCGGCGAGCTTGGCCTGGGAGAGATCGGCGATGCCCTGGGTCGCCGCATCGGGAACGCCGGGCAGGTAGACGGCCTTGATGATCTCGGGCTTCAGGACCTTGCCCTCGTTGGCGATCGTCGAGTAGCCGACGGCCAGATGCAACGGCGACGCCGACAGGAGCCCCTGGCCGATGGCGAGCTGCACGTTGTCGCCGGTGAAGTAGCCCCGACCCTCGTCCTCGCTGATCACCTTCAGCTCGGCGTAGCGCTTCTTCAATGCCGCGTCGGGGACCGTGCCGTCGAACGCGTAGGGAAGGTCGATGCCTGGGTCGGACCCGAACCCGAACCGCTCGACCTGGTCTTGCAGGACCGGCTCGGTGTCGAACGGCGGCACCATGATCAGCTCGCCGATGCGGTAGAAGAACGCGTCGGACGACACGGCGAGCGCCGTCTCGACGTCGACGTTGCCGTAGATGCACGGGCGCTGCGAGAACTTGCACGTGGCGTTGCGATAGACGCAGCGCACCTCCCCGCTCGAACACTTGTCTTCGGGGACCGACTCCATCTTGTAGGTGCCGGTGTCGACGTAGTAGTCGTTGATCGTCAGCAGGCCCGAGTCGAGGGCGGCGAACGCGGTGAACGGCTTGAACGTCGAGCCGAGGTTGTAGCGCCCCTGGATGGCGCGGTTGACGAGGATCGACTCGTCCGGATCGATCGGGTCGCCGTTGGCGTCGACGCTCGGGAAGAGCTGCTCGAACTTGCCGCCACTGAGGTCAGCCTCGAACCAGCGGTTGTCGAACGTGGGGTAGCTGGCGAGCGCGATGACCTGGCCGTTCTCGTGGTTCTGCACGACGATCGAGCCCGCCGGCGCCTTGAACGGCACCTCTTCGGGGTACGCCGGGAAGAAGCGCTCCTTGAACTGCGTCTCCGGATCGAGGCCGTTGTGCGCCGTCGCCTGCCGGCGCAGCATCAGCTGGCTCTCGAGTGCTTGTTCCGCGTACTGCTGCTGGTCGAGGTCGATCGTGAGTTGGATGTCGTAGCCGTTGATCGCCGGCACCCGGCTCACCTCACGGACGATCCGGCTGGCGTTGTCGACCTCGTAGGTCACCGAACCCCACTGACCGTGCAGCAGTTCCTCCATGCTCAGCTCGATCCCGAACTGGCCGACGCGCTCGTTGAGGAAGTAGCCCCGCTCCTGGTAGTAGTCCTTGGTCTCCTTCGTGATCCGGCCCATGTAGCCGACGACGTGGCTGGCGAGCGGCGCGTAGGGATACACGCGCCGCGACTCCTCCATGATCGTCACGCCAGGGAGGTCCTCGATGCGCTCCTGGATGGCGATCGCGGTGGGCTCGTCGATGTCCTCGGCGACCGGCATCGGGAGGAACGGGCTGTACACGCCGCTCTGGTAGCGCGCCTCCATCTCCTCGATGGGCACATCGACCCACCCCGACAGGCGGCGGAAGATCTCGGCCCGGTTCTTGTTCGTGCGCACCACTTCCCAGTCGACGCCCACGGTGAGGACGCGATCGTTGTCGGCCATGATGCGCCCGTTGGCGTCGAAGATGCGGCCCCGCTCGGGCAGCAGCGGCAAGGTGCGCAGCTTCGTCGTGTCGACCTGCGCCTGGAGCGCTTCTTGCTGGACGGTCTGGAGGAACCACAGCCGGGCGCCGACGATGCCGAACAACATCGTGGCCACGAGCGCCAACACGCCGAGCCGGGCGGCGCGCCGATCAGCGGCCATCGGGGCGCGCAGTCTCAGTCGGGCGGCTCATAGTTCTCCAGTTTGCACGTTACGAACGCGTTGCGACACGCACCCCGGGCGCTTCCTGTCAGGATTCTCACCTTCATTCGTCACCCTCGTTCGCCTGGCGCACCGGCTGCGTCCACTCGGGGCGCTCCTGCTTCAAGCACCAGCGGGCGAGTGGCACGAGCAGCGGGCTGAGGATCATCCCGGCGATGGCGACGACGGGGATGACGACGCGCAGGCGCTCGTTGAACGGCTCGGGTTCACCGACGAACACGCGCACGACCGGGATCATGATGACGCCCGCGGCGGTCCCGAGCCCCGTGAAGATCGCCCCCAACCACCACTGGGGGTCGGCGGCGATCAGCGCCAGCAGCCCACCGACGATCCCGGCGACGGTCATCGCCGCGGCCGTCGATCCCAGCGGCGTTCCCTCGGCGAGGTCGAACATGATGCCGAAGACGAAGCCGACCACGGCACCGCGCTCGCTTCCGCCGGCGACGCCGGCGGCTGCCGCGGTGGCGGTCATCAGTTGGATGATCACGCCCGCCACTTGCACGTCGACGAGGATCGTGCGCTGCAGCGCGAGCATCACGAGACCGACCGGGATGATCCGCACGAGCGGACCTTGGAGGAACGAGGCGAACATCGGCGCCCGTCGGCCCGCCGGCCGTCAGTCTCCGACTTCGGACAGCGGCTGGTACAGCACGACGCGGACGTAACCGAGCCGCGACAGGTTGGCGTGCAGCGCCACGTCGAGCAGCGGTCCGCCCGAGCCGGCGCGGTCGGCACGGTTGACGACGCGTCCGACGGGGATGCCCGGCGGTGCCAGGCTGTCGGCACCGCCGGCGGTCTCGACGAGATCGCCGACGACGAGCTCGGCGATCGAGGGGTTGTCGCGGACGAAGCGCACCTGCGGGAGCAGGAGGCGGCCGCGTCCTTCCAGCGCGCCGTACTCCTTTTCGACGATCGGGGGCAGCGTCGTGGTGGTCGTGGTCTCCGGCTGCGCGTTGGTGGTCTCCGCGTCGTTGGCGGTCTCCGAGTCGTCGGCGACCGAGTCTTCCGGTGTCGAGTCCGCCGACGCTTCGGTCTCGGTCAGGGCGAGGATGAACGCCCACTCCTCGGCTGTGTACGCCTCCCCGGTCACCGGGTTGCGTGGCGCGTTCGGGTCGGTGCCTGGCAAGGTCGTTCCGGTGATCGGCAGCCCGTCGGGTCCGGTCGGCACCGGCGGCTCGGGCGTGGTCGTGGTGGTCGTTCCGGCTGCGGCGACCTGTTCGGGCCCGAGACCCGAGGGCGTCGTGTTCGACGGTGCCGCGTCGATCGTGTCTGTCGACGACGTGATCTTGACAGCGACGCGGTAGCGGGTGTCGGTCACGAGCATCACCCGCGCCGAGTTGGCCCAGACGTAGGTGACGCGGCCGACGAGGCCGGCTTGGTTGACGACCGGCATGCCGATGCGGATCCCCGCCCGGGTCCCCTGGTTGATCTCGATCACCTGGTCGATGTTGTTCGCCGCACCGCCGATCACCTGGGCGACGACGGTGTCGATGTCGGCGAGCGACGGGAGGCTGTACAGGGCACGCAGCTCCTGGCCTTCGATCACGGCCGCCTCCGCTGCAGCCTGGGTCCCGATCAAGCGGTCGACCTGCTCTTGGAGTGCCCGGTTCTCCGCTTCGAGGTCGTCGTAGTTGACGACGCCGTGCCACATCCGCTGCAACGGGTTGGTGACCACGGTCGTAGCCGACTGCACCGGGTTCATCACGCGGGCGAACGCGTCGCGCGTCGCGTCGATCAGCGGGTTGCCGCGCAGATCGAGCGTCAGGAGGAGGACCGTGGTGAGCAACAGCGCGAGGATGACCCGCTTGCGCCCGACGGAGTAGATGGCCATGTTCGATGATGGTGGGTGATGGGCGGGCGGTCAGTCCCCGCCGCCGAGCGACATCAGGCCGCGCATCGCGTCGATGTTCTCCAGCGCCCGCCCCGAACCGATGACCACGCTGTACAGCGGCTCCGCGGCGATGCGGATCGGCATGCCGGTCTCGTGCGCGAGGCGCTCGTCGAGACCGCCGAGGAGTGCGCCGCCGCCGGTGATCGTGATGCCGTCTTCCATGATGTCGGCAGCCAGCTCGGGCGGCGTCTTGTCGAGGGTCGTCTTCACGGCGTCCACGATGGCAGAGATCGGCTCGGCGAGGGCTTCGCGCACCTGCTCGGTCCGGATCTCGACGGTACGCGGAAGGCCCGAGATGAGGTCGCGGCCGCGGATGTCGGCGGTCAGCTCCTCCTCCATCGGCCAGGCAGATCCCATCTGGATCTTGATCTCTTCGGCGGTGCGATCGCCGATGGCGAGCGAGAACTCCTTCTTCACGTACTGCAACACGGCGTCGTCGAGCTCGTCACCGGCGACTCGTATCGACTGCGCGGTGACGATGCCGCCGAGCGAGATGACGGCGACCTCGGTGGTGCCGCCGCCGATGTCGACGACCATGTTGCCCGACGGTTCGTGGACCGGCAGGTCGGCGC
>CAZQCP010000144.1:5918-6904 GCA_964592115.1 uncultured Ilumatobacteraceae bacterium
TACTCGGCGGCATCTTGCACGGCGCGCTGTTCGACACCGGTGATGCCGGAGGGCACGCAGATCACCATCCGTGGCTTGCTCCACTTCGAGCCGTGCACCTTCTGGATGAAGTAGCGCAGCATCTTCTCGCAGACCTCGAAGTCGGCGATGACGCCGTCTTTGAGCGGGCGGATCGCCTTGATGTGGTTGGGCGTGCGGCCCATCATCCGCTTGGCTTCGAGGCCGACGGCGACGGGACGGCCGTCGTTGGCGTTGATCGCCACGACCGACGGCTCGTCGAGCACGACCCCGTGGCCGCGCACGTAGATCAGCGTGTTCGCCGTGCCGAGGTCGATGGCGAGATCACGCCCGAGACTGAGCGGGTTGTTGCGGGCCATGTGCTGGCCACCTTTCGCGAGCGGTGTGGTGCCGAGGAGCGATTCCGGCACACCGAACGTGCCAGGAGTCGCGTGCACCGATGGTGAACGCGGAAATGTTACAGATTCGGGAAGAAGATCCCGATCTCGCGCTCGGCCGAGGCGAGCGAGTCACTCCCGTGGACGAGGTTTTCGGTGAAGAGGATGCCGAGGTCGCCGCGGATCGTCCCCGGCGCCGCGGTGCGTGGATTGGTCGCACCCATCATCGCACGCACGACCTCCCACGTGTCCTCGGGGCCTTCCACCACGAGCGCCACGACGGGACCACGGCCCATGAACGCGACGAGCTCGCCGTAGAAGCCCTTGCCAACGTGCTCCTCGTAGTGGCGACCGAGGATCTCCTCGTCGAGGGTGCGCAGGTCCATGGCGACGATGTCGAGGTTCTTCGCCTCGAACCGCGAGAGGATCTCGCCGACGAGCTTGCGCTCCACGGCATCGGGCTTCAACAGGACCAGCGTGCGATCAGACATGGCCGGTCAAGCTACCGGCATTGCATCCGGGGTCAGACACCACATGCATTGCATCCGGGGTCAGACACCACATGCATTGCATCCGGGGTCAGACACCACA
>CAZQCP010000145.1:0-6851 GCA_964592115.1 uncultured Ilumatobacteraceae bacterium
AGCGTGGGAGGGGCGAACCCGCCGAATGCAGGCGCCTGCTCGGGGGCGACTTCCGACGTCGTCCCGTCGGGCAGCGTGGCGGCGGTGATCACCGGCACCTCCGACGTCGCCGACTCGATCGCCGCGATCGCCCGGCGAACCGCCTCGGCGACCTCGTCGGGCACCTCGGCGTCTTCGACGTCGGGCTCGTCGCGCAGCTCGAGTGCAGGCATCTCGAAGTGCAGCGCACCGTCGGTCCCGACCGTGATCGGTGACGGGAACGAGTCGACCGCCTCGGCCTCCGGGGCAACCTCGAGATCGTCGATCACGACCTCGGCGGCCATCTCGACCTCGTCGAGCACGAGCTCGGCATCGACGTCCACCTCAACCTCGGCGACGGCAAAGTCCTCGCCACCGAACGCTTCGACAGCCGCCAGCAGCTCCGCATCGACGTCGTCGTCGTCGCTCGCGGTCTCGAACTCGCTCGCGGTCTCGAACTCCGCCGCGGCGTCGTTCTCGAGATCGGTCTCCGGAGCGGCCTCGGTGTGGAACCCGTTGACGGCTTGCTCGGTGCCGTCGGGCCAGACGACGGCGAAGTCGGTGGCGGCGTCCGCCGACACCCCCACCGACTCCGCGTCAGGGTCCGCCTCGATGACGTAGATCTCCGCCAACTCATCGACCGAATCGCTCACCTCGGCGAGCACCTCGTCGATGTCGTCCAACTCGACGACGTCGAACACGTCGCCACGGTCTTCGAGCACCGCCAGATCAGCCGCGAAGTCAGCGTCCACGTCGAGCTCGAACTCGTCGACGGCGAACGGCGACGGGGTGTCGAAGTCGTCGGACGACTCGTCCCACTCGATCAGCAGATCGTCGTCGAGGATCGCCAGTCCGGGGAGGTCGTCGACAGCCGACACGCCGATCTGGGGGATCTCCGACACCGGCCGCGCGGCGCCGACCTGGTCGCGGGGAGCGACGAACCAGCGGTGGATGCCCGACGGGTGGTGGCGGTACGCGGTGACCCGCACCGATGCGATCTCGCGGTTGGCGAGCTCGGCGATCAGGTCCTCCGTCGTCGTCTCGGTCACGACCAGCACCGCGTCGCGATCGATGCTCTCCTCGCGCTCGAACAGGCGGCCGAGGTGCTCCACGTCGCCGACGCGGACGGTGCCACGAGCGAGCTGTTCGTGGTCGAGCACGCCCGCCTCGAGGAGGCGCTGGCCGAGCGAGGCGTCGGTCGCCCGCTCGGCGAAGTAGACGACGCCGTTGTCGAAGTACGCGAGCACCTCGGGGTCGATCTCGAAGACGACCTCACCGGTGAACGCGCGTTCGCGCGCCTCGTTGAGCGTCATCCAAACCGGCTGGCGGCCATCGACCGACAGCGCTCCAGCCGCCGTCGATGCCGCACCGGGCGTGCTTCCACTGTTGTACATATCAGGCCACCTCTGCCTTGTGTGACTCCATCGACGCCAGCAGCGTGAGGAGGATTTCGACGACGACCTCGCGGCCGGAGTCAGGATCGATCAGTTGGCACGGCACGACGGACTCGCCGTCGAGCGCACCGAGCGAGCGGGCGAGCCGCCGGGCGACGTCGAAGTCGTCGCAGCGGTTGACGGCGATGACCGCCGGGACCCGCAGGTCGCGCAGCAAGGCTCGCAACTCGACGCCGGCTGCAGCGTGGGTCTCGGTCGCCTCGGCGTCGATGATGAACGCGACGACGTCCACGTCGCCCTTCAAGATGTTGGTCATGAACCGGAAGCGGGCCTGGCCCGGCGTGCCGAAGAGCAACAGCCGGGTGTCATCACCCTCGACGCGGTAGGTGCCGAAGTCCATCGCCACGGTCGTGTGCGCCTTGACGTCGGACTCGTCGCCGCTGGTGTTCACGTCGGTCGACACGACCTGGGTCTGGGAGACGGACTGGATCATCGAGGTCTTGCCGGCGGCGAACGGGCCGGTGACGAGGATCTTGAACGTCTGCGCGCTCATCGCTTGTCCCCGGACAGGAGGTCCATGCGGTCATACACGGCACGGCGCAACATCCGCTGGTCGACGGCAGTGGCCGCCAGCACCGCGAGCACGCGGCCGGTTCCCGTCGGCCAGACCACGACGAGGCCGCGGTCGTGTTCCACCACGAGCTGACGCAACGAGCTGCCATCACCCATCGCTGCGAGCTGGTGCGCCAGGCCGACAGCAGCCGCGAGCATCGCCGGATGGGCCGGTTCGTCGACCATCGACGAGCTGTGGGCGAGCCCGAAGCCGTCGACCGAAGCGAGGAGCGCCGCGCTCACGCCTTCGACCTGCGCAACGAGGTCATCGAGAACGCTCGCCGGGTCGGTCGCAACCGCCGTAGGCCGCGGCGGTGCGGAAAAGGTGGGAGCGGCCGAGACGCCGGGAGGAGCCGACCACGACGGGGTGTTCGCAGGTGGCGAGGTGCGGAATGCTGGCGGACGCGGGGGAATCGGTGCGTGCCCAGATCCCCCGTCAACTGCCTTGAGCATTTCCATACGTTGCTGTCATCGGCAAGCACCGCTTGGTCTTGAGCACTATCTCGTCATGACTGCGTCTGGTCGGAGACCGCAGACGCGGCGACGCCCGCTGCCGGTGTCAACAGCGGGCGTCGGACTGGCGGAAGGCGTGGGATTCGAACCCACGGAGGCCCGAAGACCTCAACGGCTTTCGAGGCCGTCCCATTCGTCCGCTCTGGCAGCCTTCCGGAAACGAGGCTAGCGGTGAACGCTGGCACCGCCTACGAGCACAAGGTCTCGTGCTCGGGCGGCACGAGCTGGAGCAGGTACTCGTGCACGATGCCCCGCACGCACCCGTTGGTGCGGTAACCGGTGTGTTCGTTGGCTTCCACGATCACGAGCCGTCCGTCCTCCAACGACTCGGCCATCGCCCGCGAGCTCTCGATCGGCGTCGCCGGGTCGCCGGTGGTTCCGATCACGACGATCGGGCCGGCACCTACTCCCGTGATCTCGACCCGCGGGTCGAGCGCTTCGGGGAAGAAGGTGCACGTGTACGAACCGGTCGAGTAGGGGAAGATGCGCGGTGCCACGTCGTGGATCGCGTCGACGTCGGCGTCGGATTCCTCCACTGTCGGCCGCTCGACCTCGTCGGCACACGTGATCACCTGGAACGCCTCGATCAGGTTCGTGTACGACCCGTCGGGCTGGCGTTGGTAGTAGGCGTCGTGGAGTTGGAGGAGGCCAGCGCCGCTGCCGTTGTACGCATCCTCCAGCGCCCGCTCGAAGGCCGGCCAGTAGCTCTCGGAGTACATCGACTGCGCGGCGGCGATCGCCAGCACGCCGAGCCCGACATCGGGCCGCCCCTCGACGCTCGGGACCGGCTCCGCGTCGAGCCGGCGCATCAGTTCGAGGTAGGCACCTTCGGCGTCGCCGTCGTGGTGGAACGTGCACGACGAGTTGGCACTGCACTGGGCGAGGAACGCGTCGAGCTGGCGTTCGAAGCCAGCCCCCTGCTGGAGCGTGTTCTCGAGCGGCGACGCGCTCGGATCACCGGAGCCGTCGAAGACCGCCGCCCGCACGGTCGACGGGAACAAGGTGGTCCACACGCCGCCGAGCTCGCTGCCGTAGCTGAAGCCGAAGTAGCTGATCTGCTCCGCACCGAGCGCCTGGCGGATGGCGTCCATGTCGCGAGCCGAGTTGTTCGTGCCGACGTGCTGGAGGAACTCGACGCGCTCCTCGCACGCCTCGGCGAACTCCTCGGCGAGCTCGATCAGCTCGTTCCGCCCGGCGGCGTCGTCGGGGGTGATGTCGGCGGTCGAGAAGTAGCGGTCGTACTCGTCGTGATCGATGCAGTCGACTGCGCCCTCGCTCTGGCCGACGCCGCGCGGGTCCCAGCCGATGATGTCGAAGTTGTCGGTCAGCTCCTGCCCGAACCAGCTCGTGGCGTGGAGGCCGAACGTGGCCCCGTCGGCGCCGGGCCCGCCCCGGTTGGCGAGCAGCGGACCGATCGGTTCCTCGATCGCCGCATGGTGGCGCGTGACGTACAGGTCGATCGTGGCGCCTTGCGGGTCGGCGTAGTCGACGGGCACGGTGAGCCAGCCCTCGTCGACACGATCGCTGAGCTGGGTCCACTCGATCGAGTAGTCGAGCGGTTCCGGCGGTGTCGTGCTCCCCGGCGCGGTCGGCGTCGCCCGCGGCGGGTCCGTGACCGCGCTCACGTCGCGGGTCAGCTGGGGTGGCTCGGCTGAACTTCCGGAGCAGGCAGCGAGGAGGACGAGCGCGGCGACTGTGGAAAAGAAGCAACGTCTGGGGCCCGTCCCCAGCCGTTGCTTGGTCGAGGGGGCCAGACGCACGCGCCACAGGCTACGGCCAGGCGTAGCGTGACCGACGTGCGGCCCACTCCCTACCGGATCCTGCGCAGCGACGCAGCGGCGGTGCGCGGCGTCGAGCTGCGCGAGGGCACGTGGCGGCGTGTCGGGGGCTTCGCCCGCCCGTATCGCCGCACGATCGCCGTGTTCCTCGGCGCCATCCTCTTGGCGTCGCTCCTCGCCCTCGTGCCGGTCTTCGTCGTCCGCCGCATCATCGACGTCGCCATCCCCGACGGCGACAAGGGCCAGATCGTGCTCCTCGCCGGGATCGCCGTCGCCGCTGCCCTCGCCGACGCCGCACTCGCCGTGTTGCAGCGCTGGGCGAGCGCCCGCATCGGCGAAGGCCTGATCTTCGATCTGCGGCGCACGCTGTTCGCCAAGATCCAACGCATGCCGGTCGCGTTCTTCACGCGCACGCCGACGGGCGCGATCACCTCGCGACTGGACAACGACGTCGTCGGCGCCCAGACGGCGGTCACGAGCACACTCGGCACGATCGTCAGCAACGTCGTAGTGCTCGCCACGACACTCGCGGCGATGTTGGCGCTGCAGTGGCAGCTGACCCTGTTGACGCTCGTCGTGCTGCCGGTGTTCGTGATCCCGGCGCGGCGTGTCGGCCAACGGCTCCAAGGGCTCTCGCGAAAGCAGATGGGCCACAACGCGGCGATGACGACGCAGATGACCGAACGCTTCAACGTCGCCGGCGCCACGCTCGTCAAGCTGTTCGGCTCGGCCGACCGTGAGCAGCAGGCCTTCGACGAACACGCCGCAGCGGTGCGCGACACCGGCGTCCGCCAGGCGATGTTGCTGCGCGTGTTCTACGTGGCCCTCGCCCTCGTCGGCGCGCTCGGCACGGCGGCCATCTACGGCGTCGGCGCGTTCATGGTGGTCGACGGCTCGATCACCGTCGGCACGCTCGTCGCGCTGGCGGCGCTCGTGACGCGCGTGTACCAGCCGCTCACCGGGCTGACGAACGCTCGCGTCGACCTGATGACGTCGATGGTCAGCTTCGAGCGGGTGTTCGAGGTGCTCGACGCGCCCGAAGCGATCAGCGAGCGTCCGGGTGCCGTCGATCTGATCGCTCCGCACGGTGGTGTCGAGTTCGCCGATGTCACGTTCCGGTACCCGCCCGCGTCCGAGACCGCGATCGCGTCGATGGAACAGAACGCCGGGCTCGGCACCGACGGTGATCCGTCCGTCGACGTGCTCCGCGGTTTCGATTTGCGCGTCGAACCTGGCGAGACGGTGGCACTCGTCGGCTCATCCGGCGCAGGCAAGACGACGGCGATCTCATTGATCCCGCGCCTCTACGACGTGACCGCCGGAGCGCTGCGCGTCGACGGCCACGACGTGCGTGACCTCACGATCGACTCGCTGCGGGCGGCGATCGGCGTGGTCACCCAGGACCCGCACCTGTTCCACATCTCGATCGGCGAGAACCTGCGCTACGCCCGCCCCGACGCCACCGACGCCCACCTCGTGATCGCCTGCCGTGCAGCGCGCATCCACGACACGATCGCCGCGCTCCCCGACGGCTACGACACGATCGTCGGCGACCGCGGGTACCGGCTGAGCGGCGGCGAGAAGCAGCGGCTGGCGATCGCCCGCCTGCTGCTCAAGGATCCGGCGATCATGATCCTCGACGAGGCGACGAGCCATCTCGACAACGAGAACGAGGCGGCGATCCAAGCGGCCCTGGAGGCAGCGATGCGTCACCGCACGGCGATCGTGATCGCCCACCGCCTGTCGACCATTCGCAACGCCGACCGCATCGCCTTCGTCGAAGACGGCCGCGTCGTCGAGGTCGGCACCCACGACCAACTCGTCGCCGCGGAGGGCCGCTACGCCGAACAACTCCGCGCCGGCGAGCTCCTCCTGCCGAACTGACGTGTCAGCTCGGGCATGATGTGACGACGACACGTCGGCTGCGCGACGAGACGTCGTCGCGAGATGAGCGGAGCGACTGGTGGCGTGACGTGCGCGCCGCACTCGATCGACTCGATGCCGCCGAGGTGGCAAGGCTCGAATCCGAGACGATCCTCCTTGACGCCACCGGCCGCGACGGTATGTGAGAGCCCCCGCGACCCGAGCATTACATCCGAACGCCCCTGACCCCGGATGTAATGGCTACTGCACTTCCCAGGAGTTGACCGCGAAGGCGCCGTTCTCGTTGACCTGGACGATGGCAACCGACCGTTCGTGGCCGGATGGCGTCGTCGAGACCAGACGCAGGCGCATCTGCACGTTCTCCGACTGGAAGCCGAGACTGACGCAGTTCACGTGCGGCTCCCAGAGCGGGTCTGGCGGGTTGGGCGGTGTCGTGCAATCGGCATGGTTGACGCGCCCGTCGTTCACCTCGAACCTCGCCGCAAGGATGCCACCGACCACTTGGACCTGGTGCGCCTCCCCGGCCGGTTCGTTGTCGATCGCGACGATCCCCTGCGGGACGGCGACATACCCTGGAATGCGGATCCTCGCCGCCGCCGTGGTGTGCGACAGATCGAGGTGAATGATCGGATCGGGCTCCGGAAGAGGGACC
>CAZQCP010000146.1:0-1778 GCA_964592115.1 uncultured Ilumatobacteraceae bacterium
GCGGCGAGGTCGCGCGTGGTCCAGTCGCCGCACAGCGTGGGTGCGTCGGGGCCGACCTCGATGAACAGGTCGCACAGCGCTTCACGTTCGGTCTGTGCCGGGTACGGCTCGGAGCTCATGGCGAAACGCTACGCGCCCGAACGCGGATTCGTGGACAGCGTGCGGTCACTCACTGCTGTTCAGCCGCCGGGCATCGCTCACGCGATGAGCCCCGAACGCGGCAGTCTCCGTCGCGTCAGCCGTACGTCGAGGTGAGGGTCTTGCCGATGTCGGCGAGCTTGTCGGGTGGGAACGTCGGCACGATGCCGTGCGTGACGCCGATCTCCGTCAAGCGTTCGATGCGCTCGTCGAGCGCCGGGCCGGGCGGAGCGAATGCCCCAGCGATCAGCTCGATCGCGTCGGGGTCGCGGCCGTTGTCCTCGGCGGTCTGGCGAACGATCGTGATCAACTCGGCGACCTCGTCGATGCCGGCGCTGCCGGGAAAGAACCCGTCGCCGAGGCGCCCGGCGCGGCGTGCCGCGGCTTTCGTGTGCCCACCGACGATGATCGGGACGGTGCCGTTCGCCGGCCGCGGGCGGCTGATGCACTCCTGGAAGTTGAAGTACTCGCCGTCGAAGTTCGTCTTGCCGCCCTCCCACAGCGCCCGCATCACCGCGACGTACTCGTCGAGCCGCTTGCCCCGATCGTCGAACGACTCGTTGAGCGCGGCGAACTCCTCGGCGAGCCACCCCGCGCCGACACCGAGCATCACGCGACCGCCCGACAGCTGGTCGAGCGTGGCGACCTCCTTGGCGGTGATCACCGGGTTGCGTTGGGGGACGATCAAGATGCCGGTGGCCAGCTTGACCGTGGTGGTGTGGGCAGCAACCCACGTCAACCAGATCAACGGGTCGGGCAGGTCGAACTCCTCGGCGCCGCCCGCCATCTTGCCGCTCGGGTCGTACGGGTACTTCGACTCGTAGCCCGATGGCACGACGACGTGCTCGACGGTCCAGATCGACTCGAAGCCTCCGGCCTCGGCCGCTTCAGCGACGGCTTTGGCGCCCGACGGCGACGAACCGTGACCGGTGTTGGCGAACATGATCCCGAACTTCATCGCCGCCGACCCTAGGCGCGCGAGGGAGGCGACGCGAGACTGGAACGATGACCTCGGAGCACATTCTCGTCGAGCGCGACGGTGACGTCACCACGATCACGCTCAACCGTCCCGAGAAGCGCAATGCACTCGCGCTCGATGTGATGGAAGCGCTGACTGCCGCGTTCGCCGATGCTGGGCGCAGCGATGCGCTCGGCGTGGTGCTCGCGGCGAACGGGCCGGTGTTCTCCGCGGGACACAACTTCGGTGACATGGCCGGTGCGTCGCTCGATGACGCACGCCATCTCTTCGACGTGTGCACCGAGATGATGGACACCGTGCAGGCGATCCCGCAGGTCGTGATCGCCCGCGTGCACGCGTTGGCGACTGCTGCGGGGTGCCAGCTGGTCGCAACGTGCGATCTCGCGGTGGCGGCCGAGTCCGCGGCCTTCGCGGTCCCGGGCGGCAAGGGCGGCTTGTTCTGTCACACGCCCCTGGTGGCCGTCTCCCGCAACATCGGTCGCAAGCGAGCCCTCGAGATGGCGCTCACCGGGGACCCGATCTCCGCGTCGACTGCCGCCGACTGGGGGCTCGTCAACCGCGTCGTGGTCGACGAGGAGCTCGACGCCGCGGTGGCCGATCTCATGCGACGAGCCACACGGGGAAGTGCCCTGTCGAAGGCGCTCGGCAAGCAGACCTTCTA
>CAZQCP010000146.1:1878-6780 GCA_964592115.1 uncultured Ilumatobacteraceae bacterium
GCGACCACGCTCGGCCGGTCGGCCGCCAGCGCGCGGATGAGGTCGAGGTCGTGTTCGGCGACACCGCGGAGGCGAGCGTCGCGCACGACGGCAGCGAGCGCCTCGAACGGCGACACCTCGTCGACGGCGACGTCGTGGGCCATGTGGCCGAAGTGGAGCGGAGAGCGGAGGAGCTCGGTCGACGACTTCCGGCGCAGCGGTCGGCGGAACGCCTGGAAGATCGCGTCGGAGACGAGCGACGCGGCGACGTGCCGCGTTCGCCGTTCGACGTCGTAGGCGTGGATCGCGAGGCAGAGGGCGGGAACGGCCACTTCCATCGTGTCGTTCGGCCGACCGTGCGGCCCTGGGCGGCTGTAGCGACGGGCGCCGTGCACGAGTGCTGGAAGGAGCCGTTGCACGATGACCCGGCAGGCGAGATCGTCGGTGCGGGCGATGGTCACGAGCCGCACGAGGATGGCGTCGTCGTCACCGATCGCGCTGCACTGTTCTGGACCGTGCTGATCGGTGTCGTGCCGGTCGGGGGAGCGGTGGGTCGCCGTGACGATGGCCTCGAGATCGGCTGGATGGTCGGCGAGCGCGTGCTCGAGCACTCGATCCAGCGGGTGCTCACCGGTCGCTGAGCGCCACGAGCGCGCCCGCCGACACGCTCGCCGTGACGTGCGCAGCACTGCCCACTCGGCGTCGAGACGATCGCCGAGGCGGGTGTGCGCGGGCGTCGATGTCGTCAGGTTGCAGGTCGGCGCGAGGCCGGTCGAGTCGTTGTCGAACATGGCGTGATCGTGCGGAAACGGACTCACTGCTCGCCTCACAGCACCCCACCGCGCCACTCACAGCTGCGTCACAGCTGCGTCATCACGGCCTCACCGCGCCCCTCACCGCGGCTCACAGCACCAGGTCAGCGCGGTCGCGAGGCGGTGGGCGGAGCGGTCCGGTGTCGCGTTCCGCTTTCGCTCACCGAACACCCACTGGAACGATGTGGAAGCAGGTGACACCCCGCCGTGCCGGATCGTCGCTCCCGACGGCCGCTGCGCCGAGGTGCGGATCACGGCGTCGGACGCGACCGTCGGCGAGCTCGCTGACGCCTTCGACGTCGGGCGCGCTGCGTCGGTGGTGATCGACGGGCGCGACGTCGCCCGCTCCACGTTGTTGGCGACGACGAGCGGGCTGCGTTGGGGTTCGGCGGTCACCGCTTCCGTGGGTGCCGCGGTGGGCGGCCCACGCCCCGACCCGCCAGCCGTCGATCCGCCGCCTGGGGTCGGCGATGTCGAGCTCGCCGTCACGGCGGGACCGGCGTGCACGCCATGGCGCCGCTTTCCCCCGGGCCGCTACGTCGTGGGCCGAGCCTCGTCCGTCGACATCCGCATCGACTCGCCGAGCATCGAGGCGTACCACGTGGTCGTCGAGGTCCTCGCGCCGGCAGCCGCCGCCCGCCGCGGGCACGATCCGATTGCATCCGGGGTCAGACCCCAGATGCAATCGCCGGGCAACCCACCGGGTGCGCCTCAGCTCGATTGCATCTGGTGTCTGACCCCGGATGCAATTCTCGACGGGGAGGTCGATGGCGGTGGGCCAGACGTGACGGTCCGCCAGCTCTCGGGCCGCACCCCGATCGAGGTTGATCGGCGCGACGGGAAGGTGTCGATCGCCGTCGGCACCAGCGTCATCGAGGTGCGATCACCGCGTGCGGGCGACGCTGGCGAGCGACGGGCGGCAGGCGCGATCGTGTCGGCTCCGACCGACCCGTGGCGCTGCCTGCTCCATCGTGCGCCGGCATTGGTCGAGCCGACTGCAGTCGGAGTCCCCACGCCACCCCACGCGCCCGGCAACCGCCGCGGCCCGGGTGCGATCGGGTTGGTCGGCACGGGTATCGGCGCGATCGGTGCCGCCGTGCTCGCCGCGGCGATAGGACAGGTGCTGTTCGTCGCGTTCGCGCTGGTCGGAGCCATCGCCTCGCTGGCGACGTGGTCGGCCGGATGGGTTGCCGCGGTCGTCCAGCACCGCCGGGCGGTCGACGCCTACCGCACAGCGGTCGGCGAGTTCCGGGAGTCGGTTCGCGTCGGGCATGCGTCGGCGGTCGAGTCGCATCGTCGACGACATCCGGGACTCAGCGACGTCTTGACGATGGTTGACCGCGACCTCGGTTCGCTGTGGGGGCGGCGGAGCGCACCGAACGACCCGCTGCGGGTGACGTGTGGGCGCGGCGAGGTCGCGTGGGAGGGCGCGCCAGCGGCGCGGGCCGACACCATCGCTGATGATCATGTCGCGTTGCTCGCGGGCATGCCGCGCACGATCGATGAGGTCGCGGTCCCACTCGTGTTGCATCCCGACTCGACGCTTGCGCTGCGCGGTGATCCCGACGATGTCGCCGCGCTCGGCCGCTCGGTGCTCATCCAACTCGGAGTGCTGTACGGGCCTGCCGACTGGCAGTTGGTGGCCGTCGTCGGCGACGTGGAGCGATGGTCGTGGTTGCGCTGGCTCCCGCACACGTCCGTCCTCGCCGCGGCGGGCGCAGCGACCACCGACGGCGAGCTGCGCGATGCGTCCGAGCGTCGCCGCGAGACGACCCTGGTGCTGTTCACCGACGTTCCGGAACTGCTGGCGTCGCGGACGGGTGCGGCACGGCGACTGCTCGACGGCAAGAACACGGTGGGGCTCGTCGTCGCCGGCACCGGAACGACCGTGCCGGCGGTCACCGATCGCGTGTGCGAGGTGGGTGCCACGGGCGCCGTCGTGCTCGCTCCGCAGAGTGTCCGGGCGCGGATCGCGGCGCTCGACGTGCACATCGCCGATCGGGTCGTCCGTTCGTTCGCCCACGTGATCGATCCCGAATGCACGGACGGCGACGAGCGACTCCCCTCCGTGATCGGACTCGGGGACCTGCAACTCGGCGAGCCCGGAGCGAGGGTGATCGCGCAACGTTGGAGCGCCGCAGGTGCCGATCCTGCACCGACCGTCACCTTGGGCCGTGCCGCGGACGGAGTCGTCGACATCGACCTCGTCCGTGACGGTCCGCACGCGCTCGTCGCCGGGACGACCGGTGCCGGCAAGAGCGAGCTGTTGCGCACGTTCGTCGTCGGATTGGCGGCGCGTCACAGTCCCGATCTCGTCAACTTCGTTCTCGTCGACTTCAAAGGCGGGTCGACGTTCGATGCGTGCGCCAGGCTGCCGCACACCGTCGGACTCGTCACCGATCTCGACGACGGACTGGCGGAGCGTGCACTCGTCGGGCTCGACGCCGAGATCACGCGGCGCGAGCGGCTGCTACGAGAAGTGTCGGCAGATGATCTGACCGGGTACCGAGCGAGTCCTGGCCGATCGTTACCCCGGCTCGTGGTCGTGATCGACGAGTTCGCAGGGCTCGCCGGTGAACACCCCGAACTGCTCGCCTCGCTCGTCGCCATCGCTCAGCGGGGTCGCAGCCTCGGCGTGCACCTCGTGCTCGCCACCCAGCGGCCCGCCGGCGTGGTGACCGACGACATCCGGGCGAACACGAACCTCCGCCTTGCGCTGCGGCTCGCTGACCGCAGCGAAGCGGTCGACGTCGTCGGCGACCCCGTTCCTGCGACGTTCCCGCGGCAGCTCCCTGGGCGCGCCGCGCTGCGGCTCGGGGAGGACGAGCTGGTGGTGTTCCAGACCGCGGGCTCGGCGCTCCCGCGGCGTCGTGAGGCCGGACGGGTCTCGGTGTCGTGGCCGGACGACCCACCGCCGGAGGGACGCGGCACGGGCCGCGCGCCCGCACCCTCCGAGTTGGAGGAGTGGGTCGATGCGATCCGTGAGGCGTTCGCCATCGGTGGGTACGCCACACCCCAACGACCTTGGCTTCCGCCGCTTCCCACCGCGCTCGGGGTCGACGACCTGACAGCGGGCGACGACTGGGCGCGGGCGATCGGGGTCATCGACGACCCGGCGCATCAGGAACGTCGTCCGCTGCGGTGGGATCCGGCGGCGGGCAACATGGTGATCGTCGGGTCGCTCGGCGCCGGCGTCACCTCGACGGCACGGCTGATCGTCGCCGACATCACCCGCTCGCTGACACCGGACGTCTGTCACGTCTTCGTCGTGGATGGAAACGGAGACGCCGGGTGGGACGACGTTGCCGGGCTCGACCACGTCGGTGCGGTGATCCGCATCGACGAAGGTGAGCGGTTGTGGCGACTCGCCGCACGACTCGCCCACGAGGTGGAGTTGCGCGTCGCCGCGCGGACCGTCGTCCCGCAGGTCGTCGTGGTGATCGACGGGTTCGACGCGGTGCGCGTCGCGTTGGCGGCGACAGATCCCGCCGACGGCTCGGGCGTACTCGATGGGGTACTGGCCAACGGACCGTCGGTGGGCGTCTCGGTCTGCGCCACGACGGACGGCACGACGTCGGCCAGCTGGAGTGTGCCCGCCCGCGAACGCTGGGTGTTGGCAGTCGACGATCCGTCGATCGCGCGAGCCGCCGGCGTCGCGGCTCCGCACCGGCGACCGCCGCCGGGCAGGCTGCGTGTGGCACCTGGCGGGCTCGAAGCACAGGTGCTGGCGCCCGGCACGCTTCCCTTCCCCGATGCTGCAACACACATCGGTGGCGGTGTCAGCGAACGAGGATTGACGACGGCGACGGCGAACGGGCCGGCGCCCGTCGAGGTGCTTCCAGCTCACGTCGATCCTCGCGACCTGGCCGTCCGGAGCCGAATCGACGAGGCGGAAGTGGAACTGGTCCTCGGGCAGGCCGCCGACGATCTGGCGCCGGCGTCGCTCGTCGTGCCGCACGGTGATCACGTGTTCGTCGGCGGCACGGCGCGCACCGGGATGACGACGGCGTTGCGCGGGATCGTCGCCGCCTGGCGCGACTGCCATCCGGACGGGACCGTGGTCGACGTCACCCCGGCGACGGTCGAGGACCTGCGTCGCGTCCTCGATGGC
>CAZQCP010000147.1:0-6734 GCA_964592115.1 uncultured Ilumatobacteraceae bacterium
CGGTCGTGTAGATCGGGAAGAGCACGATGAACGACACGGCGGCGAGCAGGCCGTAGCGGGCGACGCGACGCCAGCCGCGCGGCTCACCGAGGTGCGAGCGCCGCGCACGGCTGATCCCGTCCGCCTGGCTGCCGACCGCGCCATCGAGCGCGGCTGCATCGCTCATCGCGTCCACCCCACCCCGTCACCGGATCGCCCGTCGTGGCACCGTCCGTCAGCCATAGTGCACCCGGCGACCGATGCCGCGCAGCTGGAGCAATGACAGGACCAACAAGATCAAGAACAACAACACCGCCGCCGTCGCTTGCAGCCCGACGTCGCCGCGGATCGGCGAGCCGGCGCCGTAGACGAAGTAGGTGATCGTGGTCGTCGACGCTTGCGGTTGTGGCCCGCCGTCGGTCAGCAGGTCGATCTCACCGTAGGTCTGGAACGAACGGGCCGTCAGCACGATGAGCACGAGGATCAGCGTCGGACCGAGTAGCGGCAGCGTGATCGAGCGGAAGCGCCTCGCGCCGTCGGCGCCGTCGACTGCAGCCGCCTCGTAGTACTCCTCGGGGATGCTCTGCAGCCCCGCTGTCACGAGGATGAACGTGAATCCGAGCCCGGCCCAGACACTCGACATCGCGACCGCCCACAGTGCGGTGTCGGGATCTTGCAGCCAGCCAGGATTCTTCACCGAGGGGAACAGCGAGTTGAACCAGCCGACGTTGGCGAGCACGCCGACGGAGGGCTGCAGGAGGAACAGCCACATCAGGCTGGCGACCGCCACCGACGTGGCGACGGTCGAGGAGAAGATCGCCCGGAACACGCCGATGCCGCGCAGATGCTTGTCGGCGAGCACCGCCAGCCCGACGCCGAGCGCCAGGCCGAGCGGGACGGTGATCAGCGCGAACTTCACCGTCACCCAGAGCGCGTTCTGGAACTCGGTCGAGCGGAACAGGTCGACGTACTGACCGAAACCCTGCGACGTGCAGCGGTTGCCGAAGTTGTCGCAGCGCTGCTGGCCGAGCCACACCGCCCGGCCGAGCGGGTAGAGGACGAAGACGACGAGGATGATCGCCGACGGCGCCAGCATCGCCATCGCGATCGGGAAGTCGCGCCATCGCGCCCGGCGTCGGTTCGGCAGGCCCGCGCGCCGTGATCCGCGCTGCCGCCGTCGTTCGGTCACGCTCCCGGACCCTATTCCCGACGCCAAGACGCTGCGGTGTGACATGTCACCCACGTCGGGGTGTCCCGCGGGACGGGTGCGACGGAACACCCCACGCCGCGACGCCCGGCCGGTCGTGACGGCTAGCGTCGCGCGACGTGATCGACCCCGAGCCGACCGATCCAGTGCAGACCGACTCAGCGCCGACCGATCCCGGCCCGAGCGAACTCGGCCCGAACGACCCCGAGGCGATCGACCTGGACACCACCGACCCGGAGGCGATCGACCTGGACGCCATCAACCTGGACGCCATCGAGCGCGACCTCGACGATGTCGAGACCGCGCTGGCACGCCTCGCCGAGGGCACGTACCGCATCGACGAGGTGACCGGCGAGACGCTGCCCGGCGCGCTGCTCGAACGCAATCCGACCGCTCGGCGCGCCTGAGGCGGATCGCCCGATGCAGAAGAAGGTCGTCGCCGGACTCGCCTCCGTCGTGGCGCTCGCCGCTGGACTCGCGGCCGCAGCACAGAAGTCGAGGGAGTCTCCGCTGACGAGCCGCTTCACGCGCTCGGCGCGGGTCTGGAAGCTGTCGGCTCGCAACTCGGCGCGCTTCGCGGTCAGCCGGGTCCGCGGCATCGGCAGCGCCGAGGAGCGTCGGGCCCAACTCGACGAGCAGTTCGCCATCCGCACCGCCGAGGACGTCGCCAAGGAGCTCGGCGAGATGAAGGGCGTCTTGATGAAGGCCGGGCAGATGATCAGCTTCATCTTCGAAGCCCTGCCTGACGAGGCGCAAGATGCACTCGCCACGCTGCAGGCCGACGCCGCACCGATGGCGCCGAGCCTCGCCGCCGGCGTCGTCAAGGGTGACTTCGGCCGCGCCCCCGAGCGGGTGTTCCTCGACTGGACCGACATGCCCGTCGCCGCAGCCTCGATCGGCCAGGTGCACCGAGCGATCACCCAGGACGGTCGTGACGTGGCGGTGAAGGTCCAGTACCCCGGCGTCCACGAAGCGATCGAGAGCGACCTCGACGCCGCCGAGATGATGTACGCGATGTTCTCGTCGATGATGCTCAAGGGCCTCGACGCGAAAGCGCTCGTCGACGAGTTGCGGGCCCGGATGCGAGAGGAGCTCGACTACTCGATCGAGGCGGCCAACGTGGCCGAGTTCGAGTCGCGCTTCAGTGGGCACCCGTGGGTGCGCATCCCGCGCCTCGTGCCCGAGTTGTGCAGCCCGCACGTGCTCACGACGGAGTGGGTCGACGGCATGAGCTTCGAGCAGTTCCGCATCGGTGAGTCGACGGCGACCAAGCAGCGGGCGGCGGAAGTCATCTGGCGGTTCGCCCAAGGCGCGATCGTGCGACACGGTGTCTTCAACGGCGACCCACATCCCGGCAACTACAAGTTCCACCACGACGGCAGCGTCACGTTTCTCGACTACGGGCTCGTCAAGCGTTGGTCACCCGGCGAGTGGGAGCAGCTCAAGCCGTCGATGGACGCGATCATCGTGCGCCGCGATCCGGAGATGCTCGTGGCGACGATGGTCGAGTCATCGTTCCTCCCCGCAGACCACGGCCTCGACCCGCAGCTCGTGTACGACTACGTGTCGAGCCCGTACACGCCGTACCTCAGCGACGAGTTCACGTTCACCCGCGACTGGATGCGCGACACGATCGGCGTCATCTTCGACGTGCAGGGTCCGCACGCGGCGGTGATCGAGAAGCTGAACATGCCCCCGAGCTTCGTGATCTTGGACCGGGTCGTGTGGGGCGTCAGCGCGATCCTCGGCAAGCTCGAAGCACACGGACCCTGGCGGGCGATGCTGCTCGAGTACATCGCCGACGGCGAACCGGCCACCGAGCTCGGCGCCGCCGAAGCCGCCTGGCGCGCCAGCCGCACCGTCGGCTGACCACGCCGCCGGCTCCCCGTCCATCGATGAGATTCACGCGCGACAGGTGCGCAGCAACCTCATCGATGCTCCACCACCCCGACCATCGATGAGATTCACGCGCGACAGGTGCGCAACAATCTCATCGATGCGAGCGGGTGAGGCCCGAGGGAGCTGAGGGGAACGCGATGGGAACACACAGGACGCGGCGAGTGGCGACGAACGGCGTCGAGCTCGAGGTGACCGACGCCGGAACACCGGGCGATCCAGTGGTGGTACTCGTGCACGGGTTCCCCGAGAGCTCGCACTCGTGGCGGCACCAGATCGACCCGCTCGTCGATGCCGGGTATCGCGTGCTCGTACCCGACCAGCGCGGATACGGACGATCCTCGGCGCCCCGCGAGGTCGACGCCTACCGCAGCGACCGACTCGCCGCCGATCTCGTCGGCCTGCTCGACGACGTCGGAGCAGACGATGCCCTGTTCGTCGGTCACGACTGGGGTTCGATGGTCGTGTGGGACCTGTCGCGGCTGCACCCCGAACGCGTCCGCGGGCTCGTCAACGTCAGCGTCCCCTACACGCCGTGGCCGGCGCGTCCCACCGACCTGTTCACGGCGCTGATGGGCGACCGGTTCTTCTACATGCTCTACTTCCAAGAGGTCGGGCCTGCCGAACGCGAGCTCGAAGCCGACGTCGCGGAGACGATGCGCATCACGTTGTGGGGCGCATCGGGCGAGCGGTTCGGCCCGCCACCGGATCCACTTCCGCCGGCCGCGGGCACCGGGTTCCTCGACTTCATCCTCCGCGGCGAGCCACTGCCCGACGGTCTCCCGGCGTGGATCACCGACGACGAGTTCGCCGTGTACGTCGACCAGTTCACGGCCAGCGGGTTCTTCGGGCCTGTGAGCTGGTATCGCAACCTCGACGCCGACTACGAGATCACGAAGGACCTGGCGGCACCAGCTGTTCCCGCAGCATTCATCGGCGGCACGAAGGACGGCGTGATCGCCGGTCGCCCCGAAGCGGTCGAGGCGATGGCGACGATGCTCGACGACTTCCGCGGCGCGGTGATGATCGACGACGCCGGCCACTGGACCCAGCAGGAACGCCCTGCCGAGTTCAACGCCGCGCTGATCGAGCTGCTCGCCCGCATCTCGTCGTAGCGGTCCCGCGGGGACGGGTGCAGGGACTCAGCGCCGGCGCAGCGGCGTGACGATCGGTCGGCTCCAGCCGATCCCCTTGGCGAGGCCCGACGGCGGCCAGTTGCCGGCGCGGCTGTACGCCCACCACTCGAACGGATTGAGGTAGTAGGCGACCGACTCGACGACCGCGCCGAAGCGTTCGCCGCGATGCCTCACGACCCACACCGCCGAGCCGATGCCCGCGCCGATGACCATCCAGCCGCCGTACAGCACAGGGAACAGGGGGCCGAACCAACGCGCCTGCCAGACGTGCACGTCCTCGTGGGCGACGACGAGATGTCGACGCCGATCGAGCGCCGTGTCGCCCGCCCCGCTGATCACGTTGCCGACCGTGATCGCGAAGCCACGCCGAGGGGTGAAGCCCCGCCGGTACACGTGCCGGTTGGCGCGCTCGCTCAGCGCAGGGTCATAGCCGGGCGAGCCGCGGAGCGCGCCGAGCACATGGGAGGCGAGACCTCCCGACGTCATCACGAGCGACCACGTCGAGTCGAGCACCACCGCGGTGATCCCCTTCGTCGACCGCCAGTCGTAGATGCGGCGCCAGCCGGACACGGCGCCGTTCGCCGCCCCGACGAGCGCGGCGGGAACCGTCAGCCCGAACGGGGTGCCGACGAGCGCACCGAGCGCACCGCCGACCGTGGCGACGCCAGCAGCCTCGATTGCGTTCGGGGTCAGACCCCAGCTGCAATCGATCACACGTCTCACGGTGCCAGCGGTCGTCTTGCTTGCGGTTGCGGTGGGCTCTGACCCCGAACGCAATCGAGCAGAACGCCTCAGTTCCGCAGGTAGGACAAGAGGCGCAGCAGCTCGAGGTAGAGCCACACGAGCGTCACGACGAGACCGAGCGCGGCCACCCACTCGTAGGACTTCGGCATGCCAGAGGCGGTCGCCCGCTCGATGAAGTCGAAGTCGAGCGCCAGGTTCATCGCCGCAAGGCCGCACACGAACACCGAAAAGGCGATGCTCATCGCCATGTTGTCGCCGTTGAGGAACGGCAGGCTGGCACCGAACATGCTCATGATCCACGAGCCGAGGTACAGCACCATCACGCCGAGCGTGGCGAAGATGACGACCCGACGGAACTTGTCGGTGACCTTGATGATGCGAGTGCGGTACAGCAGCAGCATCACGGCGAACACCGAGGCGGTCGCCATGACCGCCTGGAGCACGATGCCGTCGTAGAACGTCTCGTAGCCCTTGGAGATGGCGCCAACAGCGAAGCCGTAGCCGATCGCGTAGACCGGACCGAAGAGCTTCGCCAGGTTCGGCTTGGCCATCGAGATGATCACGGCGATGAAACCGACGATGATCCCGACGAAGGCGAGCGGCGGGAACTGGAACGTCTCGACGCCGTTGTCGAGCGTGGGGCCGGCGGCGGCGTTCCACCCGAAGACAGCCGAGACCAACAGCAAGACGAGCAACGCCACCGACGCGGTGATCGTGCCGTTGATGGTCATCGCCTTCTCCCAGGCGCTGACGGGACCGTCGGTGACAGGCGTGACCGGTGTGTGGGTGCCGGCCTGCGGAGCGCCCCACCCGGCGGTGCCCGCGCCGCCCGCCGGGGCGGTCGCGCGGTACTGCTGGGAGGCCTTGTTGAAGGATTCCTCGTTGAACACTGGATTCGACATGGTCCGACGGATTCTACCCGCTCGCCACGATGCACACGAGGAGATGTCGCAACACCGACCTCACATTGCCGTATCGCTGCGGGCGATCCATCCCTCACCCGCATCTCGAAGTGTGATATCTGTGTTGCCGTTCTGCTCCATTGGTTGACCGGCTCGCCCACCTCGGTATCGTGACCGCCGTCTCATGTCGACCGTCGTGATCGTTTCCGGACGGCCAGCCTCTTCACTGGTTCCGTCATCATCGACCCCGGCATTCGACGCTCATGCACGCCGAATCGTCCACGGCGACTCCGGTCGAGGCCGGATCGCCGACCGACCGAAGTAGGAGCACAAGTGGCAAAAGATCGCGTCGACCGTGACGACGAAGACCTCGTCCGTCTCTACCTCACCGACATCGGGCAGTACACGCTGCTGACCAAGGACGACGAGGTCCGGCTGGCGAAGGCCATCGAGGCTGGCAACGAGGCCATCGCGGAGCTCGACGCCAGTGAGAACCTCACCGCGGCGCGCAAACGCGAGCTGCGCCGCACCGCTCGCCAAGGTGAAGAGGCCGAGCGGCAGTTCGTGCAGTCGAACCTGCGCCTGGTGGTCTCGATCGCCAAGAAGTATCAGGCGTCTGGCCTGCCGCTGCTCGACCTCATCCAGGAGGGCAACCTCGGCCTGATGCACGCCGTCGAGAAGTTCGACTGGCGCAAGGGCTTCAAGTTCTCCACCTACGCCACGTGGTGGATCCGCCAGGCGATCACCCGCGGCATCGCCAACACCGGCCGCACGATCCGCCTTCCGGTCCATGCCGGCGACACGCTCGCGAGGCTCCAGAAGGCGCGCTCGCGCCTCGAGCTGAAGTACGGCCGCCCGGCGACGCTCTCC
>CAZQCP010000148.1:0-1699 GCA_964592115.1 uncultured Ilumatobacteraceae bacterium
GCGAGGCGGGCGATCCTCCCTATTCATCCCTAGAACTGACCGGACTCTGCAACATCATTCGGACACACGAATCGCGAAAGCCCAGGTCGGCGGGACGTGGCAACACTGAGCGCCACTCACAAACCCGGTGAGGGTGAGCCACACGATCTTCGAAGGCACGAGCGAGATCCAGCAGCTGGTCATCGCTCGGGCCATCTCCGGCCTGCGCATCGAGTGATACGCCGGTGCCAGGCACCGCGCATCAAATTCGGTCGGTGCGGTCCCGAGCCGGAGGCGCCTGGGAAGGGAAGAGATGTAGCACCCTCGGCGTACCGTCGCCGCGATGGAGACGATCCATGAAGGGCGTCCGGCGTACGGGAGGTCCGTGTCCTCAGACACTCCGACGCGCGTTGCGGGCGGGCAGAGCCGCGTGCGGTCGATCAAGAAGCGCACGGTGCGCGCTCCGTACGGCCCGTGGATGTTCGGTCTCGGCCCGGAACTCGTCAGCCCCGACCGCATCAGCTGGTGGTGGAAACGCGCCCGGCAGGTGTCGGGCATCGACGCGAAGTGGCGCCTGCACGACGTGCGCGCCGTCGCCGGCCGCCTCGGTCACGCCAACCCGGCGATGACGTCGCGCGTCTACGGCGACGCCTTTGCCGCCGCCGACCGAGCCGTCGCCGCCGGCCTCAGCGACATCTTGAAAGGCGAGGACGGGTGAAGCGCGTGCCGTTCACCGACGCGTTCGTCGACGAGTCGATCCGCGGGCCGCGGTACCTCATGGCGTGCGTACTCGTCGAGGCGCGGCACCTTGCGCTCGTCCGACGTTCGACGGCTGCGCTCGTCGGCGCCGGGAAGCGGCTGCACTTCCACCAGGAGCTCGACCGTACGCGGCGAACTGCCCTCGAGCTGATCGTGACTCTGCCGGTAGGCGTCACCGTGGTCGCCTGTACTCGCCGTCACGGTGTGAGTCAGTTCCAGGCTCGCGATGCGTGCCTCGTCGAGATCGTTCGACAGCTCCAGGATCGATCCGTGCCGAGGCTGACGGTCGAGAGTCGTCAAGACGATCGGGACGACCATCGGACCATCGCAAGGAGCCGGAACTCCGAGCCTCCGCTCACGTTCGGCCATCGGCGCGCGTTGGACGAACCGGTCCTCTGGATCGCAGATGCCGTCGCGTGGGCCTACGGGGCAGGCAACCGGTGGGCACCGCTCGTCGATCTCATCGTCGATGATGTGGTCGAACTGCGGCCCTAACGCGCAGAACCCGGCTCCCCAACCAAAGGGCTGGCAACCGGGTCCACTTCCCACAGCGCTTGCCGTAGGCGTCACCATTATGCGCCCGTCGGTGGTGATTCGCAAGCTGGTTCGAGCGGCGCGGTGATCGACGACAGGAACGATCCTCGGCCGTGACGCGCAGAACCTTGCCGGCGACCTCGTCGACGATGCGGCCGAGTCGGCGGCGCCGGGGCCGCCGACGGACTCGTGCTTCTTGTTGGGGCGGACACTCAGCGCCTGACAGAGGTCCTCCTGATGGACGCGCAGGATCGTGCCGTCGTCCCACACGATCCGGTCGTACCGCCGTTCGACGAGCACGCGCTGCTCGTCGAACGTCTGAATCGACGTGGTTGCGGCGCGCAGGCCGAGGTTGCGGGCGGCCGCCAAGCAGAGGTGCTCGTTGACGTCGAAGTCGGGCAGGTCGGCGATCGCCGGCTTGAGGATG
>CAZQCP010000148.1:1799-4736 GCA_964592115.1 uncultured Ilumatobacteraceae bacterium
TACGTCGGGGCGTAGGCGAAGCGGAGGATGCGCCGGTCGGAGCCGTCGAGCGTGCCGACGAGGCGGGCGTCCATGTGCACGTCGAGTGAGCCCATCGCGAGCTCTCGAGGAGTTCGTCGAGAACTCGGGGCCGGCACGATGTCGAGTGCGACGCGGAGCGCGGCGAGCGCCTTGAGGACAGGCCGGCCTCCGCGACCGGCTTGCCTCGCTCGAACGAGATCACCCACTGACGGCTCGTGCCGATCTCCGCGGCGAGGTTGGCCTGTGTCCAGCCGCGGCGCAGCCGCGCGTCACGCACGGCTGCGCCGAGGTCGCGGGCTGTGCGGATGATCACGATGTCAACTGCCCTGACATTTTAGAGATGTCAAGTGTCCGTGACATCTCCGGAACTTGCGGCGCCCGACAGCTGGAACGGACCAGCTCCCGGACCGCCTCTCGCGACCTGGTGGGACCTCCGCGCCAGGTACGGTGCGGCGCCGGGCCCAGCCTGTGACCACCGGCTCGGTGACGGTACGCTCCCTGTGCCGCAGTGGCACGTGTGCCACAGATCGAAGCGCTTGGCCGCTTCCTGACGATGTGGGCTCGTGAGCGAGCCCGAACCTTCCAGACGGAGGTGTCGCAGTGACGATCTGCAAGTGGTGTGAGCGAGAGACGGCATCGGAGATGTCGTGCACCCTCGATGTGTTGCACGTGGTGGCCCAGCCGGTCCCGATGATCCCGTTCGGCAGCGAACCCGACCAGCCCGTGCCGTCGGTGCGCTGCGAGGGATGCGGAGTTGCCCGCGGTGCGTGGCATCACATCGGTTGTCACGTGCAGGGTTGCCCGCTCTGCGGTGGGTACTTGCTGACGTGCCGCTGTGATTACGACGAGGACGACGTGCTGAAGCCGCCGTTGCCCGAGGACCTGTGGCCGACCACCGGGCCCGGCGACCTCGGTGTCGACCGGAACGGATGTCTCACCGAGACGAAGTGGATCGGTGGCATGGAGGTGGTCGTCCACTACGACGACGTCCCGGCGAGCGACATCACCGAGCTGCACGGCATCCGCTGCACCACGGCGTTGCGTACGCTCATCGACATCTCCGCCGGGCTCGAGCGGGACGACATCCGGGTCAACCTCGACGACCTGGTCGCGCGTGGCCTGTTCACCCTCGCCGACGCCCGCCGGCGGCTTGCCGAGCCCGACATGGCCGTGCACCCCGGCGCCGCGGCGCTCCGATCCGTTATCGAACACGGCTGACCCGGCCAACCCGCGACAATACTTGCGATGATGATACTATTATTGATGTGAGTATCAATCGGAGAGGCTTCTCGGGTGGGTGAGTTCGTCGGTCGGGTCCGTGAACTGCGGCTGTTGGACGAGCACCTCACACATGTCGCGGAATCCCGGTCTGGTCGATGCCTGATGGTTCGCGGGCGGCGGCGCGTCGGCAAGTCCCGCCTGATCGAGGAGTTCTGCGCCTCCAGCGGCGTTCCGTACGTGTTCTTCACTGCGTCGCAGCAGGGCGAGCGCGAACCGCAGCTGTTCGCGCACGAGGTGGCAACCGCGGACCTTCCTGGGAGCGACCTATTCGCCGGAGTCGGTCTCGACAGCTGGGATGCGGCGCTGCGTCTGTTGGCGTCAGCGCTCGGGGACGCCGGCCCAGCGATCGTGGTCGTCGACGAGTTTCCGTATCTCGTCGGCGGTGACCCTTCCGTGGAGGTGACCTTCCAGAAGCAGTGGGACCGGCTGCTGTCGAAGCGTGAGGTGCTGCTGGTCCTCGTCGGATCGGACCTCGCGATGATGGAAGCGCTCAACACCTACGGGCGCCCGTTCCACGGGCGCGGGTTGGAGATGGTCGTGTCGGCCCTGTCGCCCGCCGAGACCGAACAGATCGTCGGAAGTCCGACTGCCGCGGACGCGTTCGACGCGTACCTGATCACGGGCGGTCTCCCGCTCGTGTGCGAGGACTGGCGTCGTGGCACCACCATGTGGACGTATCTGAAGCGGGCGTTGAGCAACCCGACCTCACCGTTGATCGTGAGCGGTGAACGGATGCTCGCGTCCGAGTTCCCGACCGAGGTGCAGGCCCGCGACGTACTCCGCCGGATCGGCAGCGGTGAGCGCACGTTCACCAACATCGCCCGCGCCGGTGGCGGGATGCACGCCGCCGCGGTGAACCGGGCGCTGACGACACTCGGCGACAATCGTGTCACCGCCAGAGACGTTCCGCTGTCGGCTGCTGCCAGCAAGGAAGCCCGCTACCGCGTCGCCGACCCGTACCTCCGCTTCTGGTTGCGATTCATCGAACCGAACATGGCCGACATCGAGCGCGGCCGGAGCGACCGTGTCATCGAAGTCATCAGACGGGATTGGACGTCGTGGCGTGGGCGGGCGATCGAGCCCATCGTCCGCGAGGCGCTGGCGCTCATGCCCACGATCGGTTCCGTCGCATCCGCACCGGTCGTCGGTGGCTTCTGGACGCGGACGAACGTCCCGGAGATCGACGTCGTGGGTGCCGACCGCCTCGCTCCGGCGAAACGAGTCTTGTACGCCGGGACTCTGAAGTGGATGGAGCGCGATCCGCTCACGCAAGCCGACATGGACAAACTCGTCGTCGATCTCGGCCAGGTACCTGGCGCAGGACCCGGCACCCCGGTGATCGCCGTCTCCCGGTCGGGAGTGACCGGCCGCGCCGACGCGACGGTCGGCCCCGACGAGCTCCTCGCCGCGTTCGAAGAATCCCACTGACACACCTGTGCTGACCGGCCGCTCCTCGATATCGGACCGGAGACGTTGCCGTACGCGGAGCCGAGCCGTTGGTTCGCACTCACCGGTTGGTTCACGACTCGATGGCAGCTCGTGGCGTGCCGGCCCACGTGACCGTGCTGCACCCATTTCGTGCCGTCGTCGACGACGTGACGGCTGATGTCGTTGCAGCGATCGCGAGCCGGATCG
>CAZQCP010000148.1:4836-6720 GCA_964592115.1 uncultured Ilumatobacteraceae bacterium
CCGGTGCCGGCGTCGACCTCTTCGTACTTGCGGTGGAAGAACTCGTCGAGCGCATGCACGGTCGGCAGGCGATCGAAGTTGTGCGGCGGCGGCGGGCTCGTCGTCATCCACTCGAGCGTGCGGGCATCCCACGGGTCGAGCGGCGCCGCGGGCGCGTTGCGCGACGTCCGCACGACGTTGATCAGGAACATCGAGATACCGAGCGCGAGCAGGAACGCGCCGACGCTGGAGACCCGATTCCAGAACCCCAGATCGAACAGCCCGTCACCAGCGCGAGACTCGGTCCACACGTACATCCGCCGCGGCTGACCCTGCAACCCGATCACGTGCATCGGACCGAACGCCAGGTTCATCCCGATCGCCATCAGCCAGAAGTTCCACTTGCCGAGGCGCTCGCTGAGGCAGCGGCCGAAGATCTTCGGCCACCAGAAGTAGAACGCGGCGAAGAAGGCGAACACGGTGCCGCCGAACAGCACGTAGTGGATGTGGGCGACGATGTAGTAGGTGTCGGTCTGCTGCGTGTCCGACGGCGACACGGCGTGGGTGACACCGGACAAGCCACCGATCGTGAACGAGATGACGAGCGCGATGCAGAACAGCATCGCCGTGGTGAAGCGCAACTTGCCGCCCCACATGGTGAGCGTCCAGTTGATGATCTTGACGCCGGTCGGCACGGCGATCGCCATGCTGGACACGGAGAACACGGCGACGCTGATCGGTCCGAGACCCGACGCGAACATGTGGTGTGCCCACACGCCGAAGCCGGCGAACCCGATCGCCGCGCCGGACAGCACCACGAACGGATAGCCGAACAGCGGCTTGCGGGAGAACACGGGGAGGATCTCCGACACGATCCCGAACGCCGGCAGGATCAAGATGTACACCTCCGGATGCCCGAAGATCCAGAACAGGTGCTGCCAGAGCAGCGGGTCGGCGCCGGCGGACATCGAGAAGAACGTGGCGTCGAAGCTTCGTTGCATCGTCAGCAGTACGAGGGCGACGGTGATGACCGGGATGGCGAACAACAACAGGAACTGGGTGACCATGATCATCCAGGTCAGCGTCGGCACGCGCATGATCGTCATGCCCTTGGTGCGCATGTTGATGATCGTCACGATCAGGTTGATCGCGCCGACGAGCGAGGCGATGCCCGTCATCTGCAGGCCGAGTGCCCAGAAGTCGATCCCGTTGGTCGGGGAGAACGGCGTGTCCGAGTTCGGCGCGTACATGAACCAACCGCCGTCGGCGGCGCCGCCGAACGCCCACGACAGGTTCACGAAGAACGCCCCGACGACGTAACACCAGAAGCTGAACGCGTTCAGCCGCGGGAATGCGACGTCGCGGGCGCCGATCTGGAGCGGAGCGAAGTAGTTGCCGAACGCGGAGGCCATCGGCATCGCGAAGAGGAAGATCATGCTCGTCGCATGCATCGTGAACATCTGGTTGTAGACGTTGGCGGAGAGCACCGTGCCGTCCGACTGGAACAGCTGTGCTCGGATGGCCAACGCCTCGATGCCACCGACGACGAAGAAGAAGATCGCCGCCGCGCCGTACATGATCCCGATGCGCTTGTGATCGACGGTGAAGCACCACGATCGCCAACCCGTGGTCGCCGAAGGTCGGGCGAACACGCCGAGCGATCGCCGCCGAGCGCTCGGCGTGTCCACAGCAGGTTCCGGCGCGACCTTGACAGGCTCTTCGATGACCGCCACAGCTGACCTCCTTATTTCTCTAGTTCAAGCTAGAGAAATGTCGTGTCACGACGCAAGGCCGAGTACGACGTCAACCGATGGGCAGGGTGATCGTGACGGTGGTGCCGGAACCGGGCACGCTGACCACCTCGTACGTGCCGCCGACCTCAGCGGCGAGATCACGGGAGTACTC
>CAZQCP010000149.1:0-6621 GCA_964592115.1 uncultured Ilumatobacteraceae bacterium
TGCGGCCCTTATGCCGTGCTCGATACTCGCGACGCCGCGACGGCTCGCCACCCGTCCTGGCCCCAGCATTGCTTGCCCTGGTGCCGTCCGAGAGAGCGCTCGCTGCTGCGCCTCGGACGGTCCCGTCCCGCCTCTGCGTGTCCGTGGTCGTCTACAGGTCGATTCCGAGTTCGATGGAGCGGTCGGGTCGCCGCCATTTCGGCAGGTCGATGTCTGCATCGTGCGCCCAGTGCGATGTGACCTCGGCGAGTTGGCTGGTGCCGTCGAGGGTTCGGTCGTCGCCGAGCACGTCGATCATGTCGCGGAGTTGCTCGGCGGGGAGGTTGTGGCCGTTCGCCCAGTGCTTCCATTGGTCGAGGGCGTCGGAGAGGTGTTCGGCGCGGCGGGCCTTTCCGTCGAGGTCGTTCCAGTCGTCGAGCATTTCGCGGGTGGAGTGGATGCGGTCGTGGTGATCGACGAGGTTGCGGAGTTCGCGGAGCGGTTGGCTGGTCGGCTCGGCTGCTTGTTCGCATCTGGTGAGGCGTTCGGCGGCGACGGCGAGCACGTCGTTCGCGGCGTCGACGTTGCGTCGGGCCGATCGCCGTGCGAGCGCACCGGCGTTTCGTAGGTCGCGTTCGGCGTTCCATAGGTTCGTCCTGGCTTCGGTGACGACACGTTCGGCGTCGACCACCCGGGCGCGGAACGGGGCGTGTGCTGCTTCGGCAGTGGGCAGGTCGTGGGAGGCGTCGGCGTAGCGCTGTTGTTGAGCGTCTCGTTGCTCGTTCCGTTCGGCTACGTCGCAGCGGGCGGCGCGGGCGAGTTCGGCGGCGTCGGCTCGCAGGTCGTTGAACCAGTCCGGGATCTGCACTCGTGGCCGTGGGCTGGTTCGTGGGACGGTGGCGGCGAGCGTTCGCCGTTGGGTGGTGGCAGGGATGTCGGCGCGGTCGATGGAGATGGCTGTTTCGAGGACGCCGATGGCTTGGGCAAGGTCGGCAGTGTCGGCGACGAGTGCGAGGTTCTCGTCGCGTCCTCTGGTCATGCCCACGTACAGGCCGCGTCCGCTGGTGGCGGTGGTGGCGAGCGTGATGGCACGGTCGGCGGTGTCGCCTTGGGCTCCGTGTTCGGTGCTGGCGTAGGCGAGTTGCACGTGGTCACGGACGTAGTCGGCGGGCAGGGTGATGGTGCCGTGTCCACCGATGCGGGACACGGTGATCTCGCCGTCGTCGCTGGTGTTCGTGATGGTCCAACGTTCACGGTTTCGGACGGGCTCGCCGGCGGTGGTGCGCAGCTGGCGGTCGTTGAGACGCGTGACGACGATGTCGCCGACCATCGCCCAGGCATCGTCGAGACGAGTCGCCGTGGCTCGGTCGAGTTCGCCGGTGTCGAGTCGGTGTTGTTGGATTCTGGTATTGATCGCGGCGACGTGTTCGTTGCGGGTCGTCACGATCGACAACGACTCACCCGTGTCCCGACAGCGGCTCCAGGTCTCCGCGATCGTGTCGAGATGATCGTCGAGGCTGCCAGCTTGGATGCGGCCTCGGGCGGCATAGGTATCGACGGCGTTGGGGTCGCCGGCTCGCAGGCGCAGAGTGGTCGCGGCTTCCCAGTCGTGGGTGAAACGGTGGAGTTCCTCGAGCTCGACCGAGCGGGCGGTGTCGCAGAGTTCATTGAACATCCCACCACGCCCGACCGCCTGCAACTGCTGGGGGTCACCGATCAGCGCCAGGCGCCACTGTCGTTGCTCGGTGCGCATGACGAGGCGGTAGAGGTCGGCGGTGTTCAACATGGAGGCCTCGTCGACCAGGATCGTCGCCCCAGCGAGTGGGATGGGCCACGGCCGGGTGGGGTCTTGTTGGTCGAGTTCGTAGAGGAGCTTGGCGACCGTGTCACACTCTGCGCCGGTCTCGCGTTTGAGCACCGCGGCGGCTCTCGCGGTGGGTGCCAATCCGAGCACGTCACGGTGTTGGTGGTGGAGGTCGCGCACGGCGGCTTCGAGCATCGATGTCTTGCCCGCACCCGCCGGACCGACGACCACCACCAGCCGGTCGTAACCCGCTACGGCTCTCGCTGCGGTTCGCTGACCGTCGTCGAGTCGGGGGTCGACGATCGTGGTCGACGGTGACGGGTGCGGTGTTTGGGCGTCGAGAGCGAAGGTGAGGATGTGCTCCTCCTGGGCGAGGACATGCTCAGAGGTGGATTGCTTGGCGATCGGTTCGATCCACACCGACCGCCCATCACCGTGGCGGTGCGGTCCGGTGTCGGTCGGGTCGAGATCGACACACTCGGCGAGCACGGTGTCGACCGCGGCATCCAACGCCGCCACCCACGTCGTGGCATCGTGTCCGGGTTGAGGCGACACCGCGCCACAGAGCTGGCGCAGGACATCCATGCGGTTCCAAGCCGACTGCCGGGCGGCCAATGCCTCCACCACCTCGCCCACCTCGACAGGCAACACCTGCAGCGGGTGTTGGCGGGCGTACTCGACGGCGGACTCGACAACGGTGGCCGGGTCGACGCCGATCGAGCGGGCCTCGACTTGCCACCGTGTGCGCAGATCAGTGACGCCGAGGCCGGTCTTGCGATTGCGGGTGTCGACGGCGGCTTCGCGTTCCATCGCCGCATACTCGAACGTCGTCGGCTCCCTGCCTTCCCGAGCATGGAACTCGGCGAGCTTGTCACCCATCTCGACTCCGATCTCGCCCGCACGTTTCGAGAACTGTTCGAGCAGACCTTCGCCGAGGCCGGAGATTTCGGCCTGGCCGTTCACGATCGGATCGAACACCATCCCGAACCGTGCGGTGACCTCGGCTCGAAGCACGGACTGATACAGGTAGCCGAAGGCTTGCTGATGCTTCTTCAACCCCAGCGCATCCAACGCCAACCAACGCCCATCCGCGGTCTGGACCTTCGCGGAGATCACCACATGGGTGTGGAGCTGTGGGTCATCAGCCCGGCTCGTCGACTGGCGAAACACCGCCACCGACAACCCACCCGTCTCCGGATGCAACCTTGCGCCGTTGGAGCGGACACGCGTCGTCGACGCGTACTTCTCGATCATCGCCACCGTCGAAGCGACCGCGACGTCATGGCACTCGGCGAAACGTTCGTCACCGGTGAGGCCCCACAGCACCGACAACGACTTCGGTGCCGAAAACGTCGCGTCATACCCGGCGACCGCTCGGATCGTGTTGCCATGCTTGTCGACACGATCCGCCAACTCGCGCCCGAGGAGCATCCCGGTGGTCGGGTGGTAGCCCGACAGGAGTGCTTCGAGGGCCTCGGTCGTCACCTCGCCCGACAGGCCGAGTCCCGCGGCTTGGGACCCGGCCCACACACCCGGCAACTCACCGTCAGCTTTCGTGAGGTAGCCGGTGTAGTAGGCCGCTGACGCTCCCGCCCCCGAGGCAAACAGCGTCGTCACCCGGATCACGACCACTCCCACCAGCCCGCGGGCACCTGTCTGGAAATTGAAGAACGAGCGAAGCGACAGACGGACACGGGAACGGGCCTCAGACCTCGGGAAGGAGGGAGAGCTGGCCGGACGAACGACGGACTGACGACGAAGGAGGAGAAGGAGCGGACGCGAGAGAGGGAGCCGGGAATGCCGGGCGAGCAGCACACTCCGAGACTGGGGGCTGCGGCGGGCGGGCGAGCGAGAGGCAGACAGCCGGGACGGTGACGCGGTACGAACCGGCGTCGAAGATGCCAGTCGAGGTGCGCCCCTGGTGCGCTTCGATCGCGCCGAGTTGACTCAGGCGACGCACAGCGCGACCAACGGTGTCCTTCGCAAGTCCGAGCGAGGAGCCGAGCGAGCGGATCGAGACGTGCGCGACGGCCTGATCGCCGTCGTCGGTCGAGCGTTGCAGCATCTCTTCGAGGACCGCCCACGCCGCCGGACCGACATGCCGACGCAGCTCATACGCCGCTGGCCCCAGCACGATCGTGCGACGGGTCAGGTCAGTGGGCATCGGAGGCTCCACCAACGGCGGCCTCCGCATCGCACAGGCGCACCACCCGCCCGGTCGTCGCCAACTCCATCAATGCCCAGCGCGGAACCCGCAAGCACTTCTCCCCGAGCCGTACCACCGGCAGACCTGAGGTGCCGCCCGAGTTCAGGTACTCATGGGCGAGCTGATAGCCGAGCGAACGACCGATCCGAAGTACCAGAGCGGCCTCGCCGAGCGTGAGCAGCTGATGCTCGAACGGCTCAGTGAGATCCCCCAACGACGACATGAACCATCAGAAATACACCCATGTCATTCACCTCGCAACCCTAGTGATTGCAGGCGTTTCGGACGATCTGACACCAAAGGACACCAGCGGATACAGACCGACAACGATGGACAATACGGACGGAAAACATGTGACTCAAGTCACACATATTGATGCGTGCCGTTTTCTGGGACACGGTCCGCAGCTGACGACTGGGCTGCGCACTCCTGTCGATTCACCTGCTCCAAGTCACGGGCTACGACGACCCTACGCTGCAACCGACAACCACAGCTGCTCGTACGTGGCGGTTGCGTTTGGTGAACGCATCGTGCATCATTGAGAGTGCTCGGCCCAGTAGGGACGGGAAGTGCAGCCGGTGAGCCCTCCGGACGGTGGGTAGCCGGCTGTTGCGCGTCACGGACGAAGCTGGCGAATCTCGAGGTGCGATCCTGCTCGTCGGCGCCAGTCGCCACCACTGCCGACGGCCCACACCGTCGCGTCGATTGCCCAGAGCAACGGCTCACCGTGCGACGACTGGTGGTCGTACACCACGTCATGCCGGGCCTGACGCATCGCCGCATCGATCGTCTGACGATCTCGGTGGGCCTGGGCGGGCTCTTGGTGATCGAGGACCCAACGAACAACCTGTCGTTTGGCGATGATCGAAGACGCCTCCATCAACAGCCGCGCTCGGGCGCTCCTCCGGTTGACGCCAATCTCTCGGCGAAGGGTGAGGACGATCGCTTCAGTCTCCAGACCCGCGACGACATCGAGGAGTTCCCTGCGGCGGCGCGCTGACTCCTTGGCTGTGTGCACCCGTCGTTGACCCGGGAGCAACAGCTCAGCCAACGCCGTCCGCGAAGCGGCGACAGCGCCTGGTTCGATCAGCAGGACGCCGAAGAGCATCGTGGCAGCACGCTCGGACTCATCGCTGAACGCCCAGGTCATTCGTCGCGGTCCACCGGTGTGATGATGCCGCCGATCACGTCGGCGGCGTTGCGGTCGGTCTGCGCGACGAAGTGGGCGTACACGTTCAGCGTCGTCGCCGCATTGCGGTGTCCCAAACGACCGGCCACGGTGCGGACGTCCACGCCGGCACTGAGCAACTGCGTGGCGACAAAGTGCCGGAGGTCGTGGAGTCGAACATCGGGTACACCCTCCTTCTCGCAGAGCCGCTTGAACGAACGCGAGACCGAGTCGGGAAACCACGACACGCTGGCATCGGCAGCATGGCTGAAGACGAACGCGTCTGCGGCGACTGCAACCCGGCACATCGCGGCGAGATGCGCGATGCGCTTGCGGTGATCGGCGAGGACGGCAGCGGTCCCGGCGTCGAGCGACACGCGACGAGCAGAGTGGGTCTTCGTCCCCTTCTCGACGAGCCCGTCCGGACCGGTCACGATCCCGCGCTCGATCGAGACGGTTCCACTCTCCAGATCGACGTCGGTCCATCGAAGCGCGATCAGCTCCGATCGACGAGCGCCCGTCGCCGATGCGAGCATCAGGTAGCAGCCAAGATCCGGTGACTCGACCGCCGCTCGCCGGAGCACTCGTCCGAGCGCTTCGGGCGACGGCGGCTTGATGTCCGATGCCGGGACGCGTGGCGGTGTCGTAGCCGTCGCCGGGTTGATGCCGATCCATCCCCACTTGACACCTTGGTTCAGCGCTCGCCGAAGAATGCCGTGAATCCGTCGCACCGTCCCCGGCGCCAATGGACGACCGCCGGACCCACCCGAGGCGAGGAGTCGACGATAGAACGCGTCGAGGTCGGCCGGCTTGAGCTTGGCCAGTGGTGTCGACCCGAGCGCTGGCATCAGCGACCGGTCGATGTAGCCCCTCGTCTCCTTGACCGTCTTCGGCGAGAAGTCCGGCGCGGCGAACTCGATCCACGCCGACAACAGTTCTCCCACCGTCGCCGACGTCCGAACCGTCAGACCGCGCTCGGCCTCGGTGATCATCTCGGCGAGCACGGTCTGCGCTTCGCGCTTGCCGCCACGCACCGTTCGCGTCGCATAGCGCTTCTTGCCGGTGAGCGGATCCAGGCCGAGGTACACCCTCAGTTCCCACGACGCCCCTCGCTGCCTCATGAAACCCTTCATCCAATTCTCCTTCCAGAGAGATTGGCATCAGATTGGCAACGAGTCCAGAAAACCAGGAGAGCCACCCCGGAGGGTGGCTCTGACCTGGTACTTCTTTTGCAGCCCGTACGGGATTCGAACCCGTGCCGCCACCTTGAGAGGGTGGTGTCCTAGGCCACTAGACGAACGGGCCAAGTAGCGGGCTGCACGCTAGCAGCCGCGGTGCCGATCGCACCCGGGTGGAACACGAATCTTCGCCAGGGCGGGAGTCGGTGCCGAGCACCGGACACCACGCGGATCGGAGCTGGGGTGCAGGGACTCGAACCCCGAACGACAGTACCAGAAACTGCTG
>CAZQCP010000150.1:0-6560 GCA_964592115.1 uncultured Ilumatobacteraceae bacterium
TGCGGCCACGCCGCGGGGTCGCTGAACCATCCGGCGGAGAACGCGTCGGCGATCTCGGTGTGATCGACATCGTCGGGCGCTCCTGGTGACGGGTCCGCCACCGACGTCGCTGGCTGGTCGGGATCGGGATCGGTCGTCGCCGGCGCATCGCTCGTCCCGGGAGCAATTGCGGTCGCCGTCGACACCGGGTCGGGCGGCGCGACCGCGGGTGCGTCGTCCGCCGCCGGACGATCGCGTCCGTAGTTGAGCGTCGGCTGGCCGGCGGGCGCCGAAGAAGCCGCTTCGTCGAGCTCGGCCGAGACGATGATCCGCTCGCGGGTCGACAGCGGGGGATGGCACGACGTGAGCGTGAGCGTGGCGACATCCCAGTCGGTCGTGGCCACGACCCAGTAGTCGGACGGCGACACGATCTGCGTGCCCGTGGCGCGGTAGACGAAGCGGCCCGCCGGCGTGGTCATCACGATCTCGTCGCCCGGCTGGATCTTGTCGATCGCGTGGAACGGCTGCTTGTAGGTGGTGCGATGGGCGGCGATCGCCGAGTTCCCGAGCTGCCCCGGCAGCGGCGTGTCGGGGTAGTGGCCCGGGCCCTTCTTGAGGTCGTTCGCCGACACGCCGGCGACGACGATCCAGTCGAGGTCGATCGACGGCACCTCGATCCGGGCGATGGCGTCGCCCTCCTCGAAGTCGGGCAGGTCCTGCACGGGCGGTTCCGGGTCGGGCGGGACCGAGGCGTCCGTCGCCGGCACGACGGTCGTCGACGGCGGAGCGGTCACCGGCACGGTCGTCGCCAGGAGCTCCTCGAACTCGCCCTCCAGGGCGTTCTGTGCCCGGGCGGTCTCGATGCCCGTGCCCCACAGCTGGTAGGCGACGAAGCCGAACATCAACAAGCCGGTCGTGATCAGCGTCTTGCCGAGCCCGCCGACCCACCACCGCCAATCGCGCGCCCGCGAACGTCGCCCGCTGTCCTCGTCGGAGGGGCCCACCGTGGTTCGGTCGTCCGCGTCCGACACGTGCGAGGACGCTACCGGGCGGTGCCCGCAGCGCGATCGCGGGCGCCGGCGAATCCGGCCGTAGCGTTGTCAGCCATGCCGTCGCCGACCGCGGGTCCCGTTGTGGAGCTCGAAGACGCCGTCGCCGTGCTCGGCTCGTTCCCGGCACTCGCGGGTGCGTCGCTGCGCGTCGAAGCCGGCGAGATCGTGCTGCTGCGCGGACCAAATGGCGCCGGCAAGACGACCCTCCTGCGACTCTGCGCCGGACTCGTGCCCCTCGTCCGCGGCACCGGCACGGTGCTCGGCCTCGACCTCACCGTGGACCGCGAAGCCATCCGCCGCTCCGTGGGGCTGCTCGGCCACCACAACGGGTTGTACCTCGACCTGACCGTCGAGGAGAACATCGCCTTTTGGGGCGCGACCGTCGGGGCGAACGGCGACGAGTTGCGGGCGGCGAAGTCGCTGCTCGGCATCTCCGAACGCATCGAGACCGTCGCCGTTCGCCGGCTGTCGGCTGGTCAGAAGCGACGCACCGCGCTGGCGTGCCTCGTCGCCCGCCGGGCCCGCGTCTGGCTGCTCGACGAGCCCCACGCCGGACTCGACGCGACCGCCCGCGACGACCTCGACGCCCTGCTCCGACGTGCGGTCGACGCCGGGGCGACCGTGATCGTCGCCAGCCACGAGCTCGAGCGCGCCGGATCGCTGGCGACCCGTGCCGTCGACGTCGTCGCCGGCCAGATCGTCACGCCGCACGAACGGGGCGAGGGATGAGCATCTGGCGCATCACCCGGCTCGTCGCCGCCAAGGACCTGCGCATCGAGCGCAACAGCCGCGTGCTCATCAACCAGGTGCTGCCCTTCGCCGGCGTGACGATGGTGATCTTCGCGTTCGCCCTCGACGCCGACAGCGTCCTCGAACGGGTGGCCCCAGGATTGGTGTGGTTGGCGACGATGTTCAGCCTGCTCGTCGTCGTCCAACGCTCGTTCGCCGTCGAAGTCGACGACGGTGCGCTCGATGCCCTGCGCGTGGCCGGCGTCGATGCCAGGGCGATCTACCTCGGCAAGTCGCTCGGGCTGGCGGTCCAGCTGCTCGTGGTGGAGATCGTGCTGCTCATCGCAGCGATCATCCTCTACCGCCAGTCGGTGCCACTCGACGGCGTTGTGCTCCTCGTCACCACCATGCTGACCGCGACCGTTGGACTGGCCGCGGTCGGTACCCTCTACGGAGGCCTTGCCGCAGGGTTCAAGGGTCGCGAGACGTTGCTCCCGCTGCTCACGCTCCCGGCGGTGACGCCCGTCGTGATCGGAGCAACGCGTGCAGTCGAAGCAGCACTCGGCACCGCAGGCGCGGTGGTCTCGGACGGCTGGCCCTGGGTGGGCCTGCTGGCCGTGTTCGCCGTCGCCTTCGGGGTCGGCGGATCGCTGGCATTTGGTCCGCTGATCGACGAATGATGGACTGTGAGCACGTGAGGAACGGCCATGACGACGACTGACCCCACAGCCGCCGGTACGTCGGCACCGCCGACCCCGCCAACGCGGCGCAGCACGGGCACGCCCGCCACGCGTGTCCTCGGCATCGCCACGATCGTCACGATGGGCTGGCTGATCGCGTTCGGTCTCGGCTTCTCGCCCAAAGAGCGCGACCAGGGCGAGTCGGTCCGCCTCTTGTACATGCACGTACCCACGATCTGGATCGCCTACCTCGCGTTCATCATCACCGCCATCGGATCGGGCATCTACCTGTTCTCCAAGAAGAAGTCGCTCGGTTGGGACCGCTTCGCCGGTGCCAGCGCCGAGATCGGCACCGTGTTCGTCGCCGTGACGCTCGTGATCGGAGCGTTGTGGGGCCGCCTCACGTGGGGCGTGTTCTGGCAGTGGGACGCCCGACTCACCACCACGGCGCTGCTGTTCGTCACCTACGTCGGCTACCTCGCCGTGCGCCGCCTCGATGGCACCCACCAACAGCGCGCCAAGCGCAGCGCCATCATCGGATTGATCGCCGTGCTGGAGATCCCGCTCGTGCACTTCAGCGTCGAGCTGTGGCGCAGCTTGCACCAGACGGCCACCATCAACAGCCCCGACTCCGACGTGAAGATGGACGGGCTGATGCTGTTCAGCCTCTTCGTGGGTGTCGTCGCCTTCAGCCTCTATTACGTGTGGTGGATGTTGCACCGCACGCGGGTGATGGCGATGGAGGACCTGCTCGACGACCGTGACCTCGACGACGCACTCGCCGCTCGCCACGCCGAGCGCGACGCGGAAGGAACGCACTGATGGAAGACGCCGGCTTCATCCTCGGTGGCTACGGCCTCACGTTCGCCGTGGTCGCGTTGATGGCGTGGCGCGTGTTGCGCGCCGGGCGCCGCCTCGGACAACGCATCCCCGACGAGGACAAGTACTGGACCTGACACCGTGAGCACCCCCGACACCGCGAGCGCCCCCGATCTCGATCTGTCACCACGCCAGCCCGCTGGCGAGCCGTCTGGACGCGGCCGTCGGCGCAACTGGATGCCGATGATCGTGCTCGCACTCGTGATCGTGGCCGGCGGCGTGATCGTCACCCAGTTCCTCACGTCGGCGGTCGACTACTACTGCAACGTCGACGAGGTGGGTGTCCGCGACGGCTGCGACCCCGACCGACGGATCCGCCTCCAGGGCACCGTCGACGAAGGTTCGGTGGAGCGCCAGGGCAATGCCACGGTGTTCACGATCTCGTTCAACGACGTGACGATGCCGGTCTCCTACGACGGCCAGCCGGGCGGCATCTTCAAGGAGTGCATCCCCGTCGTCGTGCACGGCGTGATCGAGGGCGGCACGTTGCTCGGCGATCGGGTCGAGGTGAAGCACTCCGACGAGTACGTGGCGGCCAACGACGAGCGCATCACGGAGGCCGAATCAGACGCCGCCGCGTGCGCTGCGTCGTGAACGCGGCGACGGCATCATGATCGCCGCCAGCGTCAACGCCGCGCTCGGTCACGCCGGGCTGCTCTTGATGCTCGCCGCGTCGGTGTTCGGTGCGCTGGCGGTCGCGTACGGCATCCGTCGCCGCGACGAACGGCTGCTGCGCCAAGCGCCGGTCTACGCGTGGCTGGCGTTCGCCGGGATCGCGCTCGCCGTGGTGATGATGCAGCGGGCACTGGCCACCCGCGACTTCTCGATCGCCTACATCCAGCAGGTCGGTTCGGCCGACACGCCGCTGCTGTACAACATCGCCGCGATGTGGTCGGCGCTGGAAGGGTCGATCCTGCTGTGGGCGTTCATCCTCGGCGCGTTCACGGCCGCCGTTGCGTGGCGCTTCCGGGCGCGCACCGACGACGTGCTCGTCGGCTGGGCGTTGATCGTGATGTTCGTGATCACGGCGTTCTTCGCCATGTTGAGCTTCGGTCCGGCCGACCCGTTCGCCGCGGGGGCCCCGGGCGTGACCGAAGGGCCAGGGCCGAACCCGCTGCTGCAGAACCACATCCTGGTGCTGTTCCACCCGCCGATCCTGTACCTCGGTTACGTCGGGTTCGCGGTGCCGTTCGCGTTCGCCATCGCCGCGCTGATCACCGGCCGCCTCGGCGAGGGCTGGTTGATGGAGACGCGCCGGTGGGCGCTGTTCTCGTGGGCGTTCCTCTCGATCGGCATCCTGCTCGGCGGATGGTGGAGCTATGAAGTGCTCGGCTGGTCGGGCGTGTGGGCCTGGGACCCCGTCGAGAACGCGTCGCTGCTGCCGTGGCTGACCGGCACCGCGTACATCCACTCGGTGCTCGTGCAGGAGCGGCGGGGGATGTTGCGCGTGTGGAACCTGAGCCTGCTCGTGGCCACGTTCGCGCTCACGATCCTCGGCACGTTCCTCACCCGTTCTGGCGTCTTGCAATCCGTCCACGCGTTCGGTGATGGGCCGGTCGGGAATTGGCTGCTGGCGTTCTTCATCGTGATCGTCGTCGTGTCGCTCGGCCTGATCGCCTGGCGCGGCGACCGGCTGCGCTCGCCCGGCTCGATCGACTCGCCGCTGTCGCGGGAGGGCGCGTTCTTGGCGAACAACGTGCTGTTCACCGTGTGGGCGTTCGTCGTGCTGCTCGGGACCGTGTTCCCGCTGCTCGTCGAGGCGCTGCGGGACCGCCAAACGGTCGTCGGCGCCCCGTACTTCGATCGCATCTCGCAGCCGATCGGGCTCGTGTTGCTGTTCTTGATGGGTGTGGCACCGGCGCTGCCGTGGCGCAAGGCGTCGGTCGAGCTGTTGCGCGACCGCCTGTTCTGGCCCGCCTGGTGCGGTGTCGGTGCACTGGCCGTGGCGCTCTTCGTGGGCGCCACCGGCTGGGCGCCGCTCGTGGCGTTCGGGCTCGCCGGGTTCGCCGCCGGTGCCGCGCTGCGCCAGCTCGTGTTGGCCACGCGCCGGCAAGGGTGGCGCGGCCTCGTCGGGCGTGCCAACGGCGGCATGATCGTGCACCTCGGTGTGATCCTGATCGCCGTCGCCCTCGCCGCGTCGAACAGCTTCACCCACTCGGCGACGCTCGTGCTCGAACAGGGCGAAGTGACCGAGTGGGGCGGGCACAGCTTCGAGCTCGTTTCGGTCGACGAGCGCACGAACGATGCCGAGAGCGAGCGGCGCCTCGCCGCCAACGTCATCGTCGATGGCAACAAGACGTATCGGCCGGCAATCACCACCTACCTGCTGCAAGGGATGGAGATCGGTACACCGTCCGTGCGCACCGGGCTGACGAAGGACGTCTACCTCACGCTCGACCAGGGCGCGGCGCCGGGCGACACGACCGCCACGATCCGCGTGTTCGTCAAGCCGATGGTGCTGTGGCTGTGGATCGGCGGGGCGATGATGGCCGTCGGTACGGTGCTCGCCGCGTTCCCCGGTTCGCGCCGCCGCCCGATCGACCCGGTGTCCGCGCCGGTGCCCGTCGGTGAGTCGTCCGATCCGCCGATCCCCGAGCGCACCGAGGTCCTGGCATGAGTGGCACGCCGACAGCTGAGCACTCCGCCGACGAGCGCACGGCCGAAGGGCCCGCACGTCGCGGCCGCATCGCGCCGATCATCGCCGGCATCGTCGGCGTCGTGATGATCGGGCTCATCATCGTGCTCGTCACCGCCGACGGTGGCGGCGCCGATAGTGCTGGCTCGCCGTTGCTCGGCCGGCCCGCGCCGGAAGCCGTCGGCACGCTCGACGACGGCACCTCGTTCGACCTGTCGCGGCGCAAGGGGAGCTGGGTCGTGCTCAACTTCTTCGATCCCGACTGCGTGCCGTGCATCCGCGAGCATCCCGAGCTCGTGCAGTTCGCCGCCGACCAGGACACGCTCGGCACCGACGGCGCCGAGCTGTACTCGGTGATCACCCGTGGCGACCGCGACGAGATCGACGAGTTCTTCGCCGACAACGGCGGCACCTGGCCCCAGGTGTACTCCGACCACGGCGAGTTCCCGGTCGCCTTCGGTGTGGCCCAGGTGCCCGAGACGTGGATCATCGATCCGAGCGGTGTCGTGCAGCTGCGGCTGATCAGCCAGGTCACCGCCGACGACCTCAACTCGATCCTGCGCCAGTTCCGGGAGCAGTACGGGTGAGCACATCGAACCGCAAGCG
>CAZQCP010000151.1:0-6481 GCA_964592115.1 uncultured Ilumatobacteraceae bacterium
GGTCAGCATCGTTCGTGCCGTTGCATTTGGTGTCTGACCCCGGATGCAATCTGACGCAATGACCGGGGATGCAGTGCGTGATCAGCGGGGATCGGGGCGGTCGCCGACGTCGAGGCCGCCGGCGCGGGTGCGCTTGAGCTCGAAGAACGGCTCGACGTCCATCATCGCCACGAGCGCGTCCCACATCGCGACACCCTGCTCGACCGGCGGCAGCGCGTTGATCACCGGGCCGAAGTAGCCGACGGTGCGACCGCTCGCGGTCTCGATGGCGATGATCGGCGTGCCGACGTCATGACCGACGAGCTCGAGCCCGGCATCGTGCCCGGCACGGACCTTGGCGTCCCACGACTCGTCGTCGAGGGCTGCGGCGTGCGTCTCGTCGATGCCGAGTTCACCGAGCACCTCGGCGACGTCGAACGGCAACTGCCGGTCGTGATGGATGCGGGTGCCGAACGCCCAGTAGGCGCGGAACACGTCGTCCCCACTATCGGACGTTCCACCGGCGGCCCGGATCGACTCCATCACCCGGAGCAGCCCGAGCGTGAAGCGAGTCGGCTCGTAGAACGGGGAATCGGGCGCCGGGTTGTTCTTGAAGTGGAGGCTGATCGGCTGCCAGGTGACATCGACGTCACGGTGCGGCTGCACCTGCTCGACGAACCAGCGGGCGGTGAGCCAGCAGAACGGGCAGGCCGGATCGACCCAGAACTGGACCTTCATCGCACACCTCCCTCGGCGGACGTGGGGGAGGCAAGGGCGCGGGAGGTACGGGGGACGAGTTGCATCGTCGCCATCAACGCCGCTCGGCGGCGCCGCATTCCCGCCGGGTGAGACGTGGCAAGAAACCGGGATGCGTCGGACGGCGGCGTCCGGCGAGACTGACCAGATGTCGAGGGGGCCGGTGCACACCGGATCTCGCGGCCGCGCACTGGCGGCCCTCCTGCGGCCCGACGCGTGGCGTTGGGCCGGCCTCGGCGCGCTCGTCGGCGTCGGCGCAGCCTTGGCGATCGCCGGGCCGCTCGTGGTGCGACGGCTCGTCGACGACGCGCAGGACGGGGCGACCGCCGCCGACATCGCCCGGTTGGCCATCGCCTACCTGGTGATCGCCGTCGTCGCCCAGGTGCTCGCCGTCGTCGTCGGCTGGCTGGCGACGGTCGCCGCGTGGCGGACGACGAACGCGCTGCGCCTCGAGATGACCAGCCACGTACTCGGGCTCGACCACGAGTTCCACCGCACGCACACGCCCGGCGAGTTGATCCAGCGCGTCGACGGTGACGTCACGTCGGTGTCGCAGTTCCTCGGCCAGGTCGTGACGAAGGCGGTCGGAGCGGTCTTCCTCGTCGGCGGGATCGTCGCCGTCTTGATGGTGCTCGACTGGCGCCTCGGCATCGGCATGGTCGTCTACATCGCGGTTGCGCTGACGATCGTCGTGCGCAGCCGTCACCGCGCCGTCGAGGAGTCCGCCGACGAGATGAGCGCGCTCGGCCGGTTGTACGGCGGGATCGAGGAGCGTCTCAACGCCGCGGAGGACCTGCGTGCCAACGGCGCCGCGGATCACGTGGCGTGGCGTTTCGTCGGCGACAGCGAGGGAGCGCTGACGAGCGCGGTCCGCCGTGAGCGGGCGTTCCTCATCATGTGGTGGTTCGTGCAAGGTGCGGTGGCGGCCGGATGGGTGATCGCCCTGATCCTCGGAGCGCTGCTCGTGGGCGCGGGAACGATCACCGTTGGCACCGCGTTCTTGCTCTTCCAGTACGTGTTGCTCATCGCCCGCCCGCTCGAAGAGGTGGTCCACGAGCTGGAGACGGTGCAGAAGGCGAACGGCGCGATGACGCGGGTCGCCCGCCTGATGGACGTCCGCCCGAAAGTGCTCGACGAGGGAACGACCCGTCCGCCCGCCGGCGCGTTGGCCGTCGCGACCGAACGGGTGTCGTTCGACTACGGCGACGATCGCCAGGTCCTGCACGACGTCGACGTGACGATCGCCGCCGGGCGTTCGGTCGGCATCGTCGGCCGGACCGGTAGCGGCAAGACCACCTTCTCGCGCCTGGTGCTGCGGCTCGTCGAGCCCACGGCCGGCCGTGTGCTGCTCGGCGGTGTGCCGATCCAAGAGATCCCGCTCGACGAACTGCGGCGGCGCGTCGCGCTCGTGCCGCAGGAGGTCGAGTTGTTCGCCGGCAGCGTGCGCGACAACGTCACCCTGTTCGACGACGAGCCGAGCGACGCCGACGTCGAAGCGGCGCTGTGCCGGGTCGGGCTCGACGGTCTCGCCGCCGGCGGCGTGCGACGCCAGCTCGGTCCCGGCGGCGCGGGCCTGTCCGCCGGAGAGGCACAGCTGCTGGCCCTCGCCCGCGTCTGGCTGCGCGATCCCGACATCGTCGTGCTCGACGAGGCGACGGCGCGTGTCGATCCGGAGACCGAACGCCGGCTCGAGACCGCGGTCGTCGGGTTGATGGCCGGGCGCACCACGCTGGTGATCGCCCACCGCCTGTCGACGCTGCGGTCCCTCGACGAGATCATCGTGTTCGAACACGGGCGCGTGGTCGAACACGGTGACCGCGACGCGCTCGCCGGCAGCGACGACAGCCGCTTCGCCCGCCTGCTGGCGATGTCACTGGAGCGCGAAGGCGACGACGCGTTCGACGCGCTGACGGGCGACACGATGGAGGTGCGGTCGTGACCAGCGAGATCGGTCTGCACGACGTCGTCGACCCGCGCCGCGACGACGATCTCGTCGACGACCCGACGAGCGACGCGTACGCCGGAGTGACCGGCGTCTGGCGTCTGGCGTGGCGCGTGTCGCAGCACCGCCCCCGCGAGTTCTGGCTCGGATGGGGCCTGTTCGTGTTGTTCTTCACGATGCCCGCGCTCACCGGGTACTTCCTCGCCCGTGGCTACGCCGCGCTCGAGCAGGGCGACACGAACGAGACGGTGTGGTGGGCGCTGGCGGTCGCGGTGAGCGAGACCGTGCGGATGGCGTCGGTGCACCACGGCGCGCTCATGTGGACGCGGGTGTGGCTGCACATGCAGACGCTGCTGCGGGCGAACCTGTTGAGCGCCCAGATGGCGAGCGGCGGCATCCACGCCGGCCAGCCCGTCGGTTCGGCCGGTTCGGCCATCACCCACTTCCGCGACGACACCGAAGACGTCGCCAACTTCGTCGACGGGATGGTCGACGTGTCCGGTGGCATCGTGTTCACGGTCATCGCCGGCTTCGCGCTCGGCGCCGCGGATGCCCGTGCGGCGGCGGTGCTCGTGTTGCCGCTGCTCGGGGTCGCCGTCGTCACGAGGTCGTTGGACAAGAGGATCAAGGCGTATCGCGTCGCCGACCGTGAGGCGACCGAGCACGTCACGGGGATGCTCGGCGACGTGATGGCCGCGTCCACGACGATCAAGGTCAACGGTGCGTCCGACGCCGTGCTCGCCCGCCTGAAGGTGCTGGTCGACCGGCGACGCCACACCGCCGTTCGCGACCGCGTGTTGGAAGAGGGTGTCACGGCGTTCAGCCAGGGCGCCGCCGACATCGGCCTCGGGCTCGTGCTGCTCGTGAGTGCGGCGTCGATCGCGTCGGGGGCATTCGACCTCGGGACACTGGCGCTGTTCACCGCCTACCTCGGCTGGTTGGCGTTCCTGCCGCGGATGGTCGGTCGGGTCCTCGCCCGCCGCAAGCAGGCAGGCGTCGCCTTCGACCGCATGCGTCAACTCGTCGCCGACCGCGACGCGGACAACACCGTGCGCCGTCGGGTCCTGCCGATCGATCCTCGCGATGCCGACCGGGCGCGCCCGCCGGTGCGCCGCCCCGCGCGCGTACCGCTCGAACGTCTCGACGTCGTCGGTCTGTCGTGCGGCTACGACGGCCGCCCCGTGATCCGCGACGCCTCGTTCTCGATCGCCCGCGGCGAGTTCGTCGTCGTGACCGGTGCCGTCGGCTCGGGCAAGAGCACCCTGTTGCGGGCGATCCTTGGGTTGGCGTGGCAAGCCGACGTCACTGGTTCGGTGATGTGGAACGGCGCCGAGCTCACCGACCGCAGCGCGTTCCTCGTGCCCCCGAACGCGGCGTTCCTGTCGCAGGTTCCACAGCTGATCTCCGACAGCGTCGGCGACAACGTCGCGCTCGGCCCGGTCGACGAGGCGCAACTCGAACGGTCGCTGACTCTCGCCGCCGTCGCGTCCGACATCGCACAGCTGCCCGCCGGCACGGCGACGATGATCGGTCCGCGGGGTCTGCGCTTGTCGGGCGGTCAGCGGCAACGTCTGGCGACGGCCCGCGCGCTCGTCCACTCACCGGAATTGGTCGTGCTCGACGACGTGTCGAGCGCGCTGGACGTGGAGACGGAGGTCCAGCTCTGGACGAACCTCGCCGAGGCCGGCATGACGGTGATCGCGGTGTCGCACCGTGCGGTCGCGTTCGATCGCGCCGATCGTGTGCTGCGCCTGGCTCGCGGGCTCGTCATCGCCGCCGGGGACTGAGGGCGGGCGCCGCCCGGGTCCGGTGCCACCCGCGGGACGGGTCAGCCAGACCGCTGGCGGGCGCGGTGGTCGGCGGTGTGGGTGCGGCTGGCGCAGCGCGGGTCGCTGCAGAACCGACGCGACCCGTTGCGTGTCGTGTCGAAGAACAGGTGGTCGCAGTCGGACGCCGCGCAGCGCCCGAAGCGCTCGGTGCCGTGATCGCACACCTCTTGGGCGAGCGCCATCAAGAGGTCGGCGATGACCTGGTCGTCGAACGTCGCCGTGGACGGTGTCCAGTGGATGTGGAGGTCGCTGCCGTCGTGGGTGGTCAACGACGGGATGATCTGGATCGCCGACAGCTCGCGATTGATCCAGCGGATCGTGTCGTCCGCCCCACCGTCGCCGTCGACGACGAGGCGGAGCAGTGCCGGTGCCATCGCCCGGGCCCGCGACTCGACGCGCGCGATCGACGCCGCGGACGCGTCGGCGGCTCGGGTGAAGGCGTGCTCGTCGAGCAGTCGGCGCACGTCAGCAGGCTCGTTGCCAGGTCGGTCCGCATCGTCGAGCGCGTTGAGCAACTCGACGGCGGCATCCAACGTGAGCTGGATCTCGGTGTCGTGCCCAGACCGGACGTACACGGTGGCGAGGATACCCGGCGATGAGGATGTAAGGTACTAAAGCCGATTAGCCACTTACTTCCAATCTCTCCGGATCTCCGCCATGAACGTCATCCTCAACCTCCTCGTCGTCGTCGCCACGGTGCTCGGCTCTGGCATGGCGCTGCCCCAGGCGCGCCGCATCGTGCGCACTCGACGAGTCGACGGTGTGTCGGCGACGTGGATCGGGGTCAGCGTGGCGATCAACGGGTGGTGGTTCGCGTATGCGCTGGCCACGTCGCTGTGGGCGCTGATCGCCGTGTCGGTCGCCTCGCTGGCCCTCTACTCCGTGATGGCGGTCGGGTTCGTCGCCTCGGTCGGGCGCCGCGGCCTCGTCGGTCTCGCGGCCGGTGCGTTCGGACTGGGCATGATCCCGCTGCCGTTCCTGGTGTTCGGTGGTTGGGGGATGGCCGGTGTCGTCATCGGGCTCTGCTACGGCATCCAGCTCCTGCCCGCCGTGGTGGCCGTGTGTCGCACGTCGGTCCTGGCCGGTGTCTCGGCCGCGACGTGGTCGATCGGCTGGGTCGAGAGCCTGATCTGGCTGCTGTACGGGTGGGCGATCGGTGACCCTGCGCTCCTGTTGGCCGGCGCGGTCGGCGTGGTGATGTCGTCGGTGATCCTCGGCCGTCTGGCCGTCACGGGCAACCTCGGCGCGCGGTGGACAATTGCACGAACATCACTAGCCTGAGCGGCGAACGTGAGTCATGGTGGCTCCGCAATGAATAAGGAGCCGTGGATGGCTACAGGTACCGTGAAGTTCTTCAACGACGAGAAGGGCTTCGGTTTCATCTCTCGCGAAGACGGCGAGGACGTTTTCGTTCACTACTCGAACATCGTCGGCTCCGGCCGCCGTTCGTTGAACAACGGCGACACCGTCGAGTTCGAGATCGCTCCGGGCCGCAAGGGCCCCGAGGCGGTCGACGTCAAGGTCGTCTGAGCACTACCCGAGGAGGCGTTTCGATTGGCTCGAAGTCCACAGTCCTACCAAAAGCGACAACGCGAGCTCCGTAAGAAGGAGCGCAAGGCCGAAAAGCTGGCCGTCCGGCATGGCAAGAGCGCTGGCTCTGCCGAGTCCGACGACGAGGGGCCCGACGAAGATGCGCTCCTCGAGGAGTTCCGCCAGCTGAACGAGAAGTTCGCCGCTGGCGAAGTCGAAGAGGACGACTTCGAGTATCGCAAAGCAGAGATCTTCGCCGAGCTCGGCCTCGGCGAGGCGCCCCCGCCGCGCGAGGAGAACGCACCAGAGTCCGACGAGGACGACTGAACGTCCTCGCACAGCATCGACCGACGACCCCCGGCTCGCCCGGGGGTCGTCGCCGTTTTCGCAGATTGCATCCGGGGTCAGACACCACATGCAACGACGCACCAGCGCCAGGCCGGCC
>CAZQCP010000152.1:0-6411 GCA_964592115.1 uncultured Ilumatobacteraceae bacterium
GCGAGCTCGGCGACCAACATCTTGCGCAGTGCGTCGTCCACGGTCACTCGCGCTTCTTCATCGCTTTGATCATCTCCATACGTAACTCGAACGGGTTGTCCTTCAGCGCATACATCTTCCTCAACGACAGCCCGATCGCTCCGACGAAGTCGGCGACCTTGGCCTCCGCCCCGAGGGCGGCGAAGCCGGTGAGCGACGCCGCCTTGACGATCATGTCGAAGATCTTGTCGACCATCTTGTTGTAACCCTCGAGCTTGGCGGTCGTCGACTTGCTCTTGTCGAAGACCGAGAAGAAGCCTGTCGTGGTACCGCTCTTGGCGGCCTTGTCACGCCCCCACTGCTTGAAGCGCCGGAAGGCGGAGGCTCCGACGTCGAGGGCCATCGCACCGCCCTTGATGCCGATGCCGACAGGAGCCGATGCTCCGCCGAGCACCGCCGCATCGCCGGCGATCTTCGCCATCGCCACGCTGATCTTGAGGATCGCTCGATCGGAACGCTTGCGGGCGATGTACTGCAGGCCCTTGGCGAGGAGGTACTCGCGGTACTGCTCGTACTTCGCCGCGTCGGAGTCCGAGACGTCCTCGCCGGCGGCGCGCTTGTCGTCGATCTGCTTGATGAACGCCTCAGCACTGCCCTTGAGCGTCTTGCCCTTCGAGCCTCCGAGCGACTCCTTCACCGAGCGCTTGTTCGACTCCATCCGGCTCCGCTGGATCTGAGCATCGACGAGGTCGACGGCGCGGATGACGATGTCGACGCACGACAAGGCGATGCCGAACCCGGGCACGGCAGCGACGAGTGGTGCTCCGGCGCCACCTCCCCACAGGTCCATGAACGACTTGGCGGCCGACACCCCGCTCTTGGCGGCGTTCATGGCGTCCGTGATGACCTCCATCGAACGCTTGAACTTCTCCTTGTCGCTGAGCTGGTCGGCCTCCTTGACGAGCTCGACGATGTGTTTGATGGCGAAGAACGTGTCCTTGATCCCGGCGAACGCGTCGGCGAACCCGGCGATCCCTTGCGCCACCGCCGTGGCGCCCTCGCCGCCGCCGCCCTTGTCGACCATCCCGGAGAAGCCCTTGGCGCCGCTGCCGACCGATGAGATCCCAGACAGCACTGCCCCGGCCTTGTCTCCGCCGTTCGACTCGCGTGACTGGAACGTGACGATCGCCGATGCGAGGCCCGCCACCATCGACATCGTGTCGCCGACGCCAGCCGCGACGCCGATGTCGGACTCCATCTGGTCGGACACATTGCCGCCGTTGGCCTTGAAGGAGTCCTGCGCGTCGTTGATGTCCGGCAGGATGCTGACGGTGTCGCCGAACTTGCCGCTCGACTTGTCGACCTTGTCGCCGAGCGACTCGCCGCCCGGTGTCGCCTGCCCGCCGACGAGCTCGACCGCCGAGACCCGGACGAACCGCTTCAGCTTCTTCGAGCCGACCTGTGTGGTCTGGACGTACGTCTCGGCCGGTGTCGCCGAGTCGACTCGCGTCACGTTGGGATCGACGGCGAGCGCTTCGCCCGGAACCGCCTTGGCGCGCGACATGCCGCTCGAGCTGTCGTCGATCTTGCTGACGTCGTTGGCATCTGCCTTGTAGAGGTCGGTTTCGACGAGCACGCGCGCGGGCTTGCGATGGATGACGGGGGAGCGCTGGGCACGACCCGCCGGCTGCTGGAGCGTGTGCGCCAGTTCGTGGGCGAGGAGATGCTGCCCTGTCGCGGTGCTGGTGTCTGGCACGCCGTCGCGGAAGTGCACGTCGTTGCCGACGGTGAACGCCTCGGCCTGGATGCGGTCGTTCAGCTCCCGCGACTCGGCGCCCGTGTGGATCCGGACGTGGGAGACATCGCTGCCGAGAGCGCTCGACATCCGCTGTGCGAGGTCGGGTTCGAGCGTGTGGCCGCCACCTCGCGCCCGGCGGATGCGGGCGTCGGTGTCGACGTCCACCTCGCCACCAGCGGCGCCGATCTGGCCGCCGACCGCCGACCGAGCCACGCGGGCGGGGGGCGGTGTGCTGGCCGCCGTCGGTGCCGTTCGTCGCTGCACCTTGGCGTCGGGCGTGCCGGCCGGGGCTGCGGCGAGCACGGAGACGGCCGCTTTGGCGATCATGTCCGCTTCGGTCTCGAGGGGGTCGTCGACGGCACCGACGGTCAGCGTCGGCGAGCGTCGCCCGATCTTCGACTTGGCCTCGGCCGCCGTCGACTCGTTGCTGGTTTCCGTCCGCCTGACTCGCACTCCTTCGACCACGTCAAGGTAGATCGGTCAGCACCCGCTCAGAGTTGACCACTCTCAAGAATTCGTGCGTGACCACGATGCAGTTCGATTCGGCTCAGCCGAGGACCAGGTCGGCGAAGCTCGGCAACGCCGCCGCCGGCCCACTGAGCAAGAACTCGGTGATGCACGTCTCACGCCAGCGGCCCATCTCATCGCGGATCTTGTCGGGCGGGCCGACGAGGGCGACGTCTTCGACCATCGCCAGCGGGATCGCCGCTGCAGCGTCCTGCTTGCGCCCGGCGAGGTAGTGCGCCTGCACCTCGTCGACGACGTGCTCCCACCCCATGCGGGCGAACACCTCGTGGTGGAAGTTGGCGCCCTTCGCTCCCATGCCGCCCGCATAGAGGGCGAGGAACGGACGTACGAGGTCCGCGCATTGCTCTGCGTCGTCACCTGGGATGATCATCACCGTGGCGGTGACGGCGAAGCGCTCGCGCTTCGCCGGGTCACCGCTCGCCGCGAAGCCGTCGTCGAGGCAGCGACGGTAGAACGCGTCGTCTTTGGGCGAGAAGAACAGCGGCAGCCAGCCGTCGCAGATCTCGGCGGCGAGGGCGACGTTCTTCGGGCCCTCGGCGGCGAGGTAGATCGGCACGTCGGCGCGCAGCGGATGCACCGTGGAACGCAGCGGCTTGCCGAGCCCGGCACCGCCGATCAACGGCATGTCGAAGAAGTCGCCGTGGAACTCGACGGGTGCCTCACGAGCGATGACCCGCCGCACGATCTCGACGTACTCGCGGGTGCGGGCGAGCGGGCGCGGGTAGGGCTGGCCGTACCAACCTTCGACGACCTGTGGTCCCGATGCGCCGAGGCCGAGGATGAAGCGCCCGCCGGAGAGGTGATCCATCGTGATCGCCGCCATCGCTGCGGCGGCGGGCGTGCGGGCGGACATCTGCATGATCGCCGTGCCGAGCTGCACCCGCTCGGTCGCCGCACCCCACCAGGCGAGCGGTGTCAGGGCATCGGAGCCGTACGCCTCGGCGGTCCACACCGAGTTGAAGCCGAGGCGCTCGGCCTCGCGCACGGCGTCGAGCGCGCCCGCCGGCGGCCCCGCAGACCAGTAGCCGGTGTTGTACCCGAGCTTGATGTCACCCATGCCGCCACCGTAACTCCCTCGTCGATCCGGTACCTGCCGACTGGATCAGGCGAACGGGCTGACGGCGGTGGCCCCGAGCGACTCGGCGACGATCGGGTTGGCGTAGGCGCCAGCGAACGTGTTGAGGCCGTGGGCGAGGGCCGGATCACGGCGCCCGGCGCCGATCGCGCCGTGCAGCGCCACGTCGAGCAGGAACGGGAGCGTGGCGTTGGTGAGTGCGTACGTGCTCGTGTACGGGACGGCGCCGGGCATGTTGCCGACGGCGTAGTGCACGACGCCGTGCAGCTCGTAGGTCGGCGCGTCGTGGGTCGTCTCGCGGGTGGTGGCGATGCAGCCGCCCTGGTCCACGGCGACGTCGACGATCACGGCCCCCGGCTTCATCTGGGCGACCATCTCCTCGCTGACGACGACCGGCGCGCGCCCGCCGGCGACGAGCACGGCGCCGATCACGAGGTCGGCGTCGAGCACCGCCCGCTCGATCGCGCCGCGATTCGAGGCGGCGGTGATGATGCGGCCCCGGTGGATCTGATCGACGAAGCGCAACCGATCGAGGTTCTTGTCGACGAGCACGACCTCGGCTTCCATGCCCGCCGCGATCCACGCCGCGTTCCACCCGACGTTGCCAGCACCGAGCACGACCACCTTGGCGGGCCGCACGCCGGGTGCGCCACCCATCAGCACCCCCCGTCCACCGTTGTGGCGTTCGAGGAAATGTGCTCCCATCTGCGGCGCCAGCCGTCCAGCGACCTCGCTCATCGGTGCGAGCAACGGCAGCGAACCGTCGGCGAGCTGCACCGTCTCGTAGGCGACAGCGGTCGTGCCCGCGGCGAGCAGCGCGGCCGCGACGGCCGGGTACGCGGCGAGGTGCAAGTAGGTGAACAGCGTCAAGTCGTCACGCAGGAAGCCGACCTCGGAATCCTGGGGTTCCTTCACCTTCACGACCATCTGCTGTGCCCACGCGTCCGCGGCGCTCGGCACGATGTCGGCACCCGCGGCGATGTAGTCGGCGTCGGTGATCGACGCACCGTCCCCGGCCCCGGTCTCCACGATGACGTCGATGCCGTGCCGTTCGAGCTCACGGACGCCGTCCGGCGTCATCGCCACCCGATGCTCGGCAGTCTTCACCTCCCGCGGAACCCCAACCGTCTTGACCACAGGAGCGCCGTTGCTCATCGCCTCATCATGCACCATTGAGCACGGCCTCGGTCGCGAGGGCTACCGTCGTAAGACCCATGACGCACGCGGACGCACCACGAATACACCTCGGTCCGGAGCCCGGACCCGATTGGCTCGCGGAGGCGGTGGTCGCCGGCGGCGGGCACCTCGTGGGCCTCGACGAGGCCCACGGGCTGGTGTGGGCGGACGCTCGTGACGTGTCTGGGCTGCGGACCGCGCTCGCCGCGGCACCGCGGGTGCGGTGGGTGCAGTTGCCCTTCGCCGGCATCGAGAACTTCGTCGAGCACCTGGACCGCGACCGCACGTGGACGTGCGGCAAGGGCGTGTATGCCGAGCCGGTGGCGGAGATGGCGTTGAGCCTCGGTCTCGCCGGATTGCGCCACGTCGGTGGTTACGCCCGGGCATCGGAGTGGACCGGGCCGCACGGTCGCAACCTGCTCGACGGACGGGTCACGATCCTCGGTGGTGGTGGCATCACCGAATCGCTCGTTCGCCTGTTGCAGCCGTGGAACTGCCACATCACCGTCGTCCGCAACCACGCCCAGCACATGGACGGCGTGGATGAGGTGCTCGAGTCCGACCGATTCGCCGACGCTCTCCCCGGCGCCGACCTGGTCGTGCTCGCGCTGGCACTCACGCCCGAGACGAAGGGCCTGTTCTCGCTCGACGAATTCGGGTTGATGGAAGACCACGCATGGATCGTCAACGTGGCCCGTGGAAAGCACATCGTGACCGACGATCTCGTGGAGGCGTTGCGGACCGGGATGATCGGGGGTGCCGGTCTCGATGTCACTCACCCGGAACCGCTTCCCGCCGACCACCCACTCTGGTCGATGCCGAACTGCATCATCACGCCACACGTCGGGAACACACCGGCGATGGCGCGCCCGCTGCTCGCCGCCCGCGTCGAGGAGAACGTGCGGCGATTCGCTCGCGGCGACGACCTCATCGGTCTGGTCGACCTCGACGTCGGGTACTGAGGAAGCGGCCGTGGCCGGGCCGACTCACTACGAACGTCTTGGAGTCGCCGCCGACGCCGATGGCGCGGCGATCCGCGATGCATACCGGCGCCTCGCCCGCCAGCATCATCCCGACGCATCCGCCGGCGACGAGACGTCGATGGCACACATCAACGAGGCCTACCGCGTCCTCGCCGACCCGGCCCGTCGCGCGATGTACGACGCCTCCCTCCGTCCGGGTGCAGCATCGGCCGACGCTCCCGCGGGCGCGTCAGCCGACGCGTCTGCGCCCACAACACCCGCCCCGATGCCTCCGGCGTTCAGCGGCGTGCGCGTGCCGTGGCGGCTCGTCGCCGCCGTTGCGGTCGCCGGGACCGTCGGGGTGATCGCGCTGTCGCAGTTCACCGAACCGCCCGCCGCACCCACCCCAGACGGGATCATCCGTGAGGGTGGCTGCGTGACGATCGACGCTGCTGGCTTCGCGCTCGACGACGTGTGCACCGGCGACCCGGCGGTCGACATCGTCGTGCAGCGTTTCGTTGCGCTCGACGAGACGTGCCCCTTCGCCACCGCCGCTCATCAGGATCGTCAGGGCCTCGGCATCGCCTGCGTGGTACGTCGGTGAGCCGCCCAGGCGTTTGCGCGCTGCACCGCAGTCACCCGGCCGGATTCCCGACGACCTCCGAAGCTGTCGTACTTCCACGCCGGTTGACGCAAGAGACGCCGACACCGTCGGAACCGGTCGGGTTTCGTGCCGCCCTGGGCCACACGCCAAGCTCGTGTTTGGTCCGTCGGACGGTTTGCACTGGTAGGTTTTCGGGCCGCAAGGGCGATTAGCTCAGCTGGAAGAGCGCCACGTTCACACCGTGGAGGTCGGGAGATCGAGACTCCCATCGCCCACCCTATAACACCAG
>CAZQCP010000153.1:0-6358 GCA_964592115.1 uncultured Ilumatobacteraceae bacterium
GAACCCTGAACCAATGGATTAAAAGTCCACTGCTCTACCATTGAGCTAGAGAGGCCGCTGCAACGCGGCTGCACAGCGTACCGATCGATGCCGCAGGGCCGATTCCCACGCTCTCGCATCCGTGGCATCATGGACGGTGAGCACGTGGGAACGACAACCGCGGAAGGGGCGATGATGACCGCTGAGCTCACTGAACAACACGTTGCCGGCGACCGATCCGCACAGGCTGCGCCAGAGCCGGAACCGAGTGCGGCTGACGAGCTCGGTCCGGCGATCGAACGCTTCTTCGGCGGCGAACCGCCGCTACGGATCACGTTCTGGGATGGATCATCGATCGGGCGCGACGGTCCGGGCACGTTGCGCTTCACGGAACCCGATGCGATCCGCCACCTCGTGTGGGCGCCGACCGAGCTCGGCCTCGCCCGTGCCTACGTGAGTGGTGCCATCGACACGGAAGGCAACGTTGCCGAGATCCTGCGCGTACTGCGCAACGCGATCCCCAACGATCTGTCCACCGCCGTCCGGACGCTCCCGCAGTTGCTCGGCGTGGCCCGTCACGCGACAGACATCACGCACCGTCCACCTCGCCCGCCCGAAGAGCTCGTACCGCACGGGTTGCGCCACTCGCTGCGCCGTGACCGGACCGTCATCAGCCATCACTACGACGTCGGCAACCAGTTCTACGAGCTCGTGCTCGGACCGGCGATGACGTACTCGTGCGCCCGCTTCGCGACCGACACGACGACCCTCGAGGACGCGCAATCGGCCAAGCACGAGCTGATCTGCCGCAAGCTCGGCCTCGGCGAAGTGGTGCGTGCAGGCGGGCGACTGCTCGACGTCGGATGCGGATGGGGGTCGATGGCGATCCACGCCGCGACGCACCACGACGTCGAGGTCGTCGGCGTCACGATCAGCGAGGAGCAAGCGACATACGCCCGCCGCCGCGTCGATCAGCTCGGGCTCGCCGACCGCGTCGACATCCGGATCCAGGACTACCGCGAGGTCCCCGACGGTCCGTTCGATGCCATCTCCTCGATCGGCATGGCCGAACACGTCGGGTCGTCGCACATGGCCGAGTACTTCGAACGCCTGCACTCGTTGCTCCGCCCGGGCGGCCGCCTGTTGAACCATGCGATCTCGTCGGTCGGCGGCTCCAAGCTGAGCCGACGCAGCTTCGTCTACCGATACGTGTTCCCGGACGGCGAGCTGCTCGACATCTCCGAAACCGTCGGCACGATGGAGCGGGCCGGCTTCGAGGTCCGCGATGTGGAGAACCTGCGCGAGCACTACGCGCGCACGCTGCGGCACTGGGTTGCCAACCTCGAACGCCACTGGGATGCGGCCGTCGCGCTCGTCGGCGAGCGGCGCGCCCGCGTGTGGCTGCTCTACATGTCCGGTTCGATCAACGGCTTCGACGACGCCGGCATCCAGATCATGCAGACGCTCGGCGTCAAGTTGCACCCGGACGGTGCCAGCGGTATGCCGGCGACTCGCGCCGGCTGGGACTGACATCGTCCGCCGCTGACCGGCGCGGCCGACGCGTGTAGGTTCGGCGCCCGTGACCGCGCTCGCTTCTCGCCGGCCGGGGTCGATCCTGGGGACCCGCGTGTTGCGGACGGAAGATCCGCAGCTCCTCGTCGGTGCCCGCCGCTACCTCGCCGATCTCCAACTCCCCGGTGCCCTGCATGCGGTGTTCGCCCGCTCGGAGGTCGCCCACGGTCTGATCCGCGCGATCCACGTCGACGACGCACGGGCGATGCCCGGGGTCGTCGAGGTGTTGACGTTCGCCGAGCTCGGCGTGGCACCTCACCAAGGGTCCGCCACCGTCCACGAGGACTTCGTGCGCGCCCCGCTCGCTGCTGACCGCGTGCGGTTCGTCGGCGAGCCGATCGCCGTCGTGCTCGCCGAGAGCGAGGCCGCCGGCGCCGACGCGGCTGCCATGGTGTGGGCCGACATCGATCCGCTGCCGGCACTCGTCGACCCGGAGGCGGCGCTGGCGGACGGTGCCGACGCGATCTTCCCCGACCACGGCTCCAACGAGGCGACCGTGATCGTCGACCGGCATCGCACCGACCTCGCGGACGCCGACGTCATCGTGCGCGGTCGCTATCTGAACCAACGGATGGCGGTGGTGCCGATGGAGCCGGACTGCTGCGCGGCCGAGGTCGGCGACGACGGGCGGCTGACGTTCTGGGCATCGACGCAGATGCCCCACGGCCTGCACGGGCAGATCGCCGAAGTGCTCGGACTCGACCGGTCGATGGTCCGCGTGGTCACACCCCAGGTCGGTGGTGGCTTCGGCGGCAAGGCGGGCATCCACGCGGAGTACAGCGTCGTCGCCGCCAGCGCGCTGCGCACCGGCCGACCCGTCGTGTGGGTGCCGCCGCGCAGCGACGACATGAAGGCGCTTCCCCACAGCCGCGGGCAGATCCAGTACGTCGAGCTCGGCTGCACGTCGGAGGGGACGTTCACCGGGTTGCGGGTGGCGCTCGTCGGCGACGCCGGCGCCTACCCGGCGATCGGCGCCTTCCTCCCCGGTGGCACCCGCCGCATGTCGCAAGGCACGTACGCGTTCCCGGCGATCCAGTTCGACGTCGCCGTGGCGGTCACGAACACGACTCCGATGGGCGCCTACCGCGGGGCGGGACGACCCGAGGCGACGGCGCTGCTCGAGCGGCTCGTCGACCAGGCCGCGATCGAGCTCGGCATCGACCCGATCGAGATCCGGCGGCGGAACTTCCTCGCCGACGACGTGTTCCCGTTCCGCACGATCCCGGGCAACACGTACGACAGCGGGCGCTACCTCGTGCCGCTCGAACGAGCCGCCGAGCTCGCCGGCTACGACGACCTCCGCTCCGAGCAGGCAGCGCGTCGCGAACGTGGCGACGATCGGCTGCTCGGCATCGGCATCTCCAGCTACGTCGAGATCACCGCCGGTGGCGGGTCCGACGAGTTCGGCGCCGTCGAGGTGCACGCCGACGGCTCGGCGACCGTCTACGCCGGCACCCAGTCGCACGGACAGGGACATCAGACGGCCTATGCCATGCTCGTCGCCGACGAGACCGGCATCCCGGTGGACAAGATCCGGCTCGTCGACGGGGACACCGATCGCGTCCGAACCGGCGGTGGCACGGGCGGATCGCGCTCACTCCAGCTCGGTGGGTCTGCCGTTCGTGGCGCCACCGAAGCGATGATCGCGGCGGCCAAGGAGATCGCGGCGACGGTGCTCGAAGCCGATCCAGCCGACATCGTCGTCGATCCGGCGAACGGCACGATCGGTGTCGCCGGTGTCCCCGCTCAGGCGATCACGTGGGCCGACCTTGCCGCCCGCGCCGACGACGCCGACACGCCGCTCTCCGGCGAGTTCGATTTCCACCAGGAGGGCGCGACGTTCCCCTTCGGTGCCCACATCGCCGTCGTCGAGGTCGACGCCGGCACGGGCAAGGTGACGCTGCTGCGCCACGTCGCGGTCGACGATTGCGGCACCGTGCTCGCCCCGCTGCTCGTGGAGGGGCAACAGCACGGCGGGATCGCGGCCGGCGTCGGGCAGGCACTCTTCGAGGAGGTCCGCTTCGACGACGACGGCAACCCGGTGACGTCGAACCTCGCCGACTACGGCATCGTGACCGCCGCCGAACTGCCGTCGTTCGAGGCGCACTCGACGGAGACTCCGACGCCGCTCAACCCGCTCGGCGCGAAGGGGATCGGCGAGGCGGCCACGATCGGCGCCACGCCCGCGGTGCAGAACGCGGTCATCGACGCGCTCGCTCACCTGGGGGTTCGGCACATCGATCTGCCGTGCACGCCGGAGCGGGTCTGGGCGACGATCCGCGATGCGCGGGCGGGGAAGCTCGCCGACCCGTGGCGCGAACCCCCGGCCGTATTCGCCCGGTTACGTGCGTCTTCGGACACACCGCCCGAGGACGCGGCGGGTGCCGCCGCGGCTGACGGCATCTGACGCATCCGGCACGACGGCGAAGCAACGGCGGGCTCGCCGCGTGTGTCACACTCGGCGACATGGACGAACTGTGGTTGATCGGACGGGTCCTGTTCAGCACGGTCTTCCTGGTCCAAGGCATCACCCACCTCGCCGACCTCGACGGCGCCACGGCCTACGCCCAGAGCAAAGGTGTCGGCCCCGCGCGCCCCGGAGTGATCGCCATGTCGGTCGCGTTCGTCGTCGGTTCGCTGTCGATATTGCTCGGCATCTGGGCGGACATCGGTGCGCTGTTGTTGATCGTCACGTTGTTGCCGATGACGTTCATCATGCACAAGTTCTGGGCCGAGCGCGACCCCGGGACCCGTCAGGTCGAGCTGGCGAACTTCTTGAAGAACATCTCGCTGCTCGGCGGGGCGGTGCTGTTGTTCTCGTGGTTCGCCCGTGACACGTTCGGCTTCGGTCTCCCGTACACCATCACCGACGGCGTGTTCAACCTGCGTTGATCCCATTGCATCCGGGGTCAGACACCAGATGCAACCGAACATTGCATCCGGGGTCAGACACCAGATGCAACAGCGCGCGGGCCACGGGTGGTCGGGCGTGATCCGTGACCCGTTGCATCTGGTGTCTGACCCCGGATGCAATGCGGCTCGCACGCGACATCACGGTATGGCGACGAGCGGCTACGCGGGGCGGAAGGTGTCGTCGAGGCGGGGGCGAGCGAGGCTGTCGGTGGTGACGACGCCGTCGTCGACGAGCTTCACGAGGTGGGCGAGCACGCTGCGCCGGGCCGGCTTGTGCAACTCGCGGCGGACGTCGGCGTAGAGCACCTCGACCATGTCGGGCACCCGGCCGACGCCGTTTCGAACAACCTCGAGGATCTGCTGCTCGCGCTGCACCCGATGCTCGACGAGCGCCGACACGTAGCTCGCTGGATCGGGGATGGGGGGACCGTGGGTCGGGATGGCGACGTCGTCGTGGCGACCGGCGACGACTCGCAACGACTCCATGTACGCGGCCATGTCGCCGTCCGGCGGGGCGACGACGGTCGTGCTCCAACCCATCACGTGGTCGCCGGTGAACAGCGTCCGTGACTCGCCATCGTCGAACGCGAAGCATGTGTGGTTCGACGTGTGTCCCGGCGTGTGCAGCGCCGTGACGCTCCACCCCGCGCCAGCGACGACCTCGTCACCGGATACGACCGGCACGTCCGGCGTGAACTCGCGGTCGATCGACTCCTCGATGACCGGCTCGGCATCGGACGCATCGTCAGCGGTCGCATCGGCATCGGACGAGTCGGGATCGGGCGGGTCGTCGCCGATGTCCCACGCGTCGTCGCCGTGGGGACCGAAGGCGTACGTCGGGGCGGCCGTCTCCGACGCCAGCCAGGCGCTGAGCGGCGAGTGGTCGGAGTGGCAGTGGGTCACGAGGATCGCCCGCACCGTGTTCCCCACGAGCGCCGACGCCAACGCGTCGCGATGCGTGTCGAGCTGTGGTCCCGGGTCGATGACGACGACGTCGCCGCGCCCGTCCGCGTCGCCGCCGATGATGTAGGTCCCCGTCCCGTGGTACGTGAACTTCGACGGGTTCTTGGCGATGAGCCGGCGGATGCCCGGCGCGATCCACGCCGGCTCGCCGTACTCGAACGTGGAGGGGTCGAGGGTCAAGAACTGCATCGCGACCATTCCAGCGCACGGACGTGGCCCACCGGCTCACCGTGGCCGAACACGGCGACGGATGTCTCGGCGACGACGTCGGGAGCGAGACGATCGACGTCGATCCCCGCCGCCCGGAGCCCGGCAGCTCCGACGGCTCGGCGTGCGTCGTTGCTGCCGTCTGCCACCTTGAACGCGACGGCCCGCCCGTCGGGGAGGGCGGCCGCGAACACGCCGTCTGCGCCGTCCTTGGCGGTGAGCCCAGGGATCGCCTGCATCCAGCGGGTGACGTCGCGTGTCGGTCCCGCGACGAGGACCGGATGGGCGCGCATCGCGCGGGTGACCGCCGTGTCGGCAACGGCGAGTCGCGCGAACGCCCGGGCGAGCTCGACCACGGCGAACGCGTGGGTCGGAGCGCCACACCCGTCGACGCCGATGTGGTCGATCGTGCAGCCGAGCTCGCCGATCCCGGCGGTGATCAATGCCTGCACCGGATGGTCGGGCTGTCGATAGTCGGCGGTCGGCCACCCGTTGACGACGCACGTGGCGAGCATCGCCGCGTGCTTGCCCGAACAGTTCTGCTGCAACGAGGAAGGCGGGGTACCCGCTCGGCGTGCGGCGCGGCGGGCGCGCAGATCCGTGGGGCGTGACGGCGTGTTGTCGAGATCCGACTCGGCGAGGCCGTACCGGTCGAGGATCTCGCGCACGACCGTGAGTTGTTCGGGCGACCCGTCATGACTGGCGCAGGCAAGGGCGAGTTGCC
>CAZQCP010000154.1:0-6350 GCA_964592115.1 uncultured Ilumatobacteraceae bacterium
TCGGCGGTGGCTCACGACAGCGGCATCCCGCTGATCGTCGACAACACCGTGCCGAGACGCCCTCGATGTCGAACACGTTGTTGCGCGGGTTGGCGAGCACCTCGCCGAAGAACGCCTTCGTGTTCGGCCGGATCGCGGCGCGCCACTCGTCGAGATCGTCAGGGTCGTCGACGAAGGACACCTCGATCCCGAGCTTGGGGATCGTGTAGTGCAACAGGTTGTAGGTGCCGCCGTACAGCGAGGGCGAGGCGACGACGTGGTCGCCCGCCTCGCACAACGTGAGGATCGCCAGCGTCGACGCGGACTGCCCCGACGACACGGCGAGGGTTCCGGGGAGCCCGATAGCGGTGATGCATCCGCCCTCGAGCGCGTTGAGCCGCGCTTCGAGCGCACCCTGGGTCGGGTTCATGATGCGCGTGTAGATGTTGCCGACCTCGGCGAGGGCGAACAGGTTCGCGGCGTGCTCGGTGTCGCGGAACTCGAACGACGTGGTCTGGTAGATCGGGACCGCCCGGGCACCAGTCGTCGGATCCGGATCACCTCCGACGTGGATCTGCTTGGTCTCGAATCCCCACTGGTCGCTCATAGTCGAGCGACGCTACAGCCCCAATTCCCGACTGAACAAGTCAGATTTATATCAGGCTGAGGACCAAGCCAGCCTGGCCGAGGTGGTAGGTGACCATGATGGCGGTGGGCATCCAGGCTGCATCGCCGACGAACTTGCGCCAGCCGAGGATGCTGTCCGACGCCACGAACAGACCGGCGCCGACGGCCGCCCACACGTTGCGTGTGGCGAGCGCGGCGGCGAACATCACCGAGATCGCGATCAGGTAGCCGATCACGGCGCTGCCGAGCAACGGCGACTCGCGCTCGGCGCCTTGGACGATCCGCCGACCGACCCAGCTCCCGACGATCAGCATCAAGACGACTCCCGGTGCCATCGCGGCGAGCGTCCATTCGGGATCGAGCGCCAGTCCGATGATGTACGCGACGTGCGCGAGGAGGAACGCGACGAGGCCAGGGATGAACCGCCGATCGTCGAGCAGGAACACGTCGCCGGCGAGCGAGCAGGCGAGGGCGACGACGAACCACGCCCGCATCGTCGGCTCCGCCGGCTCGATCGCCAGCGCGACGACGATCAGTGCGACCAGCGCCAGCGGCTTGCTCCACAACTCGACGCGCCGGTTCGCCGTCGACCGCGAGGTCCAGTTCGCCACCGCAGCGACGGCGAACACCATGAGCGCCGCCCACGCCACCCCGGTCATCCGGCGACCCTACCCGTCGCCACCGCCCATCGATGAGGTTCCTGCGCGACAGGTGCGCACGAATCTCATCGATGACTGCTCAGCCGCCGGAGGCGTCGGCGACCTTGGTCTTGCCGGCGGTGATGAACGTCATCGCACCGCGCAACTGACCGCCGATGTCCTCGATCGGGTGGGCCTTGCCCTCGTCCTGCATCCGCTTGTAGTTCGGGCGTCCGGCCTCGGATTCGGCGATCCATTCTGCCGCGAACTGGCCGGACTGGATCTCGCCGAGGATCCGCTTCATCTCGGCCTTCGTCTCATCGGTGACCACCCGCGATCCGCGGGTGAGGTCGCCGTACTCGGCGGTGTCCGAGATCGAGTAGCGCATCCCGGCGATCCCCTCCTCGTACATCAGGTCGACGATCAGCTTCACCTCGTGGAGGCACTCGAAGTACGCCATCTCCGGCGCGTAGCCGGCTTCGACGAGCGTCTCGAACCCGGCCCGCACGAGCGAGGTCAGGCCACCGCACAGCACGGCCTGCTCACCGAAGAGGTCGGTCTCGGTCTCTTCGGCGAACGTCGTCTCGATGACGCCGGCCCGGGTGCCGCCGATCGCGTCGGCGTACGACATCGCCACCGCGCGGGCGTTGCCCGTGGCGTCTTGGGCGACAGCGATCAGCGACGGCACCCCGCCCCCTTCGACGTAGGTGCGGCGCACGAGGTGGCCCGGACCCTTCGGGGCGATCATGATCACGTCCACGCCAGCCGGCGGCTGGATCAGATCGAATCGGATGTTGAACCCGTGGGCGAAGGCGATCGCCTTCCCGTCGGTCATGTGCTCGGCGATCGACTCCTGGTAGATCCGCTTCTGCTCCGTATCAGGGGCGAGCAGCATCACCACGTCGGCCCACTGGGCGGCCTCGCCGATCGTGAGCACGGACAGGCCGGCGGCTTCCGCCTTGGCGACCGAGGACGACTCGGGTCGCAAGCCGACGACCACGTCGACGCCCGAGTCCTTGAGGTTCAGTGCGTGGGCGTGGCCCTGCGAGCCATAGCCGATGACGGCGACCTTCTTGCCGCGAATGATCGAGGGGTCCGCGTCTTCGGCGTAGTACAGCGTGACGGCCATGTCAGCCAGCCTTTCCGGTGGGGGTTGGGTTCACGGCGCGCAGGCGCGCACCACGGTCGAGTCTCGGCAGCGCCACCCGACCGGTGCGCTGCATCTCCACGATGCCATACCCGTCGAGCAATTCCTCAAAGTCGTCGAGCTTGTCGGGATGCCCTTCGAGGCTCACCGACAACGCCGACTCGGCAACGGAGAGGATCTTTCCCTCGAAGATGTTGACGAGCTCGACGACCTTGCCACGCTGCTCGTCGGGCGCCTTGACGGTCGCGATCAAGAGCTCGCGCTCGACCGAACGTCGTGGGTCGAGCTCGGAGATCTTCACGACGTCGATGAGCTTGAAGAGCTGCTTGGTGATCTGTTCGAGCGGCGTCGACTCGACGTCGACGACGATCGTGATGCGGCTCATCCCTTCCTCTTCTGCCGGCGCGACGGCGAGGGAGAAGATGTTGAAGCCGCGGCGGGCGAAGAGCCCGGCGACACGGGCGAGCACGCCCGGTCGGTTCTGCACGAGCACCGACAAGATGTGGTGGTTCAGCGTGTGTCCGCCGTATTGGTTGATCGTGGTCATGCCGGTGCTCCTCAGGCCTTCAGCGCCTGGGCGCGGTCTTGCTGGGTGGGATGGAGGATCAGGTCGTCGTTGCTGGCTCCCGCAGGGACCATCGGGAAGACCTTCTCGCGCGAGTCGGTGCGGAACTCGATCACGACCGTGCGGTCGTTGATCGCGTTGGCCTTCTCGATCGCCGGACCGACCTCCTCGGGTGACTCGACCAGGATGCCGACGCACCCCATCGCCTCGGCCCACTTGACGTAGTCGGGCACCTTCGAGTTGAGGTACACCTCGGAGTAGCGCTCGTCGTAGAACATCTCCTGCCACTGACGGACCATGCCGAGGTAGCTGTTGTTCAACAGCATCACCTTGATCGGAAGATCCTCGGTCGAGGCCGTGACGAGCTCCTGGGCGGTCATCTGGAAGCAGCCGTCGCCGTCGATCGCCCACACGGTGGCGTCGGGCCGCGCCGCCTTCGCCCCGACCGCTGCCGGGATCGAGAACCCCATCGTGCCGAGACCACCGGAGTTGACCCAGGTGTACGGCTCGTCGAACTCGATGAACTGCGACGCATACATCTGGTGCTGTCCGACGCCCGAGGTGACGATCGTGCCGGGTGGCAGTTGCCGGTTCAGCTCCTCGATGCAGTACTGCGGCTTGAGCGCCTCGCCGGGCAGCGACGGCTCGTACGTCATCGGGAACTGCTCGCGCCATCCCGACACCTTGCTCTTCCAGGCCGAGGTGTCCGCTTGTGCGGAGCCGTTGGCGACCAGCGAGCGGATCTCAGCGATGATCTCGCCGATCACGTACTTGGCGTCGCCGACGATCGGCACGTCGGGGCGGCGCACCTTGCCCTGCTCCGCAGGGTCGATGTCGACGTGGATGATCTTCGCCTCGGGAGCGAACGCGTCGATCTTGCCGGTGATGCGGTCGTCGAAGCGGGCGCCGAGCGTGATCAGGAGGTCGCTGCGCTGCATCGCCGTGACGGCGGTCGCGTTGCCGTGCATGCCCGGCATGCCGAGGCACAGCGGATGGTCGTCAGGGAACGCGCCGCGCGCCATCAGTGTGGTCACGACGTAGCTGTCGATCAGTTCGGCGAGCTCCCGCAACGGCTCGGCGGCACGAGCCTTCAAGATGCCGCCGCCGGCGTAGATGATCGGACGCTCGGCGGCGAGGATCATCCGCGCCGCCTCCTTGATCATCCGCGGGTGGCCCTTCACGTTCGGTCGGTAGCCGGGCAGCGAGGCGAGCACCTCTTCGTCACTCGGCCAGGACCATGTCATCTCGTTGGTGAGGCAGTCCTTCGGCACGTCGATCAGCGTCGGTCCGGGTCGCCCGGTCGTGGCGATGTGGAACGCCTGTCGGACCGCCATCGGGATGTCGTCGGCGGACATCACCAACTCGTTGTGCTTCGTGCACGACCGGGTGATGCCGACCGTGTCGCACTCCTGGAACGCGTCGCTGCCGATCGCGGCCGTCGGCACCTGGCCGGTGATGGCGACCATCGGCACGGAGTCCATGTAGGCGTCCATCAGCGGCGTGACGAGGTTCGTCGCCGCCGGTCCGGACGTCACCATCGCCACGCCGGGACGGCCGGACACGTGGGCGTATCCCTCGGCCATGTGGCCGGCGCCCTGCTCGTGGCGCACGAGGACGTGGCGGATCGGGCTCTCCATCAGCGGGTCGTAGGCGGGGAGGATGCAGCCGCCTGGATAGCCGAAGATCAGGTCGACGCCCTCGTGTTCGAGGGCCCTGATCAGCGCTTGGGCGCCGGTGATGCGTTCTGCCATGGGAGTGTCCTTGGTCGTGAGTGTGAGCGTGTGAGTTGGCCGGAAAAAGCAAACGACCTCCCGAACTGGGAGGTCGTGAGCACGCGCGGCGAGAAGCCGGGCGTGCTACCGGATGAGTACTACGAGCAGGTTGGAGACGCGGGCTGCGACGTACACGCCCGACAGTGTGCCAGCGAACGCGGCGAAGATCAACCCGAAAGGTGCCGCGCCACGACGTCGATGTCATCAGCGCGCTGCCGCGGCAGCTGATCGATCGGGAACCAGCGGGCGGGTTGACCCGCTTCGGTGGCGAGCTGACTGCTCGCCGGCGGCGCGTCGAAGCGGAACCCGAACGTCCAGTGGTCGTGATCGGCGAGTCCTGGCCGCGGGCAGCCATGGCTGCGCGTGAGGGTGAACGGATGCGATGTTGCCGGCTCCAGCCGCAGCCCGGTCTCCTCGCGCAGCTCGCGAATCGCTGCTTCGCGCAACTCCTCGCCAGGTTCGAGATGACCTCCTGGGCACGACCAGCCGAGGCTGCGATGGCGCAGCAGGAGGATGGCGTGACGATCCGGATCGAGCACCCAGCAGATCGCCGTGCAGTGCCCAGGCGGGCGACCGGTGTCACGGAACCTCACGAAGTCGTCCCACGATGTGCCGATCAGCAGCTCGGGTCCGACGTCGAAGCCCACGATGCTCACCCGCTACCGCCGGGCGGCGCCGGTGATCAGGCTGAGCGCTTCGGCGCGCGAACGCGGGTCGTCGCGGAACTGCCCGCGTACGGCGGACGTGATGGTGAGCGCGCCCGGTTTGCCGACGCCGCGGATCGACATGCAGAGATGTTCGGCTTCGAGCACGACGATCACGCCTGTCGGCTGGAGCGTGTCCTCGATGGCGCCAGCGATCTGGGTCGTCAGCCGCTCTTGCACCTGCAGGCGGCGGGCGTAGCCGTCGACGAGCCGAGCGAGCTTGGACAGGCCGGTCACGAAGCCGTTGGAGCCCGGGATGTAGCCGACGTGGGCGTGCCCCATGAACGGCAACATGTGGTGCTCGCACATCGATGCGAACGGGATGTCGCGCACCAGCACGATTTCGTCGTGACCGGCTTCGAAGACGGTCTGGAGATGGCTGCCCGGATCCTCGCCGAGTCCGGCGGTCACCTCCGCGAGCATCCGGGCGACGCGCCCCGGCGTGGCGAGCAGGCCGTCGCGCTCCGGATCCTCCCCGATCGCGAGGAGCAGCTCGCGCACGGCGGCCTCGGCGCGCGGATGGTCGAAGGAACGTTCGCTGGCAACGGTCACCGGTCCATGATGCCGTGACGTTCTCGTGTCACACGTCGATCCCGGTCGGAATCTTCCCGCCTTCCGGGACGACTCCGACCGAGATCGTCGGCTCAGCTCGGTCAGCCGGCTTCGGAGTGGGTGACGGGCTGTTCGCCCATCCACTCGCGCAGGGTGTTCTTCAGCTTCGTCTGCTGGATGAACAGATCGCTCTCGGCAGGCGACTCACCGGCGGCCTGCGGGGCCTTGAGATAGAAGCTCAGCCATTCCTGCACACCGCACTCTCCGGCGCGGGCGGCGAGATCCATGAACAGCGCGAGGTCGAGCACGATCGGGGCGGCGAGGATCGAGTCGCGGCAGAGGAAGTCGACCTTGATCTGCATCGGG
>CAZQCP010000155.1:0-3340 GCA_964592115.1 uncultured Ilumatobacteraceae bacterium
GCGGTGCCCTCACGGCGCTCACGTTCGCCGCCGCCGTCGGAGCGACACTGCCCGACGGAGCGATCGTGTCGGACGAGGCCAACACGTCGGGCATCGCACTGGCCGGGGCGACCGCTGGGGCACCACAGCACGATTGGCTGACCCTCACGGGCGGCGCCATCGGCCAGGGACTACCGGTCGCCGTCGGCGCGGCCGTCGCGTGTCCCGACCGCCGCGTCCTCGCCCTCGAGTCCGACGGCAGCGCGCAGTACACGATCCAATCGCTGTGGACGATGGCCCGCGAGCAGCTCGACGTCACGGTCGTGTTCCTGACGAACCGGTCGTACGCGATCCTCAACATCGAGCTGTCTCGCGTCGGCGCCAGCGCGGAGGCGTCTCGGTCGGTGCTGTCGCTCGACGATCCTCCGATCGACGTCGTGTCGATCGCCCGCGGGTACGGCATCACCGCCGAGCGGGCAACGAGCGCCGAGCACCTCGCCGACCTGCTCGACGAGTCGTTCGCCACGCCGGGCCCGCGGGTGATCGAGGTCGTCTTCGAGTGAGGACTGAGTAACAGCGGGACCCGTCCCCACTGTTACCGGTCGGTGACGTAGCGCCGGATCGCTCGATGCCACGGGTTGGCCGGCAGCTCGGGACGGGCGCACACCGCGCCGACGGCGTACTTGCTGAAGCGTTGGGGACGGTGGCCGAGCGACCACAGCGCCCGGTCGAGCGGCCCGGGGCGGCGATCCGGCGACTTCGTCTCGACGATGACGTGTTCGCCGACGCCGCACCCACCTGCACACCCGACACCGTCCCTCCCGACACCGTCCCACCCGACGTTGCGGACGGGGCCCGTGAAGAGGCCGGCGTCGATCGTCGCTCGCTGCGTGCCGACGACGAGCGTCGTGCGGATGTACTCGGTGACGATCGCGGGAGCGAGCTCGGCCGTCAACGGCGCGATCTCGTCGTACCCGGCGAGGATCGCCAACTCGTCGTCGTGAAGGCACAGCGGGTCGCCGGCACGCTCCCAGCGTTGCTTGGTGGCACGGCCGGTGCGCTGCCGCGACTTCACCTCGAAGAAGCTCGTGCCCGTGGCCAGGTACGTGCGGGTACGCACCTTGGCCCGGCGAGGACGGCGCCGAGCCGCGGCCAGCAGGAGATCGCCCGTCGGCGTGTCGTAGTACACGGTCAGGTACCCGAAGCGGCGCTCCCCGTCGATGTCGAGCACGCGGCCCTCGCCATCGAGACGATCGACGGCCCGCGCCACCTCGTCGCGACGCACGATGTACTTGCGATCCACCCGGTCGAGCAGTGCGACGTCGGCGACGGCGTCGGCGAGGTCGATCCCTGCGAGGCGGTCGATCCAGTCGCTCATCGGTGTTGCCATTCGTCGATCGACGTCACTGTCGGCGTGCGGCTCGGATCGATCCGGTAGCGCACGTCGACGAGCGTCGTGTCCTGCACGAGATCGACGCGCCGAACCGCCACGTGGTGGACCGGACCGCCGACCAAGGTCTCCACCCGGCTGCGGGCATCGCGCTCGTCGGCGTAGGCGCGGTCGAGCAGCAGCTGTTGCTGACGGTACGACGCGAACAGGCGAGGATGATCGCCGACGATCGCCACCGCCACGATCGCGCCCATCAGCGCGGGGCTGAGCCACGACGGCGTCACGGCGAAGCCGCCGAGCAGGCCCAGGGCGATCGCCGCGAAGTAGTAGCCGACCTCGGCCTGACCCATCTCGGTGGAGCGCAGCCGGATGATCGACAGCACGCCGAACAGGCCGAGCCCGAGCCCGGCGCTGACCGTCGCCGACGACAGCGCCTGCGTGACGGCCAAGACACCGACGTTGATGCCGAGGAGGGCGTAGACCATCTCGCGTTGTCGGTGCCGCGGGAAGTACACGGCGAACACCATCACGGCGATGGCGACGAGATCGAGGAAGAAGAGCTGTTCGAGAGACATGTGCCGCCTACTGACGTGGGATCGGGTTGCGGTGGGATGAACGGGTGGTCGGGGCAGGGTGCTCCGGACCACCCACCGGTGTACGACCCCAGCCTGTGAGCTCGCCGAGAGGCTCCGCCGAGCTTGCCGGGAGACGCACGAACGTCGAGCTCTCGGTGAGCTCACAGCCGGCGCCCAGCCGATGCTGACCTGCATCGGATTGGGTTGCAGCCATGACCCGACGACGAGTCCCCGCCACCGCGGCCGCGTTGCTGATCGCGACGACGCTGACCGCGACCGCGTGCAGCGCGACCAGCACCGACACCGCCGACAACACGACCAGCAACACCTCCGATGCCGATACGTCCGAGACCAGCACCGCTGCCGTCGACGGCTCGACTGGCACCGACGCGTCCGCGGACGCGGGAGACGAGGCGGCCAGTGAGGCGGGCGACGGCGCGCAGGACGGCGACGTCGACGTGTTCGACACGGGCGTCGTCCACTCGATCGACGTCAGCTTCGACGATGATGACTTCGCGGCCATGCTCAGCACCTACGCCGCCTCGGGCGACAAGGAATGGATCGAGGCGACGGTCACGATCGACGGTGTCACCTACGACCGCGCCGGACTGCGCCTCAAGGGCAACTCGTCGCTGCGCGGCCTCACCGGGGGTCGCCCGAACGCCGCCGCCACCGACGCCGACACCCAACCCGACACCGACCTCGACACCGATGCCGACGCCGATGCGGCTGCCGATGAGATCGACACGGCCGCGGCACCCGAGGAGCTGCCGTGGCTGATCCGGCTCGACAAGTTCATCGACGGCCAGGACCACCAGGGCTACGAGGACTTCGTCGTCCGCTCGAACAACTCGGAGACGTCGCTCAACGAGGCGGTCGCCCTCGACCTGCTCGCCGCCGCCGGCCTCGCCTCGCAAGCGGCGATGGCGACGAGCTTCACCGTCAACGGGAGCGATGCCGTACTGCGACTCGTGATCGAGCATCCCGACGACGACGAGTGGTACGAGCAGGCCTTCGACGACGCGCTCGGTGCGCTCTACAAGGCCGAGAGCACGGGCGATTGGTCGTACCGCGGCGACGACCCGGCCAGCTACGAGGAGGTGTTCGATCAGGAGGGTGGCTCCGACGTCGCCGACCTGGCGCCGCTGATCGAGTTCTTGCAGTTCATCAACGAGTCCGATGACGCGACGTTCCACGACGAGCTCCCCGAGCGCCTCGATGTCGAGGCGTTCGCGACGTACCTGGCGATGATGGATCTGATCGGCAACACCGACGACATCGACGGTCCCGGCAACAACTCCTATCTCTGGTGGGACGCGTCGACCCAACGGTTCACGGTCGTGCCGTGGGACATGAACCTGGCGTTCGGGAGCCGGCCTGGCGGCGGTGGCACGTT
>CAZQCP010000155.1:3440-6339 GCA_964592115.1 uncultured Ilumatobacteraceae bacterium
TGCCGTGGGACATGAACCTGGCGTTCGGGAGCCGGCCTGGCGGCGGTGGCACGTTCCCGGGCGGCGGCACCGGCCGCACCCCAGGCGGTGGGGACGTCTCGCCGCCGACCGGCGGCGAGTTCCCGGAGATGCCCGAAGGCGGGTTCCCGGAGATGCCCGAAGGCGGGTTCCCGGAGATGCCCGGTGGCGGGTTCCCCGGCGGTACGACCGGTGGCGCCATGGGTCGCGGCGGCATGGGTGGCAGGAGCAACCCGCTCGTGACCCGGTTCCTCGCCGACGACGAGTTCGCCGCGCTCTACGCCGACGCGCTCGACGACCTCCGCGCTGATCTGTTCGACGGCGGGCTCGCCGACGAGCTCCTCGCGGCGCGCGTGGCGACGCTGCTCGACGGCGCGACCGCGCTCGTCGACGAGACCACGATCGAGTCCGAGGCCGATGCGATCAGCACGCAGCTCACCGACTGACGATCGGCGCCCCGACGATCGACCCAGACGCGTGTCGTACGCCCACCCGACCGTGTCGCAGCGGATTCACACGCGATTCCCGACGGGCTCTCAGCTTGCTCCCAGCTCACTCTGAGAAGATGTCGGCGATGGCCCACAAGCTGCTGATCGTCGACGACGAGGACAACCTGCGATCGATGCTGTCGGCGGCGCTCGCCCACCACGGCTTCGAGATCACCACCGCCGGCAACGGCCGCGAAGCACTCGACAGGGTGCCGACCGAGCGGCCCGACCTGATCGTGCTCGACGTGATGATGCCCGACCTCGACGGTTTCGAGGTGTGCCGCCGCTTGCGCACGGCGGGCGACCGCACCCCGGTCCTGTTCCTCACGGCCCGCGACGGCACCGACGACAAGGTGCGCGGTCTCACGATCGGTGGCGACGACTACCTGGAGAAGCCGTTCAGCCTCGACGAGCTCGTCGCCCGGATCGAGGCCGTGTTGCGGCGCACCAGCGCTCGCGGCGACGAGTCGCCGGTGTTGGAGTGCGCCGACCTCACGCTCGACGACGACGCCCACCGCGTACGTCGCGCCGGCCACGACGTCGCACTTTCCCCGACCGAGTATCAGCTCCTGCGCTACCTGATGATGAACGAGGGGCGCGTGCTGTCCAAGGCGCAGATCCTCGACCGCGTGTGGAAGTACGACTTCGGTGGCGACGGCGGTGTCGTCGAAACCTACATCGGCTACCTGCGCCGCAAGGTCGACAACGTCGAGCCGAAGCTCATCCACACGATCCGTGGCGTCGGCTACACGCTGCGCCTGCCGTGAGCTGAACCGAGCGGAGGCGGCATGCCCAATCTCTCCTTGCGGACCCGGTTGATCGCCGGGATGGCCGTCGTCGCCGTGGTGCTCGGCATCGTGTCGTTCGCCGTCACCGCCACGACACGCGGCCTCCTGATGGACCAGGTCGATGCCCGCCTCGAAGCGGCCGCTCCAGTCGGAGCGTTCGGGCAGGGGGACTTCGGTGAGCGGCCCGCGCCGCCGCCCCAGAGCGGTGGAGCGCCGCGCCCATTCGACGAACGGGTCAGCGACGTGTACCAGGGCGTGCTCACCGCCGACGGCGAGCTGGTGACGATCTTCACGCCGAACCTCGGCGGCGTCGACTACCCGCCGCCCGACATCGGCACCGACGACATCCCCGCCGACGGCAGTTCCGGGTTCGCGACGGTGACCACCGACGGCGTGACGTACCGCGTGCTGTTCCGGCCGGCGGGAGCGGCGGTGTCGATCACGGCCATCCCGATCGACGACGTCGAAGACACGATCCGCCAGCTCGTCGTCGTCGAGGTGGTCGGGTCGCTGGCGATCCTCGCCGCGCTCGGTCTCGTCAGCTGGTGGGTGGTGCATCTCGGCATCCGGCCGGTGAAGGAGATGACCACCGCCGCCACACGCATCGCCGCCGGCCAGACCGGCGACCGCATCCCGGTGACCTCGCCGGGCACGGAGTCGGGCGAGCTGGCGACTGCGCTCAACGGGATGCTGGAACGGATCCAGGGCGCCCTCGACGAGCGCACCGCGTCCGAGGAACGCCTCCGCCAGTTCGTCGCCGATGCGTCTCACGAGCTGCGCACACCGGTCACGACGATCCGTGGCTATGCCGAGCTGTACCGCCACGGCGGCCTCGCCGATCCTGGCGCGCTCGACGATGCGATGCGGCGCACGGAGCAGGAGTCGGAGCGGCTCGGCCGGCTGGTCGAGGACATGCTCACCTTGGCGCGCCTCGACGAGCAGCGACCGCTCGCACGCGATCCCGTGGACCTCGAGCGACTGGTCCGCGACGCGGTGGCCGACGCGCGGGCGGTCGACCCGCAGCGCACGATCGCGCTCGACCACGACGGCTCGACCCTGTGGACGGTCGGCGACGCCGACCGGCTGCGACAGGTGTTGGCGAACGTCATCGGCAACGCACTCGTGCACACGCCGTCGGACGTGCCGGTGCGCATCGGGGCGTACACCCGTGACGATCGGGCTGTCGTCGAGGTGAGCGACGACGGCCCGGGCATGGAACCGGACGTAGCAGCGCGGGCGACCGAGCGCTTCTTCCGTGCCGACCCGTCGCGATCGCGGCACCGAGGTGGCAGCGGTCTCGGCTTGTCGATCGTCGAGGCCGCAGTCGCCGCGCACGGCGGCGACGTCGACATCGACAGTGCCGCAGGACAGGGCACGACGGTCCGATTGAGCTTCCCCCGCCGCGATCGTCCGGCGTGACTCGCCCGGCGCTCGGACTGCGCCAGACGCTCGATCGCGCCGGCGAAGCCGGCTCAGGCCCACACCGCGACGGGTCGACCACGATGATCGAGCTCGGGCGGGTCGGGCAGGCAGATCGCGGTGCCGTCGCACACCCGCCGGGCCGACCAGGCGACGACCGCCGCGTCGAGCACGTCGTCGATGGCG
>CAZQCP010000156.1:0-6267 GCA_964592115.1 uncultured Ilumatobacteraceae bacterium
TCAGTCCTCGCCGCGGAAGTGCGGCGTGTCGTGGCCCTCGCCCTGCGCGGTGCGCCGGGCGATTGCCTCTTCTTCGTCGAGCAGCTTCTCCAGCTCGGGATCGGCTTCCTTGATGAGCGGCTGCGTCTCGGGCTCGATGGCGCGGGGCCCGCCGGACGACACGACCTTGCGCGGGCCGGCTCCCTGACCGGACGTCTCGCCGACGGCCATGGCGGCCTCGCGGGCGATCTTGTCCTCGTTGAGCTTCTTGTAGGGCAGGATGTCGCCCTTGTAGATCCAGACCTTGACGCCGACGCGGCCGCTCGTGGTCTTCGCTTCGCGCATGCCGTAGTCGATGTCGGCGCGCAGCGTGTGCAATGGCACCCGGCCTTCCCGATACCACTCGGTGCGGCTCATCTCGGCGCCGCCGAGGCGACCCGAGCACTGCACGCGGATGCCGAGGGCGCCGGCGCGCTGGGCGTTCTGCACGGCGCGCTTCATGGCCCGGCGGAAGGCGATGCGGTTGACGAGCTGGTCGGCGACGCCCTGGGCGATCAGCGCGGCGTCGAGCTCGGGGTTCTTGATCTCGACGATGTTGAGCTGGATCTTGGGGTTGCCGGTGATCTTGGTGATCAGCTGACGCAGCTCGTCGGCCTGGGCGCCGCGGCGACCGATGACGATGCCGGGGCGAGCGGTGTGGACGTCGACGCGCAGCTTGTCGCGGGTGCGCTCGACCTCGATGCGACTGATCGCCGCCGACTCGAGCCGGGTCATGATCTCGCGGCGGATCGTCCAGTCCTCGGTGAGGTACTCCTTGTAGTCACGCTCGGAGAACCAGCGGGACTTCCAGTCGGTGGTGACGCCGAGGCGGAAGCCGTACGGGTTGATCTTCTGGCCCATTACTTGGCTCCCTCTTCAGTGGCGGCCGCTCCGCTGGTCTCAGCATCTTCGGTCTCGTCGTCGGTGGCGTCCGCCTCGGCGACCGCTTCGACCGCTTCGTCGGCGACCGCTTCGTCGGGTGTCACGTCGGTGCCAGGCACCTCTGTGACATCGTCGGTGACGTCGTGCTGGTCGGCGATCTCCGCTGTCGCTTCGTCCGTGCCGGCGGCTTGCGCACGGCTGCGCTCGACGCGGGCACGGCGGCTGGCGGCGCTCGACTGCGGGCGGCCGCGGCGGCTGCCGCTCTCGGCGCGCTCTTGGCGGGCCTGGATGACGGCGATGCGCTCGTCGCTCATGCGGGCGACGATGACCGTGATGTGGCAGGTGCGCTTGTTGATGCGTGTCGCTCGGCCACGCGCCCGCGGGCGGAAGCGTCGCAGCGTCGGACCCTCGTCGGCGAAGCAGGCGATGACGAACAGCTCGTCGGCATCTTGGCCGTCGTTGTTCACGGCGTTGGCGACGGCGCTGGCGAGCACCTTGCGAACGTCACGGGCGATGTGGCGCTCGGTGAACTGCAGCACCTCGTCGGCGCTGCGCACATCGAGACCACGGATCAGGTCGAGCACGACGCGGGCCTTGCTGGCCGACGAGCGCACGTAACGAGCGCTGGCCTTCGTGCCGGAGCGTTCGCCGGCGACGAACGACTTCTCGTTGAGCTTCGGACCGGTCATCAGCGGCGACCCCTCGCGTTGCGCTCCTGGCCCGCGTGGAACTTGAAGGTACGGGTCGGGCTGAACTCACCGAGCTTGTGGCCGACCATCGACTCGGTCACGTACACGGGCACGTGCTTGCGGCCGTCATGGACGGCGATCGTGTGGCCGACCATGTCGGGGATGATGGTGGACCGGCGCGACCAGGTCTTGATGACCTTGCGTTCGCCGGCAGCGTTCTGGGCGTCGACCTTCTTGAGCAGATGCTCGTCGACGAAGGGGCCCTTCTTGAGACTGCGAGACATGTGGAACTCCTTGCCGCTCAGCGGCGACCCTTGCTCGTACGACGCCGGCGGACGATCATCTGCTGGCTGGCCTTCTTCTTGTTGCGGGTGCGGCCCTCGGGCTTGCCCCACGGCGACACCGCCGGGCGGCCACCGGACGTGCGACCTTCACCACCACCGAGCGGGTGGTCGACCGGGTTCATCGCGACACCGCGGGTCTGCGGGCGCTTGCCCTTCCAGCGGTTACGGCCCGCCTTGCCGATCTTGATCAGCTCGTGTTGGCTGTTGCCGACTTCGCCGACCGTGGCCCGGCAGTCGATCATCACGCGACGCATCTCGGTCGACGGCATGCGGAGCGTGGCGTAGTCACCCTCCTTGGCGACGAGCTGCACGGAGATGCCCGCCGAACGGCCGATCTTGCCGCCCTGGCCGGGACGCAGCTCGACGTTGTGCACCGTGGTGCCGACGGGGATGTAGCGCAGCGGCAACGCATTGCCCGGCTTGATGTCGGCGCCCTGACCGCTCTCGACCGTGTCGCCGACGTTCAAGCCACGCGGGGCGAGGATGTAGGCCTTCTCGCCGTCCGCGTAGTGCAGGAGGGCGATGCGGCAGGTGCGGTTCGGGTCGTACTCGATGGCAGCGACCTTGGCGTGGACGCCGTCCTTCACGCGCTTGAAGTCGACGATGCGGTACTGCTGCTTGTGTCCGCCGCCGCGGTGACGCGACGTCTTGCGGCCGTAGCTGTTGCGGCCGCCGGTCTTGGACTTCTTGGCGAGCAGCGACTTCTCGGGCGTGGTCTTGGTGATCTCGCTGAAGTCGGAGCTCGTCTGGAAGCGACGGCCGGGGCTCGTGGGCTTGCGGGAACGGATAGCCATGATGCGCTCAGTTCTCGAACAGCGGGATCTCGCCCGCCGCCAGGGTGACGATGGCCCGCTTGGTGTCGGGCCGCGTGCCGATGCGGTTGGTGCCGCGGGTGCGCTTGCGCTTGCCCGGGCGGTTCAGCGTGTTGACCTTCAGCACCTCGACTCCCCAGATCGCCTCGACGGCGTCACGGATCTCGGGCTTGGAGGCCTTCGGGCTGACCTTGAACGTGTAGACGCCCGATTCGATCAGGGCGTAGCTCTTCTCCGACACGACCGGGGCGATGATGATGTCGCGGGGATCTTTCATGACTCGTCGCTTTCGATCGACTCGGCCGGTTCAGGGGTCTCGGTCGGTGCGGCTGCCTCGGCGGGGAGGACGTCCTTGGTGAACACGACCCACTCGTTGCAGAGCACGTCGTAGGCGTTGAGCTCGCCGGGGCTCATGACCTGCACCTTGGGCAGGTTGCGGAAGCTCAGCGCCGCTGCGGCGTCGTCGCGGCCGACGACCACCAGCACGGTGCCGTCGATGCCGAGCGCGTCGAGCGCTGCTTTGGCATCCTTCGTCTTCGGCGTCTCGAAGCCCCAGCTGTCGACGACGATCACCTTGCCCTCGGCGGCGCGGTCCGACAGTGCGGAGCGCAGCGCGAGGCGGATCATCTTCTTCGGCGTCTTCTGGTCGTACTTGCGCGGCTTGGGCCCGAGCGCCACACCGCCACCGGTGAACTGTGGCGAGCGGATCGAGCCCTGACGGGCGCGGCCGGTGCCCTTCTGGCGGTACGGCTTGCGACCGCCGCCACGGACCTCGGAGCGGGTCTTGGTGCTCTGTGTGCCCGAGCGGCGGGCGGCAAGCTGTGCGGTGACGACCTGGTGCATGACGGGCACGTTCGGCTGGACACCGAAGTAGGTGTCGTCGAGGGTGATCGTGCCGCTGTCCTTGCCGGTCGCGGTCTTGAGGGTGACGTCGGCCATGTCAGCTCGCCTTTCCTGCGGTCTGTCCGGCGTGCTTGACGGCATTGCGGACGAACACGACACCGCCGTTGGGGCCGGGGACCGAGCCCTTGATCAGCAACACGTTGCGCTCGAGGTCCGAGGCGACGACTTCCAGGTTCTGGGTGGTCACCTGCTCGTGGCCCATGTGTCCGGCCATGCGCACGCCCTTGAAGACTCGGCCGGGGAACGAGCACGAACCGATGGCTCCGGGCTTGCGGTGGCTCTTGTGGTTACCGTGCGACGCCGGCTGGCCCTTGAAGTTGTGACGCTTCATCGTGCCGGCGAAGCCCTTGCCGCGGCTCGTGCCGGTGACGTCGACGAGCGTGCCCGCCGGGATCTGCTCGACGGTCAGCTCCTGGCCGACCTCGAAGCCGTCGACCGAGTCGAGCCGCAGCTCGACGAGGCGCTTGCCCGGGGCGACACCCGCCTTGGCGAAGTGCCCAGCGGCGGGCTGGTTGAGCTTCTTCGGGTCGCGGTGCCCGTAGGTCACCTGCAGCGCGGTGTAACCGTCGCGTTCTGTGGTCTTGATCTGCACGATCCGCATCGGCTCGACGCGTACGACGGTGACGGGGACGATCTTGTCGTCCACCCACGTCTGCGTCATGCCGACCTTCTCGCCGACGATCGATTGCTGTGCCATGGCGGCGGTTCCTCTGGTTGATCGGTTGGGTTGATCGAGCCGCTCGCCAAATGACTGACGGCTATCCACGCAAATGCTCCGCCGCTGCGAACTGCCTCCGGATCGACCGAGCGGTCGGACCGGCGTCGTGGCAGACGAGCGTGCGGAGCACGAGATCAGGTTGTTGCTGGGCGGTTCCGGTCCCGAACGATGCGGGTGGCCTGCTCAGACATCGATTGCTCAATGGGTTGGTGTCCGGAATGCCTTCCGGACACGGCCATGCAATGCTATGGCCACCGATCCCGCGAACCAACTCGCCAGACGCGGATTGCCGGCTGCACAGGATCGTCAGTCTTCCGGGCGTTCGGTGAGGGTGACGTCGATGTGGACGCGGCGGCCGTCGCGCATCAGGGTGATGCGGGCCTCGTCGCCGGGTTCGAGGTCGCGGATGGCGGCGATCAGGCCGGTGGCTCCGTCGATCGTCTTTTCGTCGACCGCCACGATGAGGTCGCCCGCCAGCACGCCTGCCTCGGCGGCGGGCGTCCCTTCCTGCACGGAGTTGATCACCGCGCCTTGCCCACCGTCACGCCGATCGCTCAGCCCGACGCCGAAGTAGCCCTCCACACGCGCCTCGCCTCCGGCTTGCTCGCGGAGGTCCTCGAGCACCGGAAGCAGCTCGCCGACGCTGATCGCGAATCCGACGTTCGTCGCCGCGGCCGTCGGCGTGTCGCGGGCGACGGCGGTGTTGATCCCGATCACTTCACCGGCGGCGTTGACGAGGGGTCCGCCGGAGTTGCCCGACGAGATCGCGGCGTCGGTCTGGATCAGGCCATCGAGGTAGACATCGCCGCTGCCGATGGTGCGGTCGAGCGCCGACACGATGCCGAGCGTCACCGACGGGTCGCCGTCGAGACCGAGGGCGAACCCGATCGCCACGACCTGATCACCGAGCCGGGTGCTGTCGGGATCGGCGAACGTCGCGGCAGCGAAGCCGTCTCCGTCCATCCGCAACAGCGCGAGATCGTTTCCCGGGTCGCTGGCGAGCAGCCGCGCTTCGCGTGGCTCGGTCTCTCCGGCGAGCCGGACCCGAATCTCGTCGGCGCCTTCGATCACGTGGGCGTTGGTGACGATCTCGCCGTCCGTGGTGGTGATCAGCCCGGTGCCGATCGACTGGCCACCGGCGACGTCGGCGCTGATGGTCACGATCGACGGGGCGAGCCGATCGACCACCACGGCGACGTCGAGTCCCGTCTCGATCGGGCCCTGACGGTCCGACACGTCGAGCGGTTCGTTGCTGGCACGCTTGGGCGGGCTGTCGAGCCAGTCGTCGAGTCTGCTGCCGGCGAGCGCACCCGCCAGTCCAGCGACCCAGGCGACGATCGCCACGAGCAGCAACAGCACACCGGGGTGCATGCGCCGCCACCAACCGCCCGCATCGCGGCCCGGTGGTGGCGGCGGCGGGGGCGGCAGATTCGTCATGTCGGGTCCAAGCGCGACGAATGCGTGAACGGTGCGCAGCCCCTCGGCGCACACTGTTCACGCATTCGGATCGATCCCGGTCTGGTGCTCAGGCGTTCTGGATCTTGATCTCGATGTCGACGCCGGCGGGCAGTTCGATGCGCTGCAGACTGTCGATCGTCTTGCCGTTCGGGTTGACGATGTCGATCAGGCGCTTGTGAACGCGCATCTCGAAGTGCTCGCGGCTGTCCTTGTCGATGTGCGGGCCGCGGATGACCGTGTACCGGTGCTTGTCGGTCGGCAGCGGGATCGGGCCACGCACGGTGGCGTCCGTCCGGGTGACCGTCTCGACGATCTTCTTCGTCGATTGGTCGATGATCTCGTGATCGAACGCCTTCAGACGGATGCGAATGCTCTGGGCCATGTCAGTCTCGTTTCCTGTCGCGTCCGGTCGTCACTTGAGGATCTTGGTGACGCGGCCAGCA
>CAZQCP010000157.1:0-6256 GCA_964592115.1 uncultured Ilumatobacteraceae bacterium
GGGCCATCGCCGCCCTCGGTGGTCGGGTGGTGCCCGCCCAATCCACTCGCGGGTGGATCGCCAGTCCGGGTGCCACCGTCACCGAGCCGGCTGCCGGCGCAACAGGCGGCAGTGTCGTCACCTCGTTGGTCCTGGCTCCGCACGCCGTCAGACTCGCTGCCAACGCACCGCCGAGCAGCGCCCGCCGGGTCATGCGGGGCGACGGCGACGTGCCAGGTCTGTCCCCGTCCGTCCGCTGGCAGTCGCACACGGCCGCCACTCTACGATTCGCTCGACAGCGACTTCCCGGTACGTGCGCACGGGCGAGTCGGCACCCCAGCTGCGCACGAGCGAGATCAGAGAGGGACGTCGATGAGTGGATTGTGCGAAGGCCGGGTCGTGATCGTGACCGGAGCGGGTCGAGGGATCGGGCGTGAGCACGCGCTGAGCCTGGCCCGGCAGGGTGCCAAGGTGGTCGTCAACGATCTCGGCGGAAACGTCGACGGCAGCGGCGGCGACCTCTCGCCCGCCCAGCAGGTGGTCGAGGAGATCAAGGGGATGGGTGGCGAGGCGGTCGCCAACGGTGACAGCGTCGCCGACTGGGAGGGTGCCCAGCGCCTGATCAACACGGCGATCGAGACGTTCGGTGACCTGCACGGCGTGGTCAACAACGCCGGCATCTTGCGCGACCGGGTGCTCGCCAACATGACCGAGGAGGAGTGGGACGCGGTCATCAACGTCCACCTGAAGGGCACGTTCGCTCCATCGCGCTGGGCCGTTGCGTATTGGCGCGAGCAGTCGAAGGCGGGCAAGCCGGTCAGCGGGCGCATCGTCAACACCACGTCGGTGTCGGGCATCTACGGCAATCCCGGACAGGCGAACTACGGCGCGGCGAAGGCCGGCATCGCCTCGTTCACGAACATCGTCGCCCTCGAAGTTGCCCGCTACGGCGTGACTGTCAACGCCGTCGCCCCGGTCGCCCTCACGCGCATGACCGAAGGGCTCGGGCCGGCACCGGAGACCGACGAGGAGCGCGAAGCGCGTGCGCCGCACTGGATCGCTCCGATCGTCACGTGGCTGTGCTCGGAGGAGTCGGCGGGTGTCACCGGCCGCGTGTTCGAGGCGTCGGGCCAGACGCTGGCGGTCGCCGAGGGATGGGTCCGCGGTCCGTCGACGGCACCGGTCGACGACCCCACCTTGATCGGCCCCGCCGTCGCCGAACTGCTCGGCACGGCCCGTCCGAACTCGGGGATGTCCGGCGAGCCCGGCACCTGGCCCCAGACGATGCTCCAGCAGTAACGAACGTTGGGACCCGTCCCCAACGTTCGTTTGTCCATCCGACCGACCTTCAGCACACCACGAAAGCGAGACCACGATGCCTCTCAACCCCGACGCCGTCGGATCGACCAGCGATCCCGTCGAGACCAGCTGGAACAGCAAGGACGCCCTCCTCTACGCCGTCGGCATCGGTGCCGGGCAACAGGAGCTGGCGTTCACGACCGAGAACACGAAGGACGTGCAACAGCTCGTCTTCCCGACCTTCCCCGTCGTCATCGGCTGGGGGCGCGGCTCGGCGATGGGCAACATCGGCACGTTCAACCCGGCGCTGCTCGTCCACGGACAACAGGCGGTCACGTTGCACCGGCCGATCCCGGTCGAGGGCACGGCGACGCTCGTCAGCGAGGTCACCGGCATCTACGACAAGGGCAAGGCGGCAGTCGTCGAGACTCAGACCCGGGCAACGATGGACGGCGAGCCGCTCTACACCACCACGTCGTCGGCGTTCATCCGCGGCGAGGGTGGTTGGGGTGGCGACCGTGGCCCGTCGGGTCCGAAGAACGTCCCGCCGGACCGCGAGCCCGACCACGTCGTGACGTACCAGACGTCGATCGACCAGGCCTTCGTGTACCGCTTGTCGGGCGACCGCAACCCGCTGCACACCGACCCGTCGTTCGCCGCGATCGGTGGCTTCGACCGGCCGATCCTCCACGGACTGTGCAGCTACGGCTTCACCGGGCGGGGCCTGCTGCACGCCGTGTGCAGTAGCGATCCGGCCAAGTTCCAACACATCGAAGGACGGTTCGCGGCGCCGGTGCTGCCCGGTGACACGCTGACGATCAAGGCGTGGAACGTCGGCGACGGCGAGACGGTGTTCACCACCTCCGCGGTCGACCCGGCTGACGCGTCGACCGAGCGCGTCGTCATCGACCAGGGCCTGCTCCGCCACGGCTGACCCGACGGCCTCGAACCGAAATCGGCCGCTCGTGTCGCTCAGCGCCCGCGGCGCGCCCAACTTCGGCGGAGCTGTCGCCCCACCCCGAAATTGGCCTGGATACGGGCGCGCCGCGCCACGAACGAGGACAAATTTCAGGGTCGGCAGACGGCGCGGAGGTGGGCGACGACGTCGGCGAGGGGCACGTCGGTGCGCTCGCCGCTGCGGCGATCCTTGACCTCGATCGTCGGCGCCGCCTCGTCGGCCACACCGCGACCGACGACGGCGATCGTCGGCACGCCGATCAGTTCGGCGTCCTTGAACTTCACGCCAGGCGACGTGCCCGAGCGGTCGTCGAGCAGCACGGTGATCCCGGCCGCCTCGAGGTCGACTGCGAGTTGCTCGCCGACCGGCCATTGCGGTCCACCCGGCTTGCCGGCGATCACCACGTGCACGTCGGCAGGCGCGACCTCGCGCGGCCAGCACAGCCCGAGGTCGTCGTGCGTTGATTCGGCGATCGCCGCGAGTCCCCGCGACACCCCGACGCCGTACGACCCCATCGTCGGCGTGACCGGCCGGCCGTTCTCGTCCTGCACGGTGAGCTCGAGCGCCTCGGCGTACTTGCGTCCGAGTTGGAAGATGTGACCGATCTCGATGCCGCGGGCGATCTCCACGTCGGATCCGCACTTCGGGCACACGTCGCCATCACGGATGTCGGCCGCTTCGATCGTGCCGTCGGGCGTGAAGTCGCGGCCGGCGACGAGGTTGATGACGTGGTTGCCGGGCGTGTCGGCGCCGGTGATCCACGCCGTGCCTTCCACCACTCGTGGGTCGACGAGGTAGCGGATGCCCGACGCGTTCGCCGAGCCGAGCACGCCGGGACCGATGTAGCCCTTGGCCAGCTCCGGGTGGGCAGCGAAGTCGTCCTCCGCGAACGGCTCGGGCTCGGCGGGCGCGACGACCGCGGCGAGCCGCTTCATGTCGACCTCACGATCCCCGGGCACGCCGACCGCCAGCGGCTCGATCGTGCCGTCCGGATGACGCAGCTTCACGACGACGTTCTTCAGCGTGTCAGCCGCGGTCCAGTCGCGATCGGGATGTCGCAGTCCGGGGTCGGCGTTGACGAAGTCGACGAGCGTGGCGATCGTCGGCGTGTCGGGTGTGTCGTGGACGATCGCCGGTGGCAGGCCAGCGAGCGGGATCGGCGCCGGGGGAGGGGTGACGACCGCTTCGACGTTGGCCGCGAAGTCGCACGAGGTGCAGCGGATGTAGGTGTCCTCGCCGACGTCCATCGGTGCCAGGAACTCCTCCGACGCCGACCCGCCCATCGCTCCCGAGACCGCCGACACGATCACGTACGGCAGGCCGAGTCGGTCGAACAGCGAGATGTACGCGGCGCGGTGACGGTCGTATGACGCTTGCAGACCAGCGTCGTCGAGGTCGAAGCTGTACGAGTCCTTCATCACGAACTCGCGTCCGCGCAACAGGCCGGCGCGGGGCCGCGCCTCGTCGCGGTACTTCGTCTGGATCTGGTAGATCCACAGCGGCAGGTCCTTGTACGAGCCGACGATGTCCTTCACCAGGAGCGTGAACATCTCCTCGTGCGTCGGGGCGAGCAGGTAGTCCGCGCCCTTGCGATCCTGCAGGCGGAACAAGCCGTCGCCGTAGTCCGTCCAGCGGCCGGTCGCCTCGTACGGCTCGCGGGGGAGGAGGGCGGGGAAGTGGACCTCTTGGAACCCGGCGGCATCCATCTCTTCGCGCACGATGCGCTCGACGTTGCGGTACACGAGCCAGCCCAGCGGCAACCACGAGAACCCGCCCGGCGCGGCCCGGCGGATGTACCCGGCGCGCACGAGGAGACGATGGCTCGCGACCTCGGCGTCGGCCGGGTCGTCGCGGAGGGTCTTGAAGAACAGCGTCGACATCCGGAGCACGTGGCGAACCTACCTGTCCTGGGTAGTCGAGCCTCCCGGCGGACGCCTCCCGCGGGGTGGGGATTGCATCCGGGGTCAGACACCAAATGCAACCACCACGATCCGTGGCGCCGGTCTCCACCATGCGCTCCGTTGCATTTGGTGTCTGACCCCGGATGCAATCTTCCCTCCGGCGGGGCCGCGAACAGGAGGTCGGAGGAGCGGGAGACACCCTGTCGAAGCCAGCCGCCCGGCTGCTATCATGGGCGTCCCATTTGGTTGAGTACCGAAAGGCGTGGGGCCGAGCCCCACGCCTTGTTTGTTGAAAGGAGGCAGTTCGCTGTGAGCACGATGACCGAGATCGACCGGCTCCGTGCACTCGTTGCGCCGATCGCCTCCGACCTCCAACTCGACATCTACGACATCGAGCGCCGCGGTGGCACGATGCGCGTCACGCTCGACAGCTTGCCGGGCGCCGATGGCGGCATCACGCTCGACTCGCTGTCGCTGGCCACGCGTCTGATCTCGCGCGAGCTCGACCACGAAGACCCGATCGCCGGGTCGTACACGCTCGAGGTCACGAGTCCTGGGGTCGAGCGTGCACTGCGCACGCCGACCCACTTCCAGCGCGAGATCGGCAAGTCGGTCACCGTGCGCCTGCGCGATGCCACGGCCGACCCACGCCGCGTCCATGGCACGCTCATCGGCGCCGACGACGACTCGGCCACGATCGCCGGCGACGACGGCATCGAGCGCTCGATCCGCATCGCCGACATCGACAAGGCCCGCCTCGTCGTCGATTGGACACCCAAGCCCAAGCCCGGCAAGCAGCCCGCGGCGAAGAAGAAGCAGCAGACGCAGCCCGTTACGAAGGAGACCGCTATGAAGGAGCACGGGGGGTCATGAGCAATCTCGACATGAGTGAGGCGATCGGCCTGCTGGCCCAGGAGAAGGGCATCTCGGAGGACACCTTGCTCCACGTGCTGGTCGACGCGCTGGCGTCTGCCTACAAGCGGCGCCCCGACGCCGCCGACGAGGTCGTCGTGGAGGTCAACCCGGAGACGATGGAGTTCTCCTTCATCGCCTACGACGTCGACGAGGACGGCAACTGGGTCAACGAGCGCGACGACACGCCGAAGAAGGAAGAGCTCGGCCGCATCGCTGCCCAGACGTTCCGTCAGGTGATGAGCCAGCGCATCCGCGAGGTCGAGTCGGAGCGCAAGTTCGAGGAGTACGCGAACCGCGAGGGCGACATCGTCACCGGCATCATCCAGCGCACCGACGCTCGCTACACGCTGCTCGACCTCGGTCGTGTCGAGGCGCTGCTGCCACAGGCCGAACAGGTGCCGTTCGAACGTCCCCAGCAGGGTGACCGCCAAAAGGCGTACATCGTCGAGGTTCGGCGCACGCCGAAGGGCCCCCAGATCGTCGTGTCGCGGACCCACCCGGGTCTGATCAAGCGGCTGTTCGAGCTCGAGGTGCCCGAGATCGCCGACGGCATCGTCGAGATCCGCGCCTGCGCCCGTGAACCTGGCCACCGCACGAAGATCGCCGTCTGGTCGAACGACCACAACGTCGATCCTGTCGGCGCCTGCGTCGGCGCGCGGGGCGCGCGCGTGCGCATGGTCGTCAACGAGTTGCGCGGCGAGAAGATCGACATCGTGCCGTTCAGCGAGGACCTGCCCGACTTCGTGGCCAAGGCGCTGTCGCCCGCGAAGGTGACGCAGGTCAACATCTCCGACGACGGCACCGCCGCGGACGTGATCGTGCCCGACCACCAGCTCAGCCTGGCGATCGGGCGGGAGGGCCAGAACGCTCGCCTCGCGGCGCGGCTGACCGGCGTGCGCGTCGACATCCGCTCCGAGACGCAGCTCGCCGAAGGCGTGCCTGCCGGTGGCCGTGACGCCGAAGACGTCGAGTACGCCGACGGCGAGTGGCGCGCCAACGTCGAGACCGGCGAGATGGAATGGCACGCCGCCGACGGCTCCGTCCTCAGCGAGGCCGACTGGCAGGCCCAGGCCGCGGTCGCCGCGTCCGAGCCCACCGACGACGAGTCCACCGATGCCGCGGTCGCCGACGGCACGATCGCGTCGGGCGATGTCGATGGTGCGAGCGCCGATGACGCGGTGGCCGACGGCGATGTCAGCGACGA
>CAZQCP010000158.1:0-1827 GCA_964592115.1 uncultured Ilumatobacteraceae bacterium
GTCGGCCTTCGTGTAGCGGGTGATGTCGTTGGTCACGGTGAACGTGCCGTGGGCGCCGGACCCCTTGGCGTGCATCCGCCGCTCGGGGATGACCTCCCGGTCGAAGTGGGCGAGCTTCTCCAAGAACCACACGTCCTGGAGCAGCTGCGGGCCACGTGGCCCGGCTGTCACGACGTTCTGGTTGTCGGGAACCGGTGCCCCGAAGGCGGTCGTCAGCTTGTCGTCGCCAGAACTTGCAGGCATGAATGGACCTCCGTGTTGTGCGTTCGAAACGTTCACCATAAGCCAAGCGCCGGGGGCGGGCCAGTTGCACCGCAGCCGCCGTCCGCCGGCGAGGCGCGCCCGCTGCGGCGAGTGACGCGCCGCCGACGTCGGGTCGCATCGTCACGGCGCGCGCAGCACGGCAAACTGGTACTCCCAGCCCGCACGGTCGGCGGCGAACGTGTGCAACGCCTCGAGGTGCCCGTGGCGCGAGAGCATCTCGCGCCATCGGTCGTGACTGGCGAGCGAGAAGAAGCGGAACGGTCGCAGCACCCCGAACTCGGGCACGCCCTCGAAGTCGCGCCCGCCCCACGTGCCGATCCCGAGCGGCGCCCCCGGTTTCACGACCCGCACCAACTCGGCCATCGCTTCGTCGAAGCGCACGTGCGGAACGTGGACGAACGTGCTCATCGTCCACAACGCATCGAACGCACCGGTGCGCAGCGGCAGCGAGTACAGCGACCCGGTGAGCGCCTGCAAGCCTGCGTCGCGCATGGCGACGACGTTGGCGTGGGCGAGATCGACACCGACGACATCGAACTCGTCGTCTCGCCATTCGTGGGTGTCGAGGCCGGGCCCGGCTCCGACGTCGACGATGCGTCGCCGCTGTTCGTGGTGCAGCAGTTCGCCGAACCCATGGCGGAGGTCGGCGCGCATGGCACCGTGACGGGTGCGGTGTCCTCCCCGGGCTTCGGCGTCGTAGTACGCGATCAGGTCAGCGTCGAGCCCCACGCCGCCGACGCTAGGCGCGTTCGGTGACGAACGCGATCGCCGCGAGGTGATCCGACCAGCGCTGGAAGCACGCCCGCATCTCCTTCACACGCGCCCGAGCGGCGCGGTCGCGGGCCACGCGCCAGAAGAACTTCGCTGCCGCGGCGAGACCTTCGTCGTCGATGATCCGGCGAGGCGACAGGAGTGCCATCGGGGCCCGGTGCTCGGCGACGATCGTGAACCCCTCGGCTTCGAGCAGCGCCCGCCACGCGGGGACCGTGAGCGGGCGGGCACCGACGTGGATCGTCCGTGACAGGTCGTTCCAGATCTCCTGCTCGATCGTCGGGTCGACGTCGTCGGGCACGATGCACAGCTCGTGGATCGCGTAACGGCCACCGGTGCCGAGCAGGCGCGCGGCCTCGCTGATGATGCCGGTCTTGTTCGCGTCGCTCTGCATCGTCAGCATCGCCTCGCCGACGACGACGGTCGCCTCCCCGTCGGGCAGGGGCACGTGCTGGGCGGGGGCGACGATGACCGTGCCACCGGACGGTTCGACGACCGCTCGGGTGGCGGCGGCGGCATCCGCGTCGGCGTCGACGGCCGTGTACGACGCCGGACCGTCGGCGAGGAGGGCACGCGCTGTCGCGCCGAGACCGGGCGCGAGCTCGACGACGTCGTCGGACGGACCGACACCGAGCGAGCCGAGCATCTCGTTCGTGAGCTGTCGGCCGCCGGGTCGGAGCACCTTCTTGCCCAGGCGGGCGAGCAACCAGTGACCGGGAACCTTCTCGGTGGGGACGGTGTCGAGCGGCATGTTTCGTTCTCCTTCGTGTGGTGATCTGGTTCGTCTGGCGG
>CAZQCP010000158.1:1927-6226 GCA_964592115.1 uncultured Ilumatobacteraceae bacterium
TCGGCCGCGGCGGCGGGCAACTCGTGGTCGAGGAACATCTGGCCGAGGTCGTCGGCGATCCACCAGGCAGCGAACGCGGACCCACCGACGATCCAGGGCTCGGCGGCGACTTCGTAGACGCGATCTCGGGCGACCGCGCCGAGGGTCGGGAAGAGCGGCGACGACGTGATGACGTCGGTCGAAAAGAGCGACCCGGACGGCAGTACGACGACGTCCGCGTCGTGCTCGCCGAGCGTCTCCAGCGTCAGTGGGGTGAACGGGAGGCCGGTCCCGCTCTGGGCCTGCGGTGCCGGGCGCGTGAAGCCGAGCGTCGTCAGCACCGATCCCGCCGGGCTGTTCCCCGTGGCGGCGATCGTCATGTCGCCGCGCACGGTCATGACCGAGATGCTGGCGCCGGCGTCGTCGTCGCTCGCCAGGGCGTCGGCGAGCTCGTCGATGGCGGCCTCCACGTCGGCGATGAGCCCATCGGCGCGGTCGGCGAGATCGAAGTCGGCGGCGAGCGCGCTCACCTGCTCCTGCCACGTACCGTCGACGGGCACGACGGTGACCGGAGCGATCGCCTGGTACTCGCCGAGACGGCCGACGACGAACGGATTGCCGAGCGCCACGATCCGGTCGGGCGCGAGCCCCGCGAGGAACTCCATCGACGGCTCGGCGATCAAGAACGGCTCGACCGTCAGAACGAGCTCGTCGGCGATCGGAACGAACAGGTCGCTCGACAGGCTCGTGAGCACGACCGTCGGCTCGATGCCGAGCGTCAGGAGGTTGAGCGCAGCCGTCTCGTCGAGGGCGACGATGCGCTCGGTCGACACGGGGTGCTCCGTCGGCTCCGTCGGCTCCGTCGTGGCGGATGCGGATTCATCCGTGTGCGATGTGGTGTCGGCGGCCGAAAGGTCGTTCGTCGGAGCAGGTGCCGGGTCGCTGAGGGCCTCGGATGGGGCGACGCTCACGCTCGATCCGGATGCATCGGTCGGGTTCGCCGTCGATACATCGCCGTTGCTGCCGCATCCGCCGAGTACCACGAGAGCGCCCGCGCTCAACAGCGCGAGCAGCGGCTTGGGGGAGGAGATCCGCACACTGTAAAGCGTACCTAACGCTCGGTGGGCACTGTCCAGGGTCCAAAGTCCCGAATCCGCCGCGATGAGCGACGAGGGGCAACGGCGAGCTGGTCTACTCGGGTGCGACCTGTCCGGCGGCGCCGCGTTCCGTGGCGTGGCGTTCGGCGGCATCGACGGTCTGATCGAGCAGCACCGCGAGCGTCATCGGGCCGACACCACCGGGCACCGGCGTGATCATCGACGCCACCCCGATCGCCTCGTTCGTGGCGACGTCGCCGACATTGCCCGGGTTGTAGCCGGCATCGATCACGACCGCTCCCTCCCGCAGCCAAGACCCGCGGACGAAGTCGGGCTTGCCGACCGCGGCCACCACGATGTCGGCCGTCGCCACGATGGCGGGAAGGTCGAGTGTGCGCGAGTGGCAATACGTCACGGTGGCATTGCGCGCCAGGAGCAGCATCCCGACGGGCTTGCCGAGGATGGGCGATCGGCCGATGACCACCGCGTGCGCGCCTTCGAGGGCCACGTCGTAGTGATCGAGCAGGCGCACGATGCCGCCCGGGGTGCATGATTCGAAGCCGTCGCCACCGAGCGCCATCGTGGCGAACGAGCTCTGTGTCACGCCGTCGACGTCCTTGCCCGCCGCGATCGCCTCGAACACCGCACGCTCGTCGATGTGGGCCGGAGCCGGGTGCTGCACGAGGATGCCATCGACGGTGCCATCGGCGGACAGCGCTTCCACGGCGGCGACCGCTTCGGCGGTCGTCGTCGACTCGGGGAGGGCGACGTGGCGGGAGTCGATGCCGTGATCGTGGCTGCGCTTCTGCTTCATCCGGACATACGTCGCGGACGCGGGATCGTCGCCGATCAAAACGGTGGCGAGACAGGGCAGCCGGCCGAGTCGTGTCGCGACATCTGCCGCCCGCTGGCGTGTGTTCGCGAGGATCGTGGCGGCGAGCTTGGCGCCGTCCATCAGTTCGGTCTGTTGCATACGTGCCTCCCGGGTCAGTTTCGCCCAGGCGCACGGCATGTCGGTGATCGGGCCGCTCCCCGGTGGTCGTCCACCTTGCAGCGCCAGTTGCGGCCGTGCCCCACCATAGTGGCGGGCCGCGGCGATCTCGATGGCGTGAGCGGAATGAGCAACGGCAAGGGGCCCGTCCCCGCCCGTTGCTCATTCGTCGTGGATGGTCCAGGTCACGGGATGCTCGGGGCGGTAGCTGCAGTAGGTGCCGGTGCGGATCGCGTGGGTGAGGTGGTTGCCGAGTGACGGGTGGAGCTTGTCGATCTGGCGCACGGCGGCGCGGATCCGATGGGTGACCGCCGAGCGGGCTCGCTCGGTGGTGCCCGCCGCCTGACGCGTCGCGCCACCGTGGCCGAGTGCCGCGCTGAGGTGGTCGATCAGCGCGTCGAGCTCGACCTGGTGGCGGTAGGCGCGGGCGTAGTCGTTGTCGTGCTCGGCGTCGTCGATGTCGGCCTGCAGGTCGCGGATGCGCGCTTCGTACTGCCGCCGGGCCGTGGCGTCGATCACCTCGCCCGTCGACGCAGCCTGTACGCCGGCGTCGGCGAGGTCGAGGCAGTGAACCTCGCCGCCCGCGGCACCGACCAGGCCGACGATGTCGACGAGGCCTTTCGACGTGCGCACGGTCACCGCTCGTCCACCGAAGTCGAACTCGTACACGTCGCCGAGTCGACGGATCGTCGCCGCGCCCACAGCCCCGTTGGCGCTCGTCGATGCCGGAAGCGCCGGGTATGTCACGGCGAGCTCGCCGAGGAGGCTGCGGATCACGTTGACCACGTGGTGCCGGGGGAGTGGGTCGACGTTCGTCGCCGGCAGCGGGATCAGCTCGAAGTCGGCTCCCGCCAGCGTCGTGATCGGGAGCGAGCGGGCGGTGGCAGCGAGCTGCTCCCAGCCCGGGTGACCAGCGCGGAACGCGAGCGCCGCGGCCGCGTCGGCAACGAGCCGTACGTTGGAGAGCGCGCCGCGGTCGAGCAACTCGTCGAGCAGTTCGGACACGCTGGCGCGGGCGGCGGGGAGGTCGCCGAGCAGCATCGATGCGTACGCGCGGGTGCGCAGATCGACGGCGATGGCGATCGGGTAGTCGAGCTCGCGGGCGACCGCCAGCGCGGCCTCGCTGGCCTGCAATGCCTGTCGCGGATCGCGTCGAACGAGCAGCCAGGCGCGGACCGTCGCCGCCCAACTCCCGGTGAGCGGCGAAGCGCTCGCCGCCGCATCGTCGATGACCTGGTCGACGGCGTCGAGCGCGGCGGCGAGGTCACCGCCGTCGGCCGTGACGACGGCGCCCGCTGTGCGCTGCTCCTGCGCCAGCGCTGCCATGCCCAGCTGGCCAGCGATCCGGGCGCCGGCAGCGAAGGCTGTGCTCGCCCCGGCAAGATCGCCCCCAGCATTGCGCGCTTGTCCGAGGATGCGTTGGAGGAGCACCGCCACGATGTCGTCGTCGGCGTATCGGACGGCGAGCGGCTCGGCGATGTCGAGTGCCCGCTGGGGGTTGCCGGTGACGTATTCGGCGGTAGCGAGCACGACGAGTGCGTAGGCGGCACCGCGCGACTCCTCGTGAGGAAATCGCTCGAACAACCGCCGCAACAGGTCGACCACATCGTCGGCATGCGCCTGGTGGACGACGGTCCACAGCGGCGCGGTGAGGCGATAGGCGCGCCGCGGATCGTCGTCATTGGCGAGGCACCACCGCATCGCTTCGGCGATGTCGTCGAACGATGCAACGACATCGCTCACGAGGCCGGATCGCCACGCCGTCTCGGCGTCGGACATGAGCGCGCGGGTCGAGGCGATCACGTAGTCCACGAAGCGGTCGGAGGTCCGTTCGAGCTCGCCACGCTCGCGCAGCCGATCGCGGGCGAACCGCCGGACGGTGTCGAGCAACCGGAGGTGCGTCGAGGTGCCGGCCGTGTCGGCCACGACGAGCGACGCGCTGATCAATTCATCGATCCGGTCATCGAAGTCGCCCGGGGTGGCGGTGACTGCTCGGGCGCTGCGCAGCAGGAACGGGCCGGAGAACACGGACAGTTCGGCGAGGAGCTGGCGGGCGCCCGGCGTCAACAGTTCGTACGACCAGCGGATCGTCTCCGTCACGCTGCGGTGCCGCGGATCACCGCGGAACGTCCGCCGGGTGAGCACGTCGACGCTGGCGTCGAGGCGTTCGACGATCTCGGCGATGGGCATCGTGCGCGTCCGGGCGGCGGCGATCTCGATCGCCAGCGGCAA
>CAZQCP010000159.1:0-3973 GCA_964592115.1 uncultured Ilumatobacteraceae bacterium
CGGCCAGTGCCACGTGTGCCATTGCATGTGGTGTCTGACCCCGGATGCAATCGGGTGGTGACGGCTCGGTCCGGCCGACGCGGACGACTCAGGATTCGCTGGCGGAGTGCTCGATCAGGCCGAGGGTGATGCCGTCGGTGTCGGTGACCGTTGCCACCCGCGTGCCGGGAGCAACCACTCGGGGTTCGCTGGCGAGCGTCGCTCCGGCGGCCTGGACGTCGGCGAGCGCGGCATCGAGGTCGTCGACGCGGATGTGGGCGACCGCGCCGGTCGGCGCTTCTGGTGACTTCGGCGTGAGTCCGATCTCGACGCCACCCGTGTTGAACCCGACGTAGTAGGGCTGGTCGGTGTGGGGTTCACCGCCGAGGAGGGCGCTGTGGATCGCCTTGGCGGTGGCGAGGTCGCTGACGGTGTACACGATGTTCTCGAAGTTGTTCATACGCTGTTGACGTGCGCCGCCAGAAGAACGTGACACGCGGCTACGGATGTCACGATTCGAGCCTGGCAGACGTCGAGACGGTGTGATCGAGACGGTGTGATCGAGATGGACGTTTCCGGACTCGAGGCTGAGCGACCACGGCTCACCGCCATCGCGGCGCGGATTCTTGGGTCGAACGCGGATGCCGACGACGTGGTCCAAGAGGCATGGCTGCGGCTGTCCGCGGCCGACGACATCGACGACCCCCCGGCATGGCTGACCACGGTCGTCACCCGGCTGTGCCTCGATCTCCTCCGCAAGCGCCACACCAGGTCGCGCGCAGAAGCGGATTCACTGCCGAGCGTCGATCACGAGTCCGATCCGGAGGCCGATGCGCTCCTCGCCGAGCAGGTCGGGGCAGCGATGCAGACCGTGCTGGACACGCTCGGCCCAGCCGAACGGGCGGCGTTCGTGTTGCACGACGTGTTCGGCTACCCCTTCCACGAGATCAGCGCCGTTCTCGGCCGCTCGGAGACGGCCGTGCGGCAGCTCGCCAGCAGGGCGCGACGCAAGGTCCAAGGCGCTCCCGAACCGGTCGCCGAGCAGGTGGCGCGCGCTGAGCGCGAGGGCGTGGTCGAAGCCTTCCTGGCGGCCGCACGCGGCGGCGAGATGACGACCTTGCTGTCGCTGCTCGCTCCCGACGCGGTGATGTACGCCGATCGGGCCGGTCAGCGGCTTGGTGCGCCACCCGTGTTCGACGGCGCAGCGGCCGTCGCCGCACGATTCGACGGCGCACAGGGTGCAGCGCCGGTCACGATCGACGGCGAGCTCGGCGCGGCGTGGATCGTTGGCAGCACCGTCAGGGTCGCCTTCGCATTCCACGTCGATGAGAGCGTCGTGCGCGAGATCGAGCTGATCGCCGATCCCGACGTCCTCGCGACGATGTGGGTCGTGCCCGTCGAAGTCAGCTGACCCGATCAACGTCGAGCCTGTGCCGGGCGACGCCAGCCTCGATCTCGGTCGGAATCTTCCCGGACAGCGCGAAAGTTCCGACCGAGATCGAGGCGCGCAACGCTCGCCGCCGATCGACGACGCCCCGCGCCACTTGTCGACACTTTGTCGATATCTTGCCGACATGACGTCGATATCAATCGGAGGCGGCAGTGTTCCTGGGCTGGCGTGACCTGCGTCGCGGCGCCCGACGGTTCGCGTTACTTGGTGCGGTGATCGCGCTCGTCGCGTTGCTCACGACAGTGCTGTCCGGGTTGGCCACCGGGTTGGTGACCGACGGCATCTCGGGCCTCCGGGCAATGCCGGCGTCACGACTCGCGTTCGCGCCCGGCGCGCAATCGACGTTCAGCCGTTCGACGCTGAGCGAGGACGCGCTGGCGGTGTTCAGCGCGGTCGACGGCGTGGAGGCTTCGCCGCTCGGCGTATCGTTCGCGAACGCAGCGGCTACCGAAGGCGGACCGAGCCTGGACCTGGCCCTGTTCGGCGTCCCGGCTGACAGCTTTCTCGTCGAACGGGCAGACGCCCGGGAAGCGCTCGCCGGCCCACCGGGACTCGTGCTGAGCAGCGAACTGGAACGTGATGGCGTCAAGATCGGTGACCTCTACTCGATCGGCGGATCGAGTGTCGAGCTCCCGGTGCTGGGGTTCACGTTCGCAGGCACGTACGGCCACGCGCCGATCGCGTTCGTGTCGCTGGCGACGTGGCAGTCGTTGAACTACGGCGGTGACGCAGGGGGCCGCTTCTCGGCGATCGCACTCTCCGGGCCCGAATCGACCGACTGGGACATGCTCGGCGCGACCGCAGCGGTCGATGTGCTCACGAAGTCGCAGGCGTATGCCGGGTCGCCGGGATACAGCGCAGAGACCGCGACCATGACCCTGATCCGCGGGTTCCTGCTCGTGATCTCCGCGCTCGTCATCGGCGCGTTCTTCACCGTGTTGACCGTGCAACGCACGCGACAGATCGGGCTGCTGAAGGCGATGGGCGCATCGAACGCCTACGTCGTCCGCGACGGGGTGGGACAGATGACCGTCCTCGTCGTCGCCGCCACCGTCGTCGGCGTCGCGGTGGGGATCGCAGTGGTCGCGGTGCTCTCCAACGGCGACGCCCCGGTCGAGCTCGATCCTCGCGATGTCGCCCTGTCGGCGATCGGTCTCGTCGTCGCCGGCATCGCCGGCAGCCTCGTCGCGTTCCGCCGCATCACGAGCATCGAACCGGCGATCGCCTTGGGGGCCGAACCATGACCGACCACACATCCGTCGAGCCTGTGCTGTCGCTGCGCGACGTCAGCGTCTCGTTCCCAGACGGGTCCGACACGCGCACGATCCTCGACCACCTCGACCTCGACCTGCATCCAGGAGAGCTCACCGTGATCTCCGGCCGATCCGGGTCCGGCAAGTCCACTCTGCTCACGATCGCCGGACTACTCCGCCACCCCGACGCGGGCACCGTCACCATCGCCGGCGAACCGACCGCGGAGATGCGGAACAGTGCCCGCACCCGGATGCGCCGCGACCACATCGCGTTCGTGTACCAGTCCGCCAACCTGTTCCCGTCGCTCACCGCGATCGAGCAACTCGAGCTCGTCGGACACGTCCGCGGCGAACATGCCCGAGCCAGTCGCGCACGCGCCCGCGAGCTCCTCGCGTCTGTCGGCCTCACCGGACGTGCCGACCAGCTCCCCCACCAGCTCTCCGGCGGGGAACGTCAACGCGTCGGGATCGCCCGCGCCCTGATGGCCCAGCCGAGCATCCTGATCGCCGACGAACCGACCGCCTCACTCGACCCCGAACGCGCCGCCAGCGTCGCCGAAATGTTCGCCACCGCGACCCACGAACGCCGACTCGCGACGCTCATCGTCGCCCACGACACGGTCGCGCTCGCGCATGCCGACCGGCACCTCCATCTCGAGGACGGACAGCTGCGGCTGCACGTGGCAATCTGAGCCACCGATGCCTCGGATCAACGCCGACACCGTCGCAGAACACGTCGCCCTCCAGCGCGCCGCCGCGCTCGACGCCGCCGTCTCGCTGTTCATCGAACGTGGTTACCGCAATGTGAGCCTCGCCGACATCGCCACCGAGATCGGCCTCGCCCGCAACTCCCTCTATCGCTACGTGCCCGACAAGACCTACTTCCTCGTCGAGTGGTTCCACCGCACCATCCCCACCACCATCGATGCCTGGAAGATCGCCACCGGTCCACCCGGCACCCCCACCGAGCGGCTCCACCGGTGGGCGCTCACCTACCTCGACTGGGCCAGCACGCCGGAACACGACCTCGTCCGCCCGCTCATCGAAGCCCTCCCCGATCTCGATCCCGCCACCCGTGACAGCATCGCCGCCGAGCACGCAGCCATGATGCGCATCGTCGCCGACACCGTCGCTGACACCGGCATGCCACCAGTAGAAATCCCGGGCACCGTCGAATTGCTTGCCGGGCTGGTTCTCGGCGCAGCCCGCGCGACTGGCAACGACGGCAGCCTCCGCCAGCGACTCCTCAACGCCATCACCGCCATCGTCCAACCGCTCCCCTGACGTGCCC
>CAZQCP010000159.1:4073-6169 GCA_964592115.1 uncultured Ilumatobacteraceae bacterium
TCATCGCAGGTTTTGATAGAAAGATCGCCACTCGGCCGTTCGGTCGAACTCTTCGGGGGAAGGGGTGCTTGTGAAGTTCGTGTGGTTCAACCTCATGCCGTGGCCGCACATGCCGGACGACTTCCGTGAGAAGCATCGTTCCGTGTGGGTCGACATCGACCAGGCGCTCTATGACCCCGTCGAGGGTCACCGCGTGTACCACGAATACATGGACCAGCTGGAGTTCGCGGACTCCCTCGGCTACGACGGCATCGGCGTCAACGAGCACCATCAGAACGGCTACGGCCTGATGCCGTCGCCGAACATCATCGCCGCCGGGTTGGCGCGCCGCACGTCGAAGGCGGCGATCTGCGTGATCGGGAACTCGATCGCCTTGTACAACCCACCGATCCGCGTGGCCGAGGAGTTCGCGATGCTCGACGTGATCTCCGGCGGCCGGCTGGTGGCCGGCTTCCCGGTCGGCACGTCGATGGACACCAACTACTGCTACGGCCAGATCCCCGCCCTCACCCGCGACAAGTACGCGGAGAACCACGACCTGATCATGCGCGCGTGGCGCGAGACCGAGCCGTTCGCGTTCGACGGCAAGTACAACCAGTTGCGCTACGTGAACTGCTGGCCGAAGCCGATCCAGCAGCCGCACCCGCCGATCTACATCCCGGGTGGCGGTTCGATCGAGACGTGGGACTTCTGCGTCGAGCACGAGTACAACTACTCGTTCTTGTCGTTCGGCGGCTACCTCGCCGGCAAGGCGTTGCTCGACGGCTACTGGGACCGCGTTGCGCATCACGGTGTCGACGAGTCGCCGTACCGAGCATCGTTCGCCCAGACGATCTGCGTGGCCGACACCGACGCCGAGGCGGAAGAGCTCTACGCCGAGCACATCTTGTACTTCTACAACCGGTGCCTGCACGTGTACCCGGGCTTCGCCGACGCGCCCGGCTACAGGACGATCAAGACGCTCAAGGCCGGCGCGCTGAGCCAGCTCACCTCGGCGGCGCAACGTCAGTTCTCGTCGCTCACGTGGAAGGACCTCGTCGAGGGCGGGCATGTCATCGCCGGGTCACCCGACACGGTGCGCGACCGCATGGAGGACATGATCCGCAACCTGCGCATCGGCACCGTGTTCGGCCTCTTCCACGTCGGCAACATGCCCGACTGGAAGACCCGCTACTCGACGCAGCGCTTCGCCGACAAGGTGATGCCGCGACTGCAGAACATGTGGCCCGAGTACGACAACGACGACCGCTGGTGGTGCAAGCCACTCGACAGCCGCCTCGACCCGCTCGACACGGTCGGTGGACAGGCTCGTTCGGAGCTGGCGTCGTGACCGCGCTCGACGCCATCCGGCTCGAGTCGCGACAGATCGAGACGCGCAAGGGCACGTCGGTGCACGTGTTCCACGGCGGCTCCGGGCCCGACGTGCTGTTCCTCCACGGTGCCGGCGGCCTGTTCGGTGCCGAGGATCCGTTCCTCGCACGCCTCGCCGAGTCGTTCACCGTGTACGCGCCAGCGCTCCCCGGCTACGGCGACTCGGTCGGCGAGGAGCTGCTCGAGGACATGCTCGACTTCACGCTCCACGGTTGGGATTGCGCCGACGCCCTCGGCCTCGATCGCCCCCACCTCGTCGGTCACTCGATGGGCGGGATGATCGCCGCCGAGATGGCCTCGGTCGACAACCGGCGCGCCGCATCGCTGTCGCTCATCGCGCCGGCGGGCATGTGGCTCGACGATCACCCGATCCCCGACATCTTCGGCACGCTCCCGTTCGACCTGCCGGCGCTGCTGTTCCACGATCCCGCGGTGGGCGCCGGTGTGCTCACCGGTGGCGCCGACTTCAGCGACCCCGAAGCGCTCGTCGAGTTCTTCATCCGCAACGCCCGCCAGCTCGGCACCGCCGGCAAGCTGCTGTTCCCGATCCCCAACCGGCGGCTGTCCAAGCGCATCTATCGCCTGACCGCGCCGACCCTCTTCGTGTGGGGTGAGAGCGACAAGCTGATCGAGCCCGTCTATGCCGAGCGCTGGCTCGAGCTCGTGCCCGCCGCCGACCTCGTCACGATCGCCGAAGCCGGCCACATGGCACCGCTCGAACAGCC
>CAZQCP010000160.1:0-6061 GCA_964592115.1 uncultured Ilumatobacteraceae bacterium
TTGAGACTGCGCTCGTGCGCCTCGTCGATGATCAGCGTGTCGTAGCGCTGCAGCATCCGGTCGCGCTGGATCTCGGCGAGCAGGATCCCGTCGGTCATCACCTTCACGAGCGTCGCCGCGCCGACCTGATCCGTGAAGCGGACCGCGTACCCGACATCGCCACCGAGCGGAGAGCCGAGCTCGGCGGCGACGCGCTCGGCGATGGTGCGCGCAGCAACGCGGCGCGGCTGGGTGTGCCCGATCATCCCGTCGACGCCGCGGCCCGCCTCGAGGCACATCTTCGGCAGCTGGGTGCTCTTGCCGGAACCCGTCTCCCCCGCGACCACGATCACCTGGTGCTCGCGGATCGCCGCCACGACCTCCTCGCGCCGTGGGGTGATCGGCAGCGAGTCGGGGTACGTCAACCGCCCACTGTGCACGATGGCATCCGCCGCGGCGCGGCGCAGTGAGCTGGACGACGGACCCATGGTGACGACAGGTTGGCAGGCGATTCGTCGTGAGACTCGCGCACGCGCCAACCAAATCCCATCGAGTTTCGCCAGGGTGTCCCGTGGGGACAGGTGCAACCGAACTCCCGAGTCCCCGGCACCGTCACGTAGCGTCGGCGGGGATGACGTACCCCTCGAAGGTGATGACCGTGTACATCATCGCCTTGTTCATGACGATCATCGACGGGACGATGGTCAACGTCGCGCTGCCGACCATGGCGAAGGACTTCGGAATCTCTCCGACGGAGGTCGAGTGGATCGCGGTCGGATACCTGTTGAGCTTCGCCGCGGTCATCCCGGCCGCCGGTTGGCTCGGCGACCGCTTCGGCACGAAGCGCATCTTCGTCTGGTCACTCGGCCTCTTCGTCGCCGCATCCCTCCTGTGTGGTCTGTCCCAGACGCTCGACCAACTCGTGCTCGCCCGCGTGCTGCAAGGTGTCGGCGCCGGCCTCGTGACCCCGATCGGCGGCACGATGCTCTTCCGGGCGTTCCCCGTCGAGGAGCGGGCGAAGGCCTCGATCGGCGTGCTCAGTGTGGCGGTGCTCGCACCGGCGACCGGACCGATGCTCGGCGGGATCATCGTCGACTCGGTGTCGTGGCACTGGATCTTCCTGATCAACGGACCGATCGGCGTCGTCGGCATCGCCGTGGCGATCGCCTGGCTCGACGAGACGGTGCTCACCTCGCCGGGCCGCTTCGACCTCGCCGGCTTCGTCTTGTCAGCCGGATCGGTCGCCGCGCTGCTGTACACGCTCTCGATCGGTCCGGAAGCGGGATGGCTTTCGGCGAAGACGCTCGCGTTCGGCATCGGCGGAGCGCTCGGCATGGCTGCGTTGATCGTGATCGAGCTCCGCATCGCCGAACCGATCCTCGAGCTCCGCCTCTACCGCGATCACCTGTTCCGTACCGTCAACGTCGCCTCGATCGGTCTCTACGCCGGGTTCTTCGGGATGATCTTCGTCCTCCCGCTCTACATGCAGACCTTGCGCGGCTACAGCGCGTTCGAGAGCGGCGTCGCCCAGTCGCCACAGGCGTTCGGCATCTTCTTGCTGTCCAACCTGGTCGGCCAGCGGTTGTACCGGGTCGTCGGCCCGCGGCGGCTGATGATCGTCGGCACCGCGCTGACCGCGGCGACCACGTGTGCCTACGCGACCACCGGGCTGAGCACACCGCTCGGCGTGATCGCCGGCTTCTCGCTGCTCCGCGGGTTCGCGGTCGGCATGGTGTTCGTGTCGCTCCAGACGGCCGGCCTGGCGACGATCTCGATGCAGGACATGGGCCGCGCCCAGAGCATCTTCAACACCCAGCGACAGATCTCCTACGCGGCCGGCGTCGCGCTCGCAGCGACCGTGATCGCCGCCGTCATCGGCCACTCCGGCCCCGATCCGACGGCCGCCGAGCAGCTCACGGCATATCGCTGGGGGTTCTTGTCGGTCGGGCTGATCATGATCCCGTCGGTGTTCGTGTCGTGGTTCGTGCGCGACGAGGATGCCGCCGCCACCCGCGGGCTCGCCCCGGCAACCGGTTCCGCGCCAGCCGCCGCACCCGCGCGCTGACATCACCCCTCCCGACGATCTCGGTAGGAATCGTCCCGGTACGCGAGAACATCTCGACCGAGATCGGGACGAGGACGGCCTCGCTACGAGCGATGCTTGGCGGCGCGCACGGCGGCGCCGCCGACGCGCAGCAACCGGGTGTCCCCGAAGGGGGTGCCGGCGACCTGGTTGAGGACCATCGCCACCGCCAGCCCGGAGTCGGGGTCGCCCCACGCGCCCGACCCACCGAAGCCGAAGTGCCCGAAGCCGTGCGGCAGGATTCCGGCGGTCGTGCCGGCGAGGTGGTACCCGAGCCGCCAACGCATGTTCATCATCACCGCCGCGTCGCGCCCGACGACTTCGCCGCTGTGCCCGTCGCCGTCAGGGCCGAGCGTCGTCTGGATGCGCGTCGCCTCGGCGAGCGTGGCCGGCGACAGCAGCGAGGGACCGTCGAACGCATCGGGCGTCGCCAGCGCGGCGTACATCCGCGCCAGTGAACGAGCCGTGAACACACCGTTGGCGGCGGGTAGTTCGGCGTCGTGGATGTGGTCGGTCGTCGACACGTCGAGGATGTCGTCGACGACGAGCGCCTCGTACAGCGGCGCGTACTTGGCGAAGCGCGATGCCGACCGCAACGTGGCGAGGAGTCGTGCAGCCGCCTTGGGGTCGACGAGCAGCTGGGCGATGCGGCCCCGGACGTCGACCGGCGCACCGACGTACATCCCGTCGAGCCCGAGCGGCTCGACGATCTCGCGTTGCACCGCCTCGTTGACGCTGAGCCCGGTCACGCGGCGAATGACCTCACCGACGAGCCATCCATAGGTGAGCGCGTGATACCCCGAGCGGGTACCGATGTCCCACGCCGGCTCGGCTGCCGCGAGCAGCGCGACCATCCCCTCCCAGTCGAGGATGGCTTCGGTGTCGGCGGCCAGGGCGCGCACGTTGTGCAATCCGGCCTGGTGCGTGAGCAGGTGACGCAATGTGACGGACGACTTGCCGCCGGCGGCGAACTCGGGCCAGTACGTCGCGACCGGCATGTCGTAGTCGAGCAACCCGCGATCGACGAGCCGGTGGACGACCGTGGCGACGACCCCCTTCGTGGTGGAGAAGCTCATCGCCATCGTGTCGCGCTCCCACCGGTCGCCGTCGGCGTCGCGCTCACCGAGCCAGGCGTCGACGACGAGCTCACCGTGGTGATAGACGGCGACGGCCATGCCGCCACGGGCGCGGCGCTTGTCCATCAGGTGGATCATCTTCTCGGTGACGGCGCCGAAGTCGGGATGGACGAAACCTTCCATCCGTCCTTCCTACCGCCGTCGATGTCACACGGGTGCCTGGCACCGGTGTGACAATTCACCGCGGCGGTCACCGCGACGGCTCCCGCGGCGGCTCGAGCCTGCGCCGTCAGCGAGACGTGACGGCGCCGATCGACTCCGCGAGCTCGCCTGCCTTACGCCGGCCGAGCCAGAAGACCGACGGCCGGCCCCCCGTATCGAGCGCGGCGAACAGGAGCCCGCCGGCCAGACCGAGGTTCTTCAGGAAGTGGATGCGCTGTTGCGAACGATCCCCCTCGATGTCGATCTCCCAGAACGGATGCCCGACGAGCGTCGTGGGCACGAGGGTGCCGGCGACCACGAGCGCCATGACGCGCTGTTGGAAGCCGAGCGCGAACAGCGTTCCGGCGCCGATCTGGATCCCGGCGTTGACTCGCACGAGCTGTGAGCCGTCGATCGGGAGACCGGTGACGTCACGGAGGGGACCGGCGAGACGCTCCGCCTTCGGCGCCAGATCGCGAGCGCGCTTCCAAGCGCTGAACCCCCCGAGGAGGAAGATCCCCGACAGCATCGTGCGGGCGAGACCACGTACTCCGAACATGGGCCGTGACTACCCATCCCACCGCGCTCCTACACCTCGTCTCCTCCAGCTCGTGGGCCGACGGCCCATCGGGTGGGGACGCCGTGTGGGTCCCCGCGTCGTCATACTGGTCGCCGTGAGCAGCGCTGCCGAGCCCTTTGTCGGGCGTGCGATCGCGCACCGAGCTGGCCGCCTACATGCACCGCGAGTCCGCTGGCGCCGTCACCGAACCGTGACCGCTTCCCGCCGCGGCGTGACGGAGCGGCCACAGGGGCGCGGCACGGGCGGCGGTCAGCAACTCACGTCGTCTGGCCGGCGAACTGGGCGTTGTAGAGGCGGAAGTAGGCGCCGCGCTGTTCGAGCAGATCGTCGTGGTTGCCCTGCTCGACGATGCGGCCCTGCTCCATCACCAAGATCACGTCGGCGCCACGGATCGTCGAGAGCCGGTGAGCGATGACGAAGCTCGTGCGCTGGGCGCGCAGCGCGTTCATCGCCTCTTGGATCAACACCTCGGTGCGGGTGTCGACCGAGCTCGTCGCCTCGTCGAGGATCAGGATCGACGGGTCGGCGAGGAAGGCACGGGCGATCGTCAGCAGCTGCTTCTCACCCGCCGACACGTTGTCGCCCTCGTCGTTGATCACCGTGTCGTACCCGTCGGGCAGCGAGTGCACGAAACGGTCGACGTAGGTGACCCGGGCCGCTTCGTAGATCTGCTCGTCGGTCGCCTGCGGATTCCCGTAGCGCAGGTTCTCCCGGATCGTGCCGCCGAACAGCCACGTGTCCTGCAGCACCATGCCGATCTTCGAACGCAGCTCGCGCCGCGGCATCGTGGTGATGTCGCGGCCGTCGAGGCTGATCGCGCCCCGATCGACCTCGTAGAAGCGCATGATGAGGTTGACGAGCGTCGTCTTGCCGGCCCCGGTCGGGCCGACGATGGCAACGGTCTGACCCGGCTCGGCCACCACGTTCAAGTCCTCGATCAGCGGCTGGTCGGAGCGATAGGAGAACCACACGTCGTCGAACGCCACGCGACCGCGCACGGCGGGCGGGTCGACGGTCGCCTCCGGCTCGACGGACTCCTCGTCGGCGTCGATCAGTTCGAGCACGCGCTCCAGCGAGGCGATGCCGGACTGGAACGTCGCCGCCATGGAGGCCAGGTTCGTCAGCGGCTGGGAGAACTGCCGGGCGTACTGGATCATCGCCTGCATGTCACCGATCGAGATCGCACCGCTGGAGATGCGCAGGCCACCGACGACGGCGATCAGGATGTATTGGATGTTGCCCATGAAGATCGTCGCCGGCTGGATCAGGCTGGACATGAACTGGGCGCTGAAGCTGGCGTCGTAGAGACGGTCGTTGTCGTCGCTGAACCTGGCCTCGACCTCACGCTGGCGACCGAAGCTCTTGACGATCGCGTGGCCGGTGAACACCTCCTCCGCCTGGGCGTTGAGGTTGCCGGTGTGACGCCACTGCGCCATGAACCGTGGCCGCGCCTTGCCGCCGATGAACTTCATCAGCCACAGCGACACGGGCACCGTCGTCAGCGCGATCACCGCCAGCAGGGGCGAGATGACGAACATCATCACCGCCACGCCGATCATCGTGAGGATCGACGTCAAGATGTTGCTGACGGTCATCTGCAAGCTCTGGGCGAGGTTGTCGATGTCGTTCGTGACCCGGCTCAACAGATCGCCCCGCGCCTGGCGGTCGATGTAGCTCAGCGGCAACCGGTTGAGCTTGTGCTCGACCGACTCGCGCAGGCCGTACATCGAGCGTTGGACGACGCCGGCGAGCACGTACGACTGGCCGTAGCCGAGCAGCCATGCGACGAGGTAGACGGCTGCGACGAGCAGCAGCTTGCGGTGCAGGTCGCCGAAGTCGATGCCGCTATCGCTGGCGACGCCGCTGACGATGATGTCGGTGGCGCCGCCGAGCAACTTCGGACCGATCACGATCAGCGTCACACTGCCGACCACGAGCGCGAGGACGAGATACAGCCAGCGCCGCTCGTGGCCGAGGATCTCGCCAAGGCGACGCAACGTCTGGCCGAAGTTGTCCGACTTCTCCACCGGGATGCCGACGCCACCACCGGGCCCGAACGTGCCGCGCCGCGCCTGGGTGCCGGTCGAGGCGAAGATCGCCCGCTCGTCGTGGACGTCGTCGCCGTCCGCTCGGTTGGCATCC
>CAZQCP010000161.1:0-1933 GCA_964592115.1 uncultured Ilumatobacteraceae bacterium
GATTGCATCCGGGGTCAGACCCCACATGCAACCGCGCACCAGCGCCAGGCCGGGCCACATCATGTGTGCTGTTGCATGTGGGGTCTGACCCCGGATGCAATCAGTCGGGCGCCTGGCGCCGAAGTTGCGGTAGAGATGTCGTCGTGATCCGCCTCGACGATCGACGCCTGCATGGATCGTGTTGGCGTTTCGACGACGCGGTGTCGTCCGGCCGCGCCGACGCGCTCGACGACGTGGTCAAGACCGTCGCCGCGGCCGACGAGCGCGCCCGCCATCACGCCGAGTGGGTGGTGGTCGTGATCGCCTACGAGGCGGCGCCCGCGTTCGATCGGGCGATGCGCACCGCGCCGCGGCCGCCGCACGGGACCCCGTTCGTGTGGTGGCAGTCGTTCCGTGAGCGTGTCGCGGCGCTGCCCCTTCGCCCGGCGTCGCAGCAGCTGACAAGCGGGCCGAAGAGCGGGACGGTGCGGCGGCGTGCCAACCGCCTGCCCTACACGGAGGCCGTCGAGGTCATCCGTGCGCACATCGCCGACGGAGATGTGTACCAGGCGAACCTGTGCGACCGGTTCGACGGCAGGTTCGCCGGCACGCCGATCGACCTCTATGCCGAGTTGCTGGCTGCGCAGAGCTGCGAGTTCGGCGCCTATATCGAGATGGACGACGCCGTGGTCGTGTCGGCTTCTCCGGAGCTGTTCTTCGAGTGGCGGGGTGATCGCCTCACCTGTCGGCCGATGAAGGGGACGGCGAACCGGCTCCCTCGCGCTGCCGACGACATCGCCGCCGGGCGAGCCCTGCTGGCCTCGGAGAAGGACCGCGCCGAGAACGTGATGATCGTCGACCTGTTGCGCAACGATCTCGGACGCATCGCCCGCATCGGCAGCGTCGAGGTTCCCGAACTGTTCTCGCTGGAACGCTACGAGACGGTGTGGCAGATGACGTCGACGATCACCGCCGCCGTGGCCGGTGACACCCGCCTCGTCGACGTGTTGACCGCGCTGTTCCCCTGTGGCTCGGTGACCGGCGCGCCGAAGCTGGCGGCGATGGCGACGATCGCCGACCTCGAAGTCGACCCACGCGGTGTCTACTGCGGTGCGATCGGCGTGCTCGCACCTCGCGGGACCGAGCCGCGGGCGGTGTTCTCCGTGCCGATACGCACCGCCGTGCTCGACGCTGCGACCTCGACGTTCGAGTACGGCGCGGGAGCCGGGATCACGTGGTCCTCGTCGGCCGTCGACGAAGACCACGAGGTCGAGGCCAAGACGCGCATCTTGCGCCGACGCCTGCCGGACCTCTCGCTGCTCGAGACGCTTCGTCTCGATCAGTCCGGCCTGCGCCACGCCGACCTGCACGTCGCCCGGCTCGCGGCGTCGGCCGTCTGGTTCGGCATCCCGTTCGATCCTGACGACCTCCTCGCCCGCCTCGCCGCGCTCGAACCGCTCTCCGGGATCCGCGCCGAACGGGTGCGGATCGTGCTCGACCCCGATGGCACGAACACGGTGACCCGAGAGGAGTTCGTCGACGGTGGGGATGCGCCGGTGCGGCTCGCCATCGATCGAGTGGTGACCCGTTCCGACGACCCGCTGTGTTGCCACAAGACGACCGCCCGCAGCCACTTCGCGGCGGCGCGTGAGCGGCACCCGGACGTCGACGACGTCATCCTCGTCAACGAACACGGCAACGTGATCGAGACGACGATCGCCAACCTGGCGGTCCACGCCGACGGCCGGTGGTGGTGCCCCCCACTCGGCGACGGTGGTCTCGCCGGGATCGCCCGGCACGTCGCCATCGAGCGCGGCGAGCTGGCCGAACGATCGTTCACCGCAAGCGACGTGCGCGCCGCCGACCGGCTGTGCGTGCTCAACGACCTGCGCGGTTGGCGCCCGGCGATCATCGTGTGAAGCGCCTGTGGCCGCCGGCGTGAGCGGGCTGCGTC
>CAZQCP010000161.1:2033-5987 GCA_964592115.1 uncultured Ilumatobacteraceae bacterium
TGCGTCAGCGGGCTTCGGCCGCGGCGAGGAGGCGCACCAGGTCGCCGCGGGCGCGGGCGACCCGCGAACGGACGGTGCCGATCGGGCAACCGATCACGTCTGCCGCCTCGTCGTAGCTGAGGCCCACCTGCTGGGTGAGCACGAACGCCTCGCGGCGATCGGGGGCGAGATGATCGAGCAGATCGTCGGCGAGGTCCGGCGCGGGCACCACGCGCTCGGTCGTGGACGCGCTCAAACGCTCGATCAGCCGCCTGCGGCGGACGCGCCGCCGGACGTCGTCGGCGCACACCCGCCGGGCGATGGTCGCCAGCCAGATCGTGACCGGTGCATCGCCCCGGAACGACGGCAGGGAGCGCAGCGCCCGCAGGTACGTCTCTTGCGTCAGATCGGCCTCCTCGCCCGGCGAACCGAGCGCGGTGCACACGCGCCACACGAGCGGCTGGGTTCGCCGCACGAGCTCGGCCACGGCACTCGAGTCGCCCTCGGCGGCGGCCGCCGCGAGATCGGCGAGTTCGCCGCGCTGATCGGGGTCGTCGTACACCCCTCCATCGTGGGCGTTGCGGTCGCTGCGATCCAAGCCTGCGGGAACTCTCCGGGAGTGACGAGCGACACTCGTCACGTGGGATGCGATCGGTACATCGAGGCGATCTCGGCGATCGTCGACGGCGAAGCCCCGGCGATCGACGAGGCGCTCGTCGACGCACACCTGGCACGGTGCCCGTCGTGCCGCGCGTATCGCTCCTGGGCGGAGTCGGCGCGTCGCACGTTGGCCGTCGACGCGGCGCCGGACATGCCCGACCTCTCCCGCCGCGTCAGCAAGCTCGCCGCCATGGCCGATCGGGCGAGCACGTGGTCGATCGTTCGTGTGCTCCTCGCCGTTGTGGCCGTCGAGATCATCGTGTTCGCCGTGCGTGACCTCCTCGCCGGCAGCGACGGCACAGGACCGAACGTCCACGACGGACGCCACCTCGGTGCGTTCTCGATCGCCTACGCCGTGGCCCTCCTCGTGGTGGTCGCGCGCCCGGCGCGGGCGCGGACCGTGCTGCCCGTGGCCGTGGTCCTCGCCGGTGCGCTCTCGATCACCGCGGCGATCGACCTCGCCAACGGCAACGTGCCACTGGTCGGCGAGGCACTCCACCTGCCCGAGCTGATCTCGGTGCTGCTCTTGTGGGCGATCGCCGTCCCAGCCCGGCGGCCGCGCCGTTGGCGCCGAGCATTGCCCTCGCCCAGCGAGCCGGTGCGGCTGTCGGCGATCGACGGCGAGCGCGACGCGGGCTGACTTCCACCGAGGCGCCAGCTGGTGCGACGCCGCGGACGCGCCGGGAGTCCGTCACGTCACGACTTTCGGCGGCTGGTCACGAGCGCGGTCGTGCCGACACCGACACCCACGGCGCCGAGCACGACACCGGCGATGGCGACGCCGTTGGTGGAACCGGCACTGTCACCAGCGTCACTTGCGTCGCCGTCGATCGCGACTGTCGCGGCGGGTGCCGCGGTGTCAGACGGTGCCGCGGCATCGCTGGCGTCGGCGCCGTCGCCGTGTGTGCCGGTCGCGGCCACGACCATCACCGACGGTGCCGGGTTGTCGGGTTCGGCACCGGTGCCGTCCCACTCCTCGATCCAGCCGCTGCTCCCCTCGACGCACCCCTGGACGACCTTGAAGTGCACGAGCCCCTCCTCCTCGGGAGCGGTGACCGTGATCGTCACCGCGTCGCGCACGCCGTTCGGCACCTCGAAGCCATCGCGGGCCGTGAACTCGATGACCGCGGGTCGCTCGGTGATGACCTGCCCGTGGGCGCCCTCGATCGGCTCGGGGAGCGTCTCGGTCTCGACCGTCACGTCCCATCCGGCGTGGGCGTGAGGAACGGCGCGGTTGACGCCGACGGGCATCTGGAAGCGCAGGGAGCTCGTCGGTGATTCGCCGCACCCGTGACTGAACCCGAAGCTCAGTGCGGTCGCCGAACCGGCGGCCATCTCGTCGGCGTCGACTCCGACGTGCGCTGACGCCGGCGCACCGATGGTGAGCACCGCGCCGGCGATGCCGACGGCGGCCACCAGACCTCGACGAGCCGCGACCATCCGAGACTTGATCATCTTCACGTGTCCTCTCTGTGCACCGTTCTGTGCACCGTTGTTGTCGAGAGGATGGTCGTCGCTCGGGCGGCACGAGTTCCCGGACGCCGAGCGCCGCGCGTGTGACCGCCGGGTGCGGCAGTGTTCGGACAGCGTGACGTGATCAGCCGAGCGAGTCGAACAGCGCGGTGTTGAGCTCGAACGCGCGGATCGCCTCGGCGACGACGCGCTGTTGCTCGGCATCGTCCCACGGCGCGGTGTCGAGCAGTTCCCGGTACCGCTTCTTGAACTGCACGCCGTTGTCGAGGTGGTCGAAGACGAAGAAGCTGGTGCCCACGTGGTCGTCGATCCCGTAGACCCGCTCGAGGATGCGGCGCATGATCTGGCCGCCCGACAGGTCGCCGAGGTAGCGCACGTAGTGGTGGGCGACGAAGCCGCCGGGCCACGTGAAACACGTGTCGGCGATGTGTTCGACGAACGTGGTCGTGGCCTCGGTCGGGGCGAACCGCGAGCGCCAGTCGGTCCCAGCGAGGCTGGTGAGGTCGGCGCGCAGTGCCGGCAGCCGGGTGAGCGCCGGTTCTGCGAACGGGCCGGCGATCGGGTCGTCGCTCATGGCGTCGGCCGCCCGTTCGAGCACCTCGTACACGTCGTGCAGCTGGGCGAGGAAGCGGGCATACTCCGCGATCGGCAGCTCGCCACCGAGCAGGCGGCCGATGTACGGGGAACGCTCCGCAGCGTCGTGCACGTCTTGGGTCTCGGCCTTGAGGACCGCCGCGAAGCCCGCCTCGGCGGTCGCGTCCCCAAGGTTCGAGGAGGACGTCACGGTTGTGGTCGCGGTCGAAGACCCGGTGTTCGGTGCCATTACGACAGTATGTCGTGAAAGTGCGGACGTGTCGAGGTCGTGTCGCGATCGCGCTGACCGACCGCGTTGCTCGCCGGTCGACGCGGCCTCCTACGATGACACGATGCCGAAGGTGACGGGAGGGTCGGTCGCCGCCCATCGCGAAGCCATGCGCGAGGCGGTGTTCTCGGCGTTCGCCGACCTCGTGTACGAGCGGGGCTACGACGCGGTGAGCCTCGCCGACGTCGCCGCCGCGGCGGGCATGTCGCGCACCACGATGTACAACTACTTCGGCGACAAGGATGCGCTCGTGGTGGCGTTCACCGAGGCCGAGGTCACGCGCTTCGGCGAGACGCTCCTTGCCGACCTCGCCGCCGCCGAGAGCCCGGTCGAGCGGCTGCGCGTGTACATCCGCAACCAGCTGCGCTACATCTCGCGCAACCACCTGCCTCCCGGTCGCTCGTTGCAGATGCTGCTGTCCCCCGACGCATATCAGCGCCTGCTCCACCACGTCGACGCCATGGAAGACACGCTCCGGCAGATCCTTCGTGACGGAGCCGCCGACGGCTCGTTCGTCTCGACCGCCGAGACGGCGTTGCCGCTCGTGGCCGCGTGCATCAACCGCGCCAGTTCGATCGCCGGTGTCGACGTCGAACGCGAGGCCGACGCGACCAGCGCGTTCGTGCTCCGCGCGCTCGGCGTCGCCGGATGAGCAACGCGGGCCGGGCCTCACCGCGTGGAGCGCGTCTGGGGCAGATTTGTTCCGGATTCCGAGACGAATCTGCCCCAGAACGGGTCTCCGTGCTGGTGAAGCGAGTCACGGCAGCTTTCGTAGTCAACTGATGACCTCCCAATAGTTGACTCGTGACTAGGGTGTGGCGATGCGCAACCCCACTCGCTCGCGAACAACTCGTCTCTTGATCTCCGCTGTGGCTGTGCTCGGCCTCGTCGGGGCGTCGTGTGGCAGCGACGACGACGGAGCCCAGCCGAGCAACACCGATGCTCCTGCGGTCACCGACGCGCCGGCCGTCACCGATGCG
>CAZQCP010000162.1:0-2145 GCA_964592115.1 uncultured Ilumatobacteraceae bacterium
CACCCCTGATCCGGACTGGTGGGATTGCATCCGGGGTCAGACACCAGATGCAACGCCGGCATGGGGTGGACCCGGCGCCACGGACCCGTCGCGGTTGCATCTGGTGTCTGACCCCGGATGCAATCCCACGTCAGGTCGAACGGATCAAGCGAACAAGCAGGTGGCGCGGAGCTCGATGCTCGCTCGCGCCGGCTGGCCGATCTCGACGTCGGGGTCACGGAACGCCGAGTGCGGGGTGAAGAACACCTCGCCGGCCCGCACGAGGTCGGAGTCGTACGTGCGGAACGCCACCACTTCGTCGGGGCGAAGCTCGGGGAACGCGTACCACTCGTAGCGCTCCGGCGGATCCGGTGCGACGACGGCCAATGCCTCGAAGTCGAATCCGGACCCCGCATAGTCGTTGACCGGGATCGGGCGAGCATCGTCCGGGCGCAGCGTGCGAGCGTCACAGAACCCCAGCGGAAAGTCCATCTTCGCCGGTCCGATGTTGCGCCAGAACTGGAGGATCACCATCCGCCGAGCGCTGGCGACGTCGTCGGCGGTGATGCCGTTGCGTGCCAGTGCGCCCTCCGGAGCGTCGGCTGGGACCTCCCTGTACCGCTCGCGGATCAGATGGTCGTAGCTCTCGGCGAAGTCGGAATGGACGAACGTGATCGGCCCGAGGTCCTGGTGGCGAGCCGCCTCGTCGGGGTTGCGGATGATGTGGCCCGACACGAGTGCGTGGTCCGCGCCGGTCATCGCCAGCGCCAGCTGTTCCATCTCGGCGTGATGGATCGCGGTCACCGTGTCGTCGTCCCACGATTCGACCGCGGACGCGTGCGGTACGAGCTCGAACCCGCACTCACGCCAGCCGGGCAGGTCGCCATGGCGTCCGTCGCGGATGTCGACGCTCAGCGTGACCGCCGCGTCGAACCCCGTGCGCGGCGCAAAGTTGAGTGACGAACGACAGAACAACCTTGCCTCGGCCCCCACCGGTGACATGGCCTCAACCTACTCCCGGCCGGCGGCAGGCTCGTGGTTGAATCGGCGGTTGTGACAGCAGTCTCGTCGTTGTTCGTACCCGGGGCATCAGGCGACGCGTCGTTCTGGGATCCGGTGCGCGATCGTCTCCCCGACCTCGCCACGTCCGCCATCGGTTGGCCTGGGCTCGGCAGGACCACGCTGACGCCGCCGCCGCCCGGATCCGGCGCCACCTCTCTCGGTAGGTAGCTGGTGGTCGGCCGGTTGCGGCTCGTCAGAGCTCGTATTGCACCGCGACGCGCTCGGCGATGTGCGGGGCGATCAGTTCGGTGATGACGGCGCGGTGGCGGGGATGGTCGCGGTACTCGACGAACGCATCGCGATCGTCGAAGTCGGCGACGACGGCGTAGTCGAAGTTGCCCTCGGCGAGCCCGGCGTCAACACCGTGTTCGTAGCGGCGGATCGCGGGGATCTGCGCCGGCAGGCCAACGAGCGCGGCGCGCACCGCCTCGACTGCTTCGGGCGCAGTGTCGGCTTTCCAGCGGAACACCACCACGTGACGGATCATCGCCGCACGGTACACCGCCGCCGGCGCGCCGATCTGGGCCGAGCTCGTCAACGAGGCAGATCAGGTCGCCGCCCGCTCGCGGGTGACGCTCCAGATGTCGTCGCACTGCGCGCAGACGCTCGCTGGGATCAGGCCGACGCGCATCAGGCGCCCGAAGATCCAGCAACCGAGGCACCAGCCGGCGAACGCCTCGAGCGCCGCCGGAACGATCAGCACGGCCAGCAGCACCTGCGCGGCACCGAAGGCGTCGAACCCGAACGTCAGCACGGCCGCGGTGACCGTGAAGATCGCACCGAGTGCCTGAGCGAAGCGCTTCGGCGGGCCGGGTACGACCTTTGGCGCCGCGATGTGAGGCGCGATCGCGACCGCCAGCCGAGCGAGCGGGCTGAACGTCGGACCCGCGATGACGCGGGCCACGAAGCCGTAGGCGAGTACGAGCGTCAGCCACTCGACGTCGGCGACGATCGTGACGAGCGCGATGGCAACGACCGCCGTCGCGACGAGACGGGCGGCGATGTCGTTGACGGTGTCGGGGAACCGAGGCACGACCGGAGCCTACCCGCATTCCTGATCAACTTGGTCGGGTATCGGCGTTCGGGATCGATCGAGTAACAACG
>CAZQCP010000162.1:2245-5933 GCA_964592115.1 uncultured Ilumatobacteraceae bacterium
CGAGTAACAACGGGGTCCGTCCCCGCTGTTACTCACCGCACACTGCTCACGCGTTCGCTGCCCTGTGCGAGCTCAGCGCGGTTGGCGCAGCCCGGCGGCGTCGAACCACTCGAGGAATCGATCCATCCACGTGTCCGACGGCAGGTGTTGGGTGCGCATCCCGAAGCCGTGGCCGCCCTGCGCGTACAGGTGCATCTCGACGGGCACGCCCGCTCGCCGCCAGCGTTCGTAGATCTCGACCGAGTCCTTGGCGAGCCCGAGCCCGTCATCGGTGGCGGCCACGAGGAACATCGGCCCGCTGCCTGCCGGTGGTTCACCGGCGGCGATCCCCCGCAGCGTGGCATAGATCGGAGCGACGAAGTCCGGCCGCGCTGCCGCATCGGACGCGTGAGCGACACGCATGGTCACGTTGCCGCCGGCGGAGAACCCCATGAAGCCGACCCGCGCCGGATCGACCCCGAACTCGGCGGCCCGCGCACGAACGAGGCGTGTCGCCACCTCGGCGTCGGCTGCGGCGAGTGGTGCGACGCGCTCCATGTCACCGAGCACCTGGTCGAAGCTTCCATCGGCCGTCTTCGCCACGAGTTCGGCGACGGGATCCTCGCCGCCGGGGATCAGCCGGTACTGCAACACGAACGCGGCGATACCCGCCGCGGCGATGCGCTCGGCGACGTCGAACCCCTCGCTACGGATCGACAACCCGACGAACGCCCCGCCCGGTGCGACGATCACCGCGGCACCGCAGCCCCCGTCCGCCGGCAGCACCGGCGTCAGCGACGGGGCGACGACGTTCGTGACGACCTCGGTGTCCCACAGCGGGCTGTGGTACCGGCGCTCGACGTTCGTCCAGTCCTCGCTCCCGGGAGCCGGACCGTCGTACAACAAGATGGGTTCCATAGCCGAGAACTGATTCAGATCAGGCCGAGCGCGTCCATGGCGGTCGCGACGTGTTGGAATCCGGCGATGTTGGCGCCGCGCACGAGGTCGCCCGGTGCGCCGAACTCGTCGGCCGTACTGGCGCACGTGTCGTGGATGTTCGCCATGATCTCGGCGAGGCGCAGCTCGGTGTGCTCGAACGTCCACGAGTCACGTGACGCGTTCTGCTGCATCTCGAGTGCCGACGTGGCGACCCCACCCGCGTTCGCCGCCTTGCCGGGCGCGAACGCGACACCACCGGCGGCGAACGTGGCCACCGCCTCGGGCGTGCAGGGCATGTTCGCGCCCTCCGCCACGAGGATGCTCCCGTTGCTCACGAGCCGAGCAGCGTCGCGTCCCGACAATTCGTTCTGGGTGGCACACGGCAGCACCAACTCGGTCGGCACTTCCCACACGTTGCCGTGCACGACGTATCGGGCCCCGGGACGGCGAGCTGCGTAGTCGCCCACCCGCCCCCGCTCGACATCTTTCACCTGCTTCAGCAGCTCCACGTCGACGCCCGCTGGATCGTGGACGTAGCCGGACGAGTCCGAGCAGGCGAGCACGGTCGCTCCCAGCTGTTGCAACTTCTCGATCGCGAAGATGGCGACGTTGCCCGAACCGGACACCACCGCCGTGCGACCGTCGAGCTTCTTGCCGAGCGCGGCGAGCATCTCACGCACGAAGTACACGAGTCCGTACCCGGTCGCCTCGGTCCGCACGTTGGCGCCGCCCCAAGCGACGCCCTTGCCGGTGATCACCGCCGACTCGTAGCGGTTCGTGATCCGCGCGTACTGACCGAACAGGTAGCCGATCTCGCGTGTGCCGACGCCGATGTCGCCCGCGGGCACGTCCGTGTACTCGCCGAGGTGGCGGTAGAGCTCGGTCATGAAGCTCTGGCAGAAGCGCATGATCTCGTCGTCGGAGCGACCCTTCGGGTCGAAGTCGCTGCCACCTTTTCCGCCGCCGATCGGCATGCCGGTCAGCGCGTTCTTGAACACCTGCTCGAAGCCGAGGAACTTGACGATGCCGAGGTTCACCGACGGGTGGAATCGCAGCCCGCCCTTGTAGGGGCCGAGGGCGCTGTTGAACTCCACGCGGAAGCCGCGGTTGATGTGCACCTCGCCCCGATCGTCCTGCCACGGCACGCGGAAGATGATCTGGCGCTCCGGCTCGCAGATCCGTTGCAGGATCTTGCGCTCGAGGAATTCAGGGTGCTTGGCGACCACCGGACCGAGGGTGTCGAGCACCTCACGCACGGCCTGGTGGAACTCGACTTCGCCGGGGTTGCGGCGAATCACGTCGTCGAGGATCGGTTCCAGCTTCTCGTCGATCACCGTTGCACCGTAGGCGGATGATCGCGCTTCTCGGCAATCGTCGCGGCGTACATCTGTCACGTCCGTTCGGCGCTCCGGCCGACGTCCCCGGAGCCCGAGGGGGGAGGGCTCCGGGGACGGATCTGTTCGCGGCGGCCGAATTCCTAGACCGCGTCGGCGCCTTCCTCGCCGGTGCGGATGCGGACCAGGCGATCCAGGTCCGTGACCCAGATCTTGCCGTCGCCGATCTTGCCGGTCGACGCCGCGGCGACGACCGCGTCGACGATCCCGTCGACGGCGTCGTCATCCACGACGACCTCGACGCAGACCTTGGGGACGAAGTCGATCTTGTACTCCGCGCCTCGATACGTCTCGGTGTGGCCTCCTTGACGACCGAACCCGCGGACCTCCGACACGGTCATGCCGGCGACACCGGCGCCTTTGAGCGCCTCTTTCACGTCGTCGAGCTTGAACGGCTTGACGATGGCGGTGATGAGCTTCATGGCTTCCCTTCCTCTCTCGTGCTCAGACGTACTGGGCGTCGGCCGGGTACCCGGCGAGGCCGTGCTCGAGGACGTCGAGACCTTCGATCTCTTCCTCCGCGGTGACCCGCAGGCCGATCGTCTTGTTGATGACGAAGAACATGATCGACGCCGTGATCGACACCCAGGCGATGATGATCAGCCCCATCACGGCCTGCACGACGAGCTGCTCGACACCGCCGCCGTAGAACAGGCCGGCTTTCTCGCGGCCGAGGAATGCATCGTCGTAGCGGGCGAACAGACCGATCGACAACAGACCCCACAGACCGCACACGCCGTGGACGCTGACGGCGCCCACCGGATCGTCGATCTTCATCCGATCGAGGCCGAACACCGCGAACACCACGATCACGCCGCCGACGCCGCCGATGACGGCTGCCATCGCCGGGTTGACCGCACCACACGGCGCCGTGATCGACACGAGCCCGGCGAGCACGCCGTTGCCGATCATCGCCAGGTCCGGCTTGCCGACCTTCAGCCACACGGTGATCGTGGTGGCCAGTCCGCCGGCAGCCGACGCGATGATCGTGTTCATCGCCACGAAGGCGACGAACTCGTCGGCGGCGAGCTCGGATCCGGGGTTGAACCCGAACCAGCCGAGCCAGAGGATGAACACACCGAGGATGGCCATCGGGATGTTGTGACCGGGGATCGCCCGGGGTTTGCCGTTCTCGTCGTACTTGCCGATGCGAGCACCGAGGAACAGCGTGCCCATCAGGCCGATGATCCCGCCGGTCATGTGCACGATGCCCGAGCCGGCGAAGTCCGAGTACACGGCGCCACCGATGTCCATCTGGGAGATCAGACCGCCGCCCCACGTCCAGTGGACGACCACGGGATAGATGAACGCCGTGACGACGGCCGACATGATCAGGTAGGAGACGAACTTCGTCCGCTCCGCCATCACGCCGGACA
>CAZQCP010000163.1:0-5838 GCA_964592115.1 uncultured Ilumatobacteraceae bacterium
CCCGAAAAATGCCTGGAAACGTTCGCCGAGCGATACGAACCAGGCCAATTTCGGGGTTCTAGCCTGCGGGGATGGAACTGGCCGATCTCCGCATCTTCACCGAACCTCAGCAGGGCGCCAGCTACGGCGATCTGCTCGCCGTCGCCCAGCGCGCCGAGGCGCTCGGGTTCGGTGCGTTCTTCCGCAGCGACCACTACCTCACGATGGGCGGCGACGGTCTCCCCGGCCCGACGGATGCGTGGGTGACGCTCGCCGGGATCGCCCGCGAGACGTCGACGATCCGGCTCGGCACGCTCGTGACGTCGGCGACGTTCCGACTCCCCGGCCCACTGGCGATCAGCGTCGCCCAGGTCGACGAGATGTCGGGCGGGCGCGTCGAGCTCGGCCTCGGCGCCGGCTGGTACCAGGGCGAACACGACGCTTACGGCATCCCGTTCCCCGACCTCGGCGAGCGCTTCGACCGGCTCGAAGAGCAGCTCGAGGTGATCACCGGGCTGTGGTCGACGCCGGTCGGCGAGACGTTCGACAAGCCCGACGGCCACTACCCGATCACCGCCTCGCCGGCGCTCCCCAAGCCGGTGCAGTCGCCGGTCCCGATCGTGATCGGCGGTGGCGGCCCGAAGCGGACGCCGCGCCTCGCGGCCCGATTCGCCAGCGAGTTCAACACACCGTTCATGGGCACCGACCGCTTCCGCGAGCAGTGCGACCGCGTGCGCGCCGCGTGCGAGGCGATCGATCGCGATCCGGCGACGATGACGTTCTCGGCCGCGCTCGTGTTGTGCTGCGGCAGCGACGAGGCCGAGTTCGAACGGCGGGCGGCGGCGATCGGTCGTGAGCCCGACGAGTTGCGGACCAACGGCGCCGCGGGCACCGTCGACCAGGTCGTCGACACGATCGGCCGCTGGGCCGAGGCAGGCGCGTCGCGGCTGTACCTCCAGGTGCTCGACCTCGCCGACCTCGACCACCTCGACCTCGTCGCCGCCCAGTTCTGATCGGGTCGAACAGAGGGTCTGTGTGAGCGATTCTGATCGAATCGCACCTGATCGCTCACACAAACCGTCGGGTAGCCGAGGTGATCCGGTGAGCGCCGACGATCACTAGGGTCGCAGCGCATGGAGCCGACCACGATCTTCCCGGCGCGCACGATCGTCACGATGGATCCGGCCCAGCCGCGGGTCGATGCGGTCGCCGTCCGCGAGGGGCGCATCCTCGCCGCCGGGTCGCTGGAGGAGTGCGCGAGCTGGGGGCCGCACGAGGTCGACCGGCGCTTCGCCGACCACGTGCTCGTGCCGGGGATGATCGAAGCGCATGGCCACGTGTTCGAGGGCGGGTTCGCCGCGCTTCCCTACATCGGCTGGTTCGATCGCCATCGCGTCGACGGCGGTGTCACGCCCGGCATCCGCAGCTACGACGCGCTCCTCGACCGGCTGCGTGAGATCGATGCGGCCACGGCTGGCTCCGACGAACCGATCGTCGCCGTCGGCTTCGACCCGATCTACTTCACCGGCGAGGAGCGCCTCAGCCGCGAGCACCTCGACCGCGTGGCCACCGACCGTCCGATCTTCCTGTTCCACGCCAGCGCCCACCTCGCCACCGTGAACACGGCGATGCTCGAACGGCACGGCATCACCCGCGACGCCGCCACGCCTGGCGTCGCCCGCGACGCTGCCGGCGAACCGAACGGCGAGCTCCAGGAGATGCCGGCGATGGCGCTCGCCACATCGGGCGTCACCGCCATCATCAAGGCGATCAACGACCCGGCCGGCATCACCGCCCTCGGTCAGATCTGTGCCAACACCGGCATCACGATGCTGTGCGACCTCGCCGGTTCCGGGCTCAGCCGCCCCGGCGACCAGGGCATGTGGCACGACGTCGTCGATCGTGCCGACTTTCCCGCACGGCTCGCCCAACGGCACCTGAACGCCCTGCCGCCGGGGACGGTGGAATGGGGCGATGCCGCCGACCAACTCCTGGCGCTGCGGGCGAACGACACCGACAAGCTGCGCACCGCTGGCCTGAAGATCATCCTCGACGGCTCGATCCAGGGGTTCACCGCCAAGGTCGGCTGGCCCGGCTACTACACCGGCAGCGACCACGGTCAGTGGATGACCGCCCCCGACCAACTCGTCGAGATCTGCCGGCCGTTCCACGAACGGCACATCAACATCCACGCCCACTGCAACGGCGACCTCACCGTCGACGCCTGGACCGACGCCGTCGAGCAGCTCGTGATCGAGCATCCGTGGCTCGACCACCGCCACACCGTGCAACACAGCCAGCTCACGACCGCCGCCCAGTTCCGGCGGATGGCCCGCCTCGGGATGTGCGCCAACATCTTCTCCAACCACCTCTGGTATTGGGGCGACCAGCACCACGACATCACGGTCGGTCCCGAGCGGGCCCGGAGGATGGAGGCGTGCGCGACCGCCGAGCGCGAGGGCGTGTCGTTCTCGCTGCACAGCGACGCCTCCGTCACCCCGCTCGGTCACCTCCACACGATGTGGTGTGCGGTCAACCGGGTCACCCCGTCGGGGCGTGTGCTCGGCGAGCACGAACGCATCTCGGCCGAGTCGGCGCTGCGGGCGGTCACGCTCGGGTCGGCGTACCAGATGCACCTCGATGCCGAGTTCGGCACGATCGAGTGCGGCAAGGCAGCCGATTTCACGGTGCTGGAGGACGACCCGCTGACGATCGACCCGATGGCGATCCGCGACATCGGCGTGTGGGGCACCGTCGTCGGCGGTGTGCCGTTCGAGGCGGCGCGACCCTGACGGCCGCATCGGCGGCGCGGTTCACACGTTTCGCTCCGCCGCCTAGCGTTGGGGCATGCCAACCGTGGAACGACCCTCGATGGCCGACTACGGCGTGCCCGACGATCCCGCGGACGCGCTCGAGTGGGAGTGGGCGCGGACCCGTCTCGTCGCCAACCGCAACTACTGGGTCGTGACCGCCTCGGCAGCGGGCCAGCCCCACGCATTGCCCGTGTGGGGTGTGTGGATGCCCGACGAGCGCTTCTGGTTCTCGTGCTCACCGAACGCGATCAAGGCCCGCAACATCGCCGCCAACCCGCGGGTGGCGGTGGCTGTCGACGACACGGTCGAGTGCGTGTCGGTGCAGGGACGGGCGCGGCTCGTCGATCCGGCCGATGCGCACGACGCGGGCAGCGTCGACGCGATGGTCGCCGCGTACGTCACGAAGTACTGGGACGATCCGGCGGTCCATCCCGAGATGGAGGCGTTCCTGCGCAGCCACGCGATCGTCGAGGTCGAGCCCAGGCTTGCCGTCGGCATCATCGAGCGGGAGGAAGAGTTCGCCCAACGCGCCACCCGCTGGCGCTGGTGACGCCACGCCTGCGCGATGAGATTTCGCGCGGACAGGTGCCCACAAACCTCATCGCACCCGACACGCAACCGGCAACGATGAGATTTCGCGCGGACAGGTGATCACAAACCTCATCGCATCCGGGGCTGCGACACGGTTTCGTCGCGCACGGCGATGACGGTGATCGCCGAGGACTGCACGCCGCGCGTCGCCGGCGATACAGCCACGTCGATGCGTCGGCCGACGCCTTGCACCGTTGCGGTCGCTCCGTCGGCGAGCGCGACGGAGCCCTTCATCCGCAGCAGGCGTGAGCCGAACTGCGATTGCAGATCGGCGATCACAACGTCGAGCTCGTCACGGCCGACGGGATTGGATGCGGTCCATGTCGACGTCTCGTAGCGCGATCCGTGGTCGGCATGCACCGGCGGGGCGTGGATCTCACGCCGGGGGATCCCGAGCACGACGCCGGGTGGCACATCGCCGTTCACGACGTCGAGCCGCGGAACGTCCGCGGACGCGTCGTCGAGCCACCGATGGACGGCGGCCACCTCGTCGGCGTCGCACCGATCGGTCTTCGTCACGGCGATGAGATCCGCACCCTCCAGTTGTCGCCGGACATCACCTCCGACGAACCGGTCGGACGCGCGCACGATCACGTCGTCGGCCGCGGCGAGCACGATCACGCCCGCAGGGACGAACGGCGGCACGGTCCCCCACGCTGCGGCGACGGAAGGATCGGCGACGCCACTCACCTCGATCACCACGTGTTCCACGCGTGGCTCCCGTGATGCGAGGGCCTCCAGCGCCTCGTGCAGACCCGCGCCGACGGCACAGCACACGCACCCGTTGGGCAGGGCAATGATCCCGTCGTCACCGGTCGCGGCGCGCAGCAAATCGGCATCGATCGGAATGGACCCGAAGTCATTGACGATCACACCGAGCCGCCGCCCACCGGGATCGCGCAGCAGCGAGTTGAGCAGCGTCGTCTTGCCGGCGCCGAGGTAACCGCCGACGACCGTGAGCGGAATCGGCGAGTCGATCGACGACCGCGCATTGCGCCGCTCCGCTCGCTCATCGCTCGCCACGCCGTCAACGTACGCGGTGCAGCGCTGACCTGCCGTCAGCCGGCGACGAATCCACCCGCGACCAAGGCGCGATCGATGATGCGGGCGAGGTGACTCGACTCGCTCGGGTTCTCGCCGCTGACCGTGATCGCCCACGTGACGTTGTCGGCACGGTCGAGCGCCATCGCGTGGGTGCTCTCGACCGTGCCGGTGTGGCCGGCTGCGCCCGCGCCGTAGAGGATCAGTCCGAGGCCGTATCCCCGGTCCGGAGCGTTCGGGTCGTTGACGGCGGTCTTCATCAGCGCCACCGTGGCCGGCTCGAGCGGCTTCCAGCCCGGCGTGTCGCTGTCGAGCGAGTCGAGGATCGTCACGAGCTCCGACGGCGTCGCCACCCACGCGCCGGCCGCTCCGAGCACCTCCATGTAGTTGCGATCCGGCACCGAACGATGCTCGACCTCGCCTGGCCCGGGATCGTAGGTGGGGGCGAGACGCATCCCCGAGATCCCGAGCGGCGTGAGGAGGTACTCGTACACGGCACGTTCGTACGTGTCGCCCGTGAGCGACTCGATCAGCAACCCGAGTGCGCAGAAGTTGGAGTTGCTGTAGCGGAAGCCGCCGGACGACACCGACCTGTTGAGCACCCGCGCTGCGGCCTCGGTGCACGACCCGACCTGCTTGCGGAAGAACAGGCTCTCGTCCTGGGGAAGTCCCGACGTGTGCGAGAGGAGTTGACGGACGGTGATTCCCGCCGCCGACGCCGACGCGGTCGAGCCGGCTGCCGCGGCGATCCGTTCGCCGACCGGTTCGTCGAGACCGACGAGGCCCTCCTCGACGAGCTGCAGCACGGTGATCGCCGTGATCACCTTCGAAATGCTGGCGATGCGGAATCGGTCGCCGATCTCGACCGGCTCGCCCGTCGCCGGCCTCGCCACGCCCAGCGCCGCCTCGTGCACGACCTCACCGTCGACGGCGATCGCCACCGACACTGCGTCGGAGCCACCGTCGAGCACCGAGCGACGGATCTCCTCGTCGAAGGCCGCCCAGCCGGTGAGCGCTGGCTGCTGATCCGCTTGGTCGGTGTCGTTGCTGTCGGCGCTTCCGGGAAGCGGTGCGATCGTGACGCGATCGACCTCGTAGCCGGGGAACGGCAGCGGGTCGTCGGTTGCCAGATCGACGAGCGTGGCGTCGACGCTCGGAGCAAGCTCTCCGTCGAGCGACCCGTGCGTCGATGATGTCCAGGGCGCCTCCGACTCGACCGGCGGCGACGAGCACGCGGCCAGCGCGCAGGCAGCGCTGACGACCGCGGCGGCAGTCTGCCGCGACGTTCGAACACCGTGCCAACGAGTCACGCAACCATGATGACGGGCACGCTGCCCGTATGTGCGGCATCCTGTGCGGGATCACCGCTGCCACCATCTCCGACCCGTCGCGAGCAGCGACCGGCATTGCCAGG
>CAZQCP010000164.1:0-5739 GCA_964592115.1 uncultured Ilumatobacteraceae bacterium
CCGACACCTCCCACAGCAGGTTCTCCGACGCCTCGCGGCCGAGCACGGCGAGCGTACGGACGATCTCCACCTCGGGACCGAGTTGGTCGACGCGCGCCATCAAAGAGTCGCGCAGTGTGGCAGGGATCGTCTGCGTGTCGGCGCCGTCCTGCTGGTCGATGAGGTGGGCGAGCTCCTCGGCGAAGAGCGGGACGCCCTCGGTTCGGCGAGCGACGGCCGCCAGCAGCTCGTCGGAGACCTCGGTGCCGCGGGCGACGTGGGCGACGATCGTGCGGACGTCGTCGTCGCTGAGCCGTTCGAGGTCGAGCACCTGATGGTGCGGCAAGGCCGGCACGGGCGGCACCGGATCGGAGCGATGCGTGACGACGGTCATCACGCGGTCCGACCGTTGCTCGCCGAGGTACCGGCCGGCGAGCTCGAGGCTCGTGCCGTCGATCCATTGCAGATCGTCGAACACGACCAGCACCGGCTGGCGCTGGGCGCGGTCGTCGACGAGCCGGGCCAGCACGTCGAGCGTGTGGCGGCGGACGTGATCGGCCGAGCCACGAACGGCCTGGTACGGCTCGACGAGGGCGATGCCGAGCAGGTCGGCGATGACGGGGACGGCGAGGCCACGCGGGGTGCCGTTCTCGTCGGCGAGGTGCTCCGCGCCCTCGATGCCGACCTCGCCGACGGTGGCCATCATGTAGCGGCGGAACTGCTCGGCCGACGAGTGCAGGCTGCTCGACTGGTGGAGCGCCGAACAGCGGAACTCGATCTCGATGCCGTCGTCGTGGCGCACGTGGCGCACCAGTTCGCGCACGAGCCGCGACTTGCCGAGGCCGGGTTCGCCGACCACCCAGACGACCTGGGGCTCGCCGGCGAGCGTGCGACGCCACGCTTCGACAAGTCGGAACAGCTCCTCGTCGCGGCCGACGAGCGGCGTGAGGCCGTGTTGCGCCTCGGTCCGGTCGAGGCGGTCGTCGGTGCCGGACGCCGACACGGCGCGCAGGAGCTCGAGGGGGCGGCGGACGCCTTTCAGTTCGAAGGGTCCCAGCGATTCGAACTCGATAGCACCGGCACAGTTCGCCGCGACGTCGGCGCTGACGACGACCTGGTCGGGTTGCGCGACCGACTGGATGCGGGCGGCGACGTTCGGGGTCTCGCCGATGATGGCGCGGTTCTGGCGGGTGGAGCCGGCACCCATGTCGGCGATCACGGTGATGCCGGAGTGGATGCCGACGCGCACCGACATCGCGGGGATCTCGGCCTGGTGACGCTCGACGAGATCGACGAGTTCGAGGCCCGCGCGCACCGCGTGCAGCCCGGCGCCCTCGTCGGCGATGGGGAACCCGAAGTAGGCGAGGACACCGTCGCCCATGTAGTTGGTGATGAAGCCGCCGTTGCGCTCGATCGCCTGGGCGGCGAGCTCCTGATAGGCGTGAACGATGGCGCGGAGCTCTTCGGGGTCGAGCTCGCCGGAGAGGCTGGTCGACCCGACGAGGTCGCAGAACATCACCGTGAGGTGGCGACGTTCGCCTTCCCCGATCGGTCGGTCGCCCGGACCGTGCTCGGCCGTCAAGGCGACCGGCGCCGCGGGCGCGTCGGGTGCCGTGTCAGGCGCGGACGCTACCGGAGCGGACGCGTTCGGTGCAGCGTCGCGCACGGTGTCGCGAGCAGCATCGGCTGACGACGCGGTGTCGGTGTGGCGGGGCGTTCCGCACTCCTGGCAGAAGCGATTGCTCGGCGGGTTGACAGTCGCGCATTGCGTGCACGTCCATGTCAGCGCCGCGCCGCACTGGCCGCAGAACTTCGCGTCGTCAGGGCAGTCGGACGAGCACGAGCCGCAGCGCATCGCGCGGTCACCCCGTGCTCATGCGCGACGCGTGGCCGTCACGCACGGAGGTCGGCACACGGCGCACGTCGCATTCTCTCACACCCGCCCGCCCGGCCCGCCCGCCCGGCCCGCCAGGCCACAAGTCGAATGCCGGGGGTGCGACGCAGTCGAGGTCGAGCAGGCGGTGCAGCCGGTGATCGTCGGGCCCGAGGTAGCGCGCCAGCACGCCGGCGACGGCTTCGACGTCGATCGGCGTGTTCTCGTGAACGTGTTGCGTGTTCAGCACGCAACACGTTCACGAGATCACCGCCTTGGAGAGCGAGTCGGCCGCTGCGGATGGACCGCTCGCCTCGTGCCGTCAGTTCGCCAGGAGGGAGGCCCAGGCGGTGGCGCCGAGCGCGGCCGCGGGTGCGTTGGAGCTGTCGGTGAATCGCCGTTGGAGTGACGGGGCGGCCAGGCAGAGCACGGCAGCCGTGATGGCTGGTGTGGTGCCGCGCCAGTCCTTGCGAAGCGGCATCAGCTCTTCGGCGCTGTTCCGATAGGTGCCGCGGTGGCTGATCGCGTCGAAGGCTTCGCGGGCCACTGCCCTGCGCGTTCCGACGTGTTGGGCGGCGCCGATCAACGCGAGGAGCGCCTGGTGGGTGCGAACGCCTGGCTGGCCCAGCGGTTGTGCGTCAGGGGCCTGTCCGGTGGCCAGGTCGAGCAACGGGCCGAGGAGGTCGACGCCGCTGGCGGCGGCATTGGCCGGCTCGACGAGCCGGGGGTTGACGTCGATCACCACCGGACCGTCGGTGGTCAGGATCATGTCGGTGGACAGCGCGCCGTGCCAGCGCAGCGCGGTTCCGAGCCGGGTGATGGTCTCGATGACGTCCGCCCGGTCGACGCTTCGCTTGTGGCTGGCGCCTCCGCCGGCGCCTTCGCGGACTCGTTCGTTGGCATGCACCGCAACGGCGCGTCCGTGGTCGAAGACGGCCTGGACCATGATGAGCGGCCCGTCAGCCGGTTCCTGAACGATGAGCGAACCGTCGCCGAGTCGGCGCTGGGCGCGCCAGCCGACGATGAGTTCGTCGAGCTCGACCGCCGACGCCACCTTGCGCACGCCCGTCGAGCCGGTTGCCACCGCCAGCTTGGCGAACACCGGATAGCGCACGACCTGGTCGATGGCGGTGACGACCCACGTCGGTGGTTGTGGGATCCCGAGGCGATCGAGCGTTTCCTTGGCGGTGACCTTGTCGAACACCGCGGCAAGTGCGTCGAAGTCGGGCACGACGGTGGCGACGTTGGCGGAGGCGAGCCGGTCGGTGCGCCGGGAGAGGATGGCGACCTGCTCCTGAGTCGGCAGCAGGACGTCGTAGTCGCCCTCTCGGAAGTGGGTGACGGCAGCGTCGAGCCAGGCATCGGGGTCCAACGAGGGTCGTGGCACGACGTGCACTCGACGAACCGTCTTCGTCAGAGCGCACACACACAGACGCTCGGGGCTGAGCACGCCGACCTCGTGGCCGGCCGCGTGCAGGAGGCGAGCAGATTGACGCGACGTCACGCCGGTCCCGTCGGAGAGGAGCACCTTCATCGAGGCAAGTATACGACATATGTATATGTTCTATACATTGGAGCCTGACTGGCATGATGGCCGGGTGGCGAGACCTCGACTCATCGACCGAGACGCCATCCTCGATGCTGGACTCTCCATCGCCGACGCTGTGGGGGTCGATCGATTGACGATGCAAGCCGTCGCCGACCGACTCGGCGTGACTCCGATGTCGTTGTACCGGTACGTCGCCGACAAGGCAGACCTGCTCGACGGCATCGTCGAGCGCCTCATCGACGAGGCCCGACCACCCGATCCTTCGTCGCCACCGCAGGAACAGTTGACCGCCATCGGCCGAGAGATCCGTCGTGTGGCGCGACGACACCCCACCGTCTTCCCGCTGCTCCTGCAACGACCAGCGACAACGCCGATCTCTCGCCGCGCCCGCGACCGTGTCGTCGAGCTCCTCGAGGAGATGGGGATCCCGAGCCCCGACGCGGCCCGAGGCGAACGGGTGATCAGCACCCTCGTCCTCGGGTTTGCTGCGAGCGAAGCCGCAGGTCGCTTCGGTCGCCACACGCGCAGAGAGATCGACGTCGACTTCGCGCTCGTCGAAGCCACTGTCGCTCACATCGTCGCCGCCCTCGCCACCGATCCGCCGCGCTGAGTGTCGTCCAGAGCCGCACCAACGCACAACAGCACGTGGCAGTGACAGCGCTGCGCCCCACCAGCGGTTGACAACTGTTGTCAACCAGCTCAGGCTCTTCGGGTGAGCAAGAACACGATGAGCTTCGCCCTCCCCGAGGAACTGCGGAGCTACATCGACGACCGCGTCCGCTCCGGCGAGTACGGCAACACCAGCGAGTACCTGCGCGTGCTGATCCGGCGCGATCGACAGGCCGTCGCCAAGCAGCGGCTGCGCAGCCTGATCGCCGACGGGCTCGAGTCCGGAGACGCACGCCCCGCGATGCCGGGCGTGATCGATGAGCTGCGCCAGCGTGCCTTCGCCGACGATTCGTGACGACTGTTCGGCTCAGACCGTCGACTGAAGCCGATCTCGTCGAGCGCACGCAGCACTACCGGTCCGAGGGCGGCGACCAGGTCGGCGTCCGATTCTTCGATGCCGCGATCGCGTCGCTGCGAGGGATCGGGAGGATGCCTGGCGCTGGATCACCACGAACCGGCGAGTTGTGCGACATTCCGGGCCTGCGCGTTCGCAGGGTGCCGGGCTTCCCGGTGGGATGGTTCTACTTCGTTCGACAAGTCTGGCCAACCCCATCACACCCCCTCGTCATGATTGGTGGCATGACCAGCAAGCGCAGCACACAGCGACGGACCATCTGCCCCGAGTGCAGGAGCGCGGTTCGGCCGATCTTGTTCGGAATGCCATCGCGGGAGATGTTCGCGGCCGCCGACCGGGGGGAGGTCTTCCTCGGCGGGTGTTGCGTGCCAATGATCAGTGGCGCGACGGAACGCTGCGCGTGCGGAGCCACGAGCTTCGACCGCGCTGGCAACCGTGTGCTGGCGCCGCTGCACGCCGTGGGTTCGGAGGAGGACGAGTGAGCACCCACGGGGCGAACCCGTCGCCCGTCCGCCGCCTGCGTCGACTGGAGCATCGCCAAGGGCGGTGTGCTCGCCGCCTGGCCAGTTCAACTTGTAGGCGTGTAGTTAAACCCTGCGTGCGCTTTGGTTCAACGTGGGGTTCTCAATGCAACTGGCTTCACCTTCGCCGCCCGACTCTCCGACGTGAGGCACAGAGCACCTCGGCGCTCGAAGGGACCTACGCACCGCTCACCGACGTCTTCGGTGCCGAGGACAGTGCCGAGGCCAAGACGCCGGAGCTGCGCGAGATCCTCAACTACGTGGCAGCGGCCGAGTACGCGTACCAATGGGTTGGCGAGCGCGGTCGAATCGAAGGAGCCCGCTTCGTCCCACCACCGCCCGGCCACACGTTGGAGACCGGCCTCACGGACCTGCTCGACTGGATCGACCGTCCACGGACACGACCGGCGCAAGCGGTCGTCGACAGTGCGCTCGCGCACTACCAGTTCGAGACGTTGCACCCGTTCCATGACGGCAACGGACGAATCGGACGCCTGCTGATCGTGCTGCAACTCCTGGCAGGCAAGGTGCTGAGTGAACCGCTGTTCGCGGTCTCGCCGTGGTTCGAGGCGAGACGGGCGCAGTACCAAGACGAGCTGCAGAACATGAGCATGACTGGCGACGTCGATCGGTGGGTCTCCTTCTTCTGTGAGGGCATCCGAGCCCAAGCGCATGCCACCGTCGAGAAGATCACCGACCTGCTTGCGTTCCGCCAGGAGGCAATAGCCACCGTTCGCGGAATGGGCAGACACTCGGTTGCTGTGGACATCGCAGGCGACCTCATCGTCGAGCG
>CAZQCP010000165.1:0-5500 GCA_964592115.1 uncultured Ilumatobacteraceae bacterium
AGGCCAGGTCGTGGGGACCTGGCCTGACCGACCGTCGACCATCGATCTCGGTAGCAACGTTCCCGGAACGCGGGACGATCCCGACCGAGATCGTGGCGAGTTCGCTGAGATGGAGTCAGCGGGCGGCAAAGTCGGCGACGAGTGCGGCGACATCGGCGGCGTGGGTGTCCTCGTGCATCGAATGGCCGCCACCCTCGAGCACGACGAGCCGGGCGTCGGGCATCTTGCGCTCGAGGTATTGCCCGGACCCGACGTACTCCGGCCGATCCTCACTCCCGACGAGCACCAGTGTCGGTGTGGCGATCACATCGAGGCGATCCATCACGACCGAGTCCTCTTGCAGGTTGAGCGTCGTTGCCTGCTCCGGCACGCCGAAGCGGTGGGCGTTGCGGCGACTCATGGCGTTCCACGCCTCGCGCTTTTCCGGATCGCGGAACCCGGGGCCGGTGTTGAGCGCGACGACGCCGGCGAGCGCTCCAGGCCGAGTCGCGGCGTACGCCAGCGACAGGTAGCCACCGAGCGAGTGGCCGACGAACGTCGGCGGCTCATCGAGCGCTGCGACCAGGTCGTCGAGGTCGGCCAGTGCCCGGTCGCGGGTGTACTCCGCGGGATCGTCGGGCACGGGCGAAGCGCCGTGGCCGAGCAGATCGACGGCGACCACCTCGAAGCGGTCGGGGAACTGGGCAGCGAGTTCGGTGCCGACGGCGTCCCACGTCGCTGCTGACATGCCCATCCCGTGGATGAACACGATCGGGTGGCCGGTGCCAGAGCGCACCGTGTGCAGTCGCGTCGTCATCGTTCGGCGTTCAGTCGCCGTACTCGTGCTCGGGCGCCGGGTACTGCCCCGATTCGACGTCTTCGCGGAACGCCTTGGCGGCGTCGAGCAGCGTCTGGCCGATGTTCGCGTACTGCTTCACGAACCTCGGGATGCGCCCGCGGGTGAACCCGGCCCAGTCGCTCCACACCAGGAGCTGACCGTCGCAGTCGGGGCCGGCACCGACCGAGATCGTGGGGATCTGCAGCTCCTTGGTCGCTTGCGCGGCGACCGACGACGGCACCATCTCCAACACGACGGCGAACGCGCCCGCGTCTTCGACCGCGTGGGCGTCGTCGAGCAGGCGCTGCGCATCGTCGCCACGGCCCTGGATGATGTGGCCACCGAGCCCGTGCTCGCTCTGGGGGGTGAACCCGATGTGGGCCATCACCGGGATCCCGGCGCGCACGACGTGGCGGATCTGGTCGGCGCTGCGCACGCCGCCCTCCAACTTCACCGCGTGGGCGCCGGTCTCTTTCATGAACCGGGTCGCTGTGGCCAGCGCCTCCTCCGGCCCGTTCTCGTACGAACCGAATGGCATGTCGGCGATCACGAACGCGCGGCTGACGCCGCGCACGACGGCCGCGGTCAACGGGATCAGCTCGTCGACGGTGACAGGGAGCGTCGTGTCGTAGCCGAACACCGTGTTGCCGGCGGAGTCGCCGACGAGGAGGAAGTCGATCCCGGCATCGTCGAAGATCGACGCCGACAAGAAGTCGTAGCTCGTCAGGCCGGTGATCTTGATGCCCTGTTCCTTGGCGCGTCGGAAGTGGCGGGTGCGGACCCGCTTGAGCGCTGGGTCGGCAGATCCGGCGCCGTAGGGGCGCTGTTCGTCGGTCACGTGGTCACCGTAACCCCCGACGCGCCGCGCGTCACAGGCGTCCAGCGGCGCGGGCAGCCGCCTCCGCGGCGTCGAGCTGGCCCTCGACGATCTTCAGCCCGTTGCTCCAGAAGTTCGGGTCGGTCAAGTCGCAATCGACGATCCGGCCGAGCTCTTCGGGACTGTGTGATCCGCCGGCACGCAACAGGTCGAGATAGGCGGGCACGAACGCGTCGCCCTCGGCCTGATAACGGGCGTACACCGAGAGCGCCAGGAGCTGTCCGTAGGCGTACGCGTACACGTAGCCGGGTGAACCCATGAAGTGCGGCACGTAGCTCCACCAGCTGCGGTAGTCGTCGGTGACCTCGACGGCGTCGCCGAGCATCGCCGTCTGCGTCTCGTGCCACAGGTCGCCGAACCGCTCCACGCTCAGCTCGCCGTCGTCTCGTCGAACCGTGTGACAGGCGTGCTCGAACCGGTTCATCGCGATCTGACGGAACACGGTGGCGATCGAATCCTCGAGCGTCGCAGCCAGCAGCGAGAACCGTTCGCCCGGGTCGTCGATCATCGACAACAGCCGATTGCTGGTGACGGTCTCACCGAACACCGACGCCGTCTCGGCGAGCGTGAGTGGTGTGCTCTGGTGAAAGATCCCCTGCTCGCGGGCCAGATAGAAGTGCACGCCGTGCCCGAGCTCGTGGGCGAGTGTGGCGACGTCGCGGGTGGTCGACGTCCAGTTCAACAAGACATAGGGATGGTGCGACGGAGCGACGCCCGCGGCGAACGCACCGCCGCGCTTGCCCGGTCGCACCGGCGCGTCGATCCAGCGCTCGTCGATGAAGCGTCCGATGATCGAAGCGAGCTCGGGAGAGAACGACTCGTACGCGTCGCGCACGATGCGCGTTCCCTCGGCCCAACCGATCTCGCGCTCGGAAGATGCCACCGAGGCCATTCGGTCGTAGTCCGCGAGACGGTCGACGCCGAGGATCTGGGCCTTCAGCGCGTACCACCGCTGGGGTATCGAGTAGTGGTCGACGACAGCGTCGACGAGCGCTTGCACCGACTCGTCCGATGCCTCGTTGGCGAGGTTGCGCGACGACACCCAGGTGTCGTAACCGCGGAGGCGGTCGTCGATCGATTTGTCGAGTAGCAGCGTGTTGTACACGAACGCCCGCGTGCGCAGCCCGGGTGCCAGGCTCGCCGTGACCGCCGTGGCCACACTCCGACGAACGTCACGCTCGGGGTGCTGCAGCATGGCCAGCGCCTGCATCAGGGCGACGCGCTGGCCGCCGGCCGCCGCCGCGACCGTGTCCGGCAGGTCGACTTCGATCGACGAGGTCAGCTCGTCGAACAATCGAACCCACGCCGCGGCGCCGGTCTGGCCCTTCTCAGCGGCGATCGTCTCTTCGGGCTCGGACAGGAGGTGTGGCCGTGCGAGTCGCAGCCGCTCGAGGTGATGGCGGCAGAAGCCGAGGCGAGGATCGGCGAGGACTGTGGCGACGTGGTCGTCGTCGGCGTCGGCCCACTCCAGCTCGATGAAGATGAGCGAGGTGCTGATCGCAGTCGACCGCTCCTGCGCGGCCGCCATCGCCGCGCCACGCGCGGGATCGTCGGTCGCCGTGGTGAACGCGAGCATGGCGTGGTAGCCGGCGCGTGCGACCAGGTCCTCGATCGCCGCGAGGCGATGCATGACGTCGGCGAGCTCGGCTGCGTCGAGTGTCCCGATGCGGCCACGAGTCGCGGCCAGTTCCGCGGCGAGCTGGTCGGCGTCGTCGAACAGATCTGCAGGTGACTTGCCGTCGGGAAGGATCGAGTCGATGTCCCAGGCGACATCGGCGGCGTTGAGGTCGGCCGTTCTCGGATCGGCGGCGGTGGCAGGGACGTCATCGGTCGTCGTCATGAGTGAAGTCTGCCCTGACTGACAACTCCTCGTTCCGCGTTGCCTGCGTCGTCCATCGTGTACTCGATTCAGGCGGCCCGTCGTCGCGTCTGCTGCTGGGCTCGGGCATGGCGGACGATGTCGGCGATCTGGATCAGCTCGCGGGCGGTGAGGTGCACGGTGTGGTACCCGGTGTGGCCGTTGTCGAGAGGCAGCCCGTCGGGGACGTCATCGCTTTCGTCTGGGAACGTCGGCGGTCGGACACCGACGGGCAAGACGATGGTGCCGTCGGGGCGGATCGTGTGGCGTCGACCTCGCCGATCGCGGCGGATCGTGAATCGTCGAGTGTGTTTGAGCCGGTTGTGATGGTCGCACTCGATGCCAGCGTTCGTCTGGTCCGTTGCGCCGAGATCGCCCCACTCGTGGATGTGGTCGACCTCGCAGAAGTCGGCCGGAAGGTTGCAGCCCGTGTGGTCACAGTGGCTGACGAGCAGCTTGGCGGCTTGGCGGGAAGGCCCCGTGAAGAGGCGGCGCTTGCGGCCCATGTCGATCGGCACGCTGTGGGCGTCGATCACGACCCGGCGGATGTGTCCGGCGAGCGCGGCTCGCAGGACGTCGTGGGGATGGAGCGGGGTGCCGTTGGATGTTTCACAACGCATCGAGGCGAACGAGTCGGGGTCGGCGACCAGGTCGGCGAGCAGATCACCGACCGTGTCGACAGGCAGGCCCGTGAACGGGTCGAGCACACGGCCGAGCAGCGACTCGGTCGTGGTCAGACCGGCGTCGGTGAGCATGAGCGCCCAGGTGCGGTGATCGACGATCACGTTGACCAACGGGTCGGCCGCTCTCGGGGCGTCGCTGACCGAGTCGAGGCTCTGGTTGGCGCGCCGCATCAGCTCGATGAACGCGTCGTAGCGGCGCTGGCGAGCGGTACGGGCCAGCGGCTGGCCGGCGGCGTCATCGCCGTGTTCGGCGCGGCGGGCGGCGGTGTCCTTGCGGAACTCGTGCTCACAGTACCGCCGGAAGATCGCTTGCAGCTCGTCGTTGATCAGCACGTCGCCGCCCGAGGCGTCCATGTGCAATTCGCCGGCGACGCTCGTGATGCGGACGTTGCGATCCGCCATCTGTCGATCACGGTGTTCGTGCGCGCCGTCCGTGTCGGCGAGCATCTCGAACCGCGCCAACGCCGTCGTGAAGTCGTCGAACGGCAGGCGTTCCGCGAGATCCAGGAGCGTGGGTGCGAACTCCACGAGGCGGTCACGCACGCGCGGGTTGCGATACGCCTTGGCGATCGAGGTGGCTTGGGCGATCCCGATCCGGCCGGAGTGCAGGGCGTCAGCGAGGCCAGGAACTGCGTCGGCTGCGGTGGCGAGCCGGCGGTGGACGGCGATGTCCGGGTTCGACCAGTTGCACGTGGCCCGCAGGTAGCCCGCCATGCCTCGATGCCCGTCGGCCAGGTAGGTCTGGCGTTGCTCGGCAACCGCCAGGGTCACCGCCAGCTCGGCCTCGACCCGGCGGCGCATCAACTCGAGGTCGCGGATGCGGGCATCGAGCTCGGCATCGGCAGCCCCGACCAGCTCGTCGGCGAGCTGCGCGACGGTCCGGCCGTGCCGGCCGATCACTTCGCAGATGCCCTCGATGTCCATGCCTCCAACAGTACGTAGGGGGTGTGACACGGTTCGCGGGAGGGAGGGAGAATCGCCGCCGATTCGGGCGCGGCAACCGATCGTCGCGTCAGGATTGGCGGCGAACGAACTCGACGGTGGGCGGGTGGGAGAGTCGGCTGGCTCTGTCGGCCTGCGCTTCATCCTGCGTGATCAGCGTCAGACGACGACTCAACGCTGCTGCAACGATCCACTTGTCGTTGTGCGTCGGCCGACGGCTCACCTGGGCGCTGATCGAGCCGAAGCACTCCCAATCATCCTGCTCGATCGTCACGTGACGAAAGCGCTTGGACGTCGCGGCACGCAACGTGGCGGTCCGCGCG
>CAZQCP010000166.1:0-5481 GCA_964592115.1 uncultured Ilumatobacteraceae bacterium
GGTTGGCGAAGAACCCGATCAGCAGCGAGCCGACGAGTCCGCCGACGAAGTGGACGCCGACGACGTCGAGCGCATCGTCGTATCCGGCCTTCGACTTCAGCTTCACCGCGTAGCAGCAGATCACGCCGGCGACGGCGCCGATGACGAGCGGGCCGACGCCGGACACGAAGCCGGCCGCCGGGGTGATGGCAACGAGACCGGCGACGATGCCCGAAGCGGCACCGAGGTTGGTCGGGTGACCGTCGCGGACCCACTCCACGGCGACCCAGGCGAGGCCGGCAGCGGCGGCGGCGAGGAACGTGTTCATGAACGCCTGCGCAGCCTGGCCGTTGGCAGCCCCGGCCGACCCGGCGTTGAAGCCGAACCAGCCGAACCAGAGGATGCCGGTGCCGATCATCACGAGCGGCATCGAATGCGGCGGCACGAGGTCGCCCTTGCGCTTGCCGAGCACCAGCACGGCGGCGAGAGCAGCGATGCCGGCGTTGACGTGGATGGCGGTGCCACCGGCGAAGTCGATCGAGCCGCGCTGTGCCAGCCAGCCGCCGTAGACCCACTTGAAGACCGGCACGAACACCAAGAACAACCACAGCGGGACGAACAACGCCCACGCCGAGAACTTCATGCGGTCGGCCACGGCGCCCGAGATGAGCGCCGGCGTGATGACGGCGAACATTCCGAGGAAGGCGATCAGCGCCAGATCTCCGCCATCACCGGCGACGTCGATGTGGTTGAGGAACAGCGCGTCGAAACCTCCGATGAAGTCGTTGTCGAACGGCTCCTGCGCCAACGAGAACCCCGCGATCACCCAGAGCACAGGGACCGCCAGCAGGCAGTAGAAGTTCATCATCAGCATGTTGAGCACGTTCCTGCTCCGATCCATGCCGCCGTAGAAGAACGCGAGTCCCGGCGTCATGAAGAGCACGAGTGCTGCTGATGTGAGCACCCACGCGAGGCTTCCGCTGTCCATTCATTGCTCCAATCGTCGATGTGTCGGACGACGGGGACAATGACGGGTTTGTGTTACCGCACGGTTTCTTGAACCGCACAACGCGGTGAACAGACCCGATTCACGTGTGCAGACGATCTCAGTCGCGGCGCTCGACGTCGAGCGGTGGGATCTCGAGACCGAGCTCGTCGGCGGCGGCCCGCGCCGCCCGGTGCGCACGCCAGCGGTGCACGCCGAACCAGCCGACGAGCACGACGATCACGGCGATCACGAGGTACTGGAATCGGCTGACCCAGTCGCCGACGCGCTCCCACTGGTCGCCGAGCGCGACCCCGGCGAGGATCAACACCGAGTTCCACACGGCCGCCCCGGCGGCTGTCAGGAGCGTGAAGCGGATCGGACCCACCCGGCGGAATCCGGCGGGGATCGACACGATCGACCGGATGATCGGTACACACCTGCCGACGCTGAGGGCCAGTGTGGAGCGCCGATCGAACCACTCCTCGGCGCGCTCGAGGTCAGACTCGGTGACGCCGATCCAGCGGCCGTGGCGACGGGTGAACGAGTGCAGGCGCAGCGGACCGATCGCCGCCGCAGCCAGGTAGAGCACCCAAGCGCCGACGACCGAGCCGATCGTGGCGGCCACGATCATCAGCAGCGCCGACGCCTCGCCGCGCCCCGCGACGAACCCGGCGAGCGGCAACACGACCTCGGACGGGATCGGCGGGAACACGTTCTCGAACGCGACGAGGAACGCGACGCCGACGTACCCGAGGGCGTCGACGACGGTCTCCGCCCAGCTCGCAAACTGATCGAACATGCTCGCCGGACGCTACCAACGGGCCCGGCCGCTGCACCCGGCAGCACACCCCCAGCCCGACACCGGCGATCAGGAGTGGTTACGACCGCGTGCCCGACGCTTCGGGGTCCCGACGCGCACGGCGCCGCCGCCTGGCCCCAGGCACGTACCCAGCCCGCTCGCCCTTGTGGCTGGACCTGGCGAGCAGGTTGGACGCGACCGGAAGCGTGAGGAGCTGCAATCCGCCGGCGAGCAGCGCCGAGGTGGCGTCGTTGAGCGTCGGCAGGGCGAGTGCGGCGGCGATCGCCATCAGCACGATGCCCACCGTCGACGCCGCCGTCAGCGCGTGCAACCGCGACAACGGGATCCGCAGTCGCATCACACCGATCGCCGAGGTCAGCGTGACCAGTGCCGCGACGAGCGCGAGGATCTCACCGGCGACGTGCATCAGTCGCCGCCCTCCCCTGGCGGCTCGATCTCGTCCTCGTCGTACAAGCGTCCCTCGATGTAGCGGGCGATCACGGCCGTGCTGACGAACCCGACCAGCGTGAGCATCAAGCCGACGGGCATGAACGTTCCCGACTGGCTGTGGATCCCCTGCACGACGATCAGGCCGAACCCGCACACGAGCAGCCCGTCGACCGCGACCGACCGGTCGACGAGTGTCGGACCGAGCAGCAGCCGTACCGCGAACAGCGACGCCGCGGCGAACAGCACGACGTAGGAGGCGACGATCACGGCTGGGCTCCGGCGACGGCTTGGCAACGCTCGACGAGCTGGCCCAGCCACAGGCGCTGCGCGTCGGGGTCGGAGAGATCGAGGAAGTGCACCGACAACACCCAGGGGTCACGCTGGACGTCGACGGTGATCGAGCCCGGCGACAGCGCGACGAGGCTCGTGACCATCGTCAGCTCGACGTCGCTGAGCGGCGGGATCGCGATGTCGAGCACCCCCGCCGGGGGGAACACGCGGCGGGCGTACGTGAGACGGATGAGCTCGACGTTGGCGGTCGCCGTGGTGGAGACGAAGAACCAGCCGAGGCGTAGCAGCGGCCCAGGGCGCAGCGAGATGGGGCCACTCAGCATCTCGCGCTCCGGGATGATCGCCGCGACCAGCGCCGCGACCGCCAGCCCGCTCAACAGGTTGGCGACGCTCACCGACCCCCACGCGAGTGTCCACACGACGACGACGATGACGACGTAGACGAGCCGCTTCACGAGCCCGCTCCCAGCACGGCGTCGAGGTATCCCTGCGGCGACAACAAGTCGACGGCCGCTCGGTGGCACAGGTCGTAGAACGGTCCGGCGAACACGCCCATCGCAACCATCAACATGGCGAGCACGAGCGTCGGTGCGATCATCAGCCACGGGATGCGGCGCACCGGATCGTCGGTGTCGGGTCCCCAGAAGATGGCGACGAACGCGCGCATCGTGGCGAACAAGGTGAGCAGCGCGGCGAGGACGGCGATGCCGAGCACCCACCAGTGACCGTCGTCGGCGATCGCATCGAAGAGCACGAACTTCGTCGGGAACCCGGCCATCGGCGGGATGCCGATCAGTGACCAGGCAGGGATCAAGAACAAAAAGGCGACGATCGGTGCCCGACGGATCATCCCGCTGAGCTGGGAGAGTCGGGCCGACCCTCCGGCCTGCTCGACGAGCCCGCCGGCGAGGAACAGGCCAGACTTCAGCACCACCTGGTTGATCATGTACATGATCGCCGCGGTGATGCCGGCGACCGTGAACAGCCCGACGCCGACGAGCATGAACCCGATGCTGCTGATGATCAGGAACGACAGCAGGCGGCGCAGGTCGTCCTGGGCGATCGCGCCGAGCACGCCGACGATCATCGTCGCCGTCGCCAGCGACATCAACAGCCACGCCGGCAACACCTCGGGGAAGAGCAGCGTCTGGGTGCGGATGATCGCGTACACGCCGATCTTGGTCAGCAGCGCGGCGAAGATCGCGGCGACCGGCGACGGCGCGTTCGGGTAGCTGTCGGGCAGCCAGAAGCACAGCGGGAAGAGCCCGGCCTTGATGCCGAACACGATGAGGAACACCGCGGCGAGCGCGAGGCGCATCGCCGGGTCGACGTCCTCCAGGCGAATGGCGAGCTCGGCCAGGTTGACGGTGGCCGTCGAGGCGTACACGAGTGAGATGCCGACGAGGAAGAACGCCGACGCGACGAGGCTGATCACGACGTAGGTCATGCCCGAACGCACCTGGTCGACGCGGCCGCCCAGCGTCATCAAGACGTAGCTGGCGGTCAGCATCATCTCGATCGAGACGAACAGGTTGAAGAGGTCACCGGTCAACAGCGCGCCGGCGACACCGGCCGTCATGACGAGGTAGACGGACTGGAACCCGACGTGGTGCCGCTCGGCACCCGGGTGGCCGATGGCGTTGATCAGCACGAGCAACAGCGCGACCGATGCGGCGGCGAACGTGAGCGCCGACAGTCGATCGGCGACGAGTGTGATGCCCATCGGCGGGATCCAGCCACCGGCGCGGGCGACGAGCGGGCCGTCGCGGTCGACGATCACGAGCAGTGCGATGGCGTTGGCGACGACCGCCGAGAGCACCGTGAGGCTGACGATGCGCTGCCAGCGCCGCGAGCGCCCGACGAGGATCGTCGTCGCCGCGCCGAGCAGCGGCAACACGATCGGCAACGGCACGAGCACGCTCGTGCTCATGGCGCTCTCCCCGTCTTCTCCTCGCGCTCGGGTGCATCGGCGCCGATGAGGTCCTCGAACTCGTCGAGCTCGACCAGGTCGATCGACATGTCCTCGTCGTCGGCCACGAGGCGGGCCCGCCTGGCGACGGCGCGATCCTCGACGTCGTCGGGCACGTCGTCGTCGGACGTCAACAGCCAGCTCCGGTAGGCGAGCGCCAGCAACAGCGCCGTGGTGCCGAAGCTGATGACGATCGCCGTCAGCACGAGCGCCTCGGGCATCGGATCGGCAAAATGGGCTTCGTCGCCGGTCCCGATGATCGGTGGTTCGCCCCACGCTCCGGATCCGAGGACCAAGATGTTGGCGCCGTGACCGAGCAGGCCGAGGCCGACGATCATGCGCGACAACTTGCGCTGCATCAGCAGATAGCTGCCGACGGCGAACAGCATCCCCGCGGCGAGGACCAGCAGCACGCTCACGACGCCGGCTCTCCAGTGGGGACCGGGTCGTCGCCGAAGGACTCGAACATCATCAGCGACAGCCCGATCACCGTCAAGAACACCCCGAGGTCGAAGAACAGCGCCGAGGTGATCTTCACGTGGCCGATCAACGCGAGGTCGAAGTCGACGTACACGCCCTCGAGCACCGGCCCACCGACGAGCAGCGGCACGAGCGCGGTGGTGGCGGCGATGGCGATGCCGGCACCGAGCACGAGCCACGGCTGGCGCCGCGACAGCGCCCGCACGGAGTCGATGCCGCCGCTGAGATAGCGCAGCGCGATCGCCGAGCTCGCGACGATGCCGCCGGCGAACCCGCCGCCGGGTTGGTTGTGGCCGACGAAGAGCAGATAGAGGGAGACGACCGCGACGACCGCGAACACCAACCGCACCGACGTGTCGAGCGTCGCCAACCGCGCCACGGGCACGGGCGGTGGGCTGGCCGGCTGGAACTCGCCGGTGACGCGCGGCCCACGTCCGGCGCGGGCGAGGGCCACGGTGCCGATCGCCGCTGCGGCGAGCACCGTGATCTCGCCGAGCGTGTCGAACCCGCGGAAGTCGACGAGGA
>CAZQCP010000167.1:0-5406 GCA_964592115.1 uncultured Ilumatobacteraceae bacterium
CTTCATCCTCGGAGACATCGACCGGTGAGCGCGATCGTTCCCCAACTGGCGATCGAGATCCCCTACTGGGGTCAGTCGCTGCTGCGCGTGCTCGGTGGCTTGGTGGCCGTGCTGTTGCCCGCCGGCACGATCGTCTACGTCTTCTTGTTCAAGATGATGTCGTTCATGCAGAGCCGGCTCGGGCCGATGGAAGCCGGTCCGTACGGTTCGATGCAGTTGCTCGCCGAGGTCGGCAAGTGGCTGCAGAAGGAAGACCTCGCCCCCGAGGCCGCCGACCACCGCATCTTCAAGATGGCGCCGCTCGTGGTGCTGCTGTCGACGTTCCTGCTCGTCGTGTGCGTGCCGTTCGGCCCCGACGCCTGGTTCACGAACTTCGAGGCGGGGATCTTCTACGCACTCGCCGTCGCCTCCGTCAGCGTGCTCGGCATCCTCATCGCCGGCTGGGCGAGCGCCAACAAGTACTCGCTGCTCGGTGGCCTGCGCGCCGCCGGCCAGCTGATCGCCTACGAGCTCCCGATGGTGCTCGCCACGCTCGGCGTCGTGATCCAGGCGGGTTCGATGAACCTGCAACAGATCGTGTTCGTGCAGAACACCGGCGAGATCTTCGGCTGGGGCGGGATCGGCAACCCGTTCATCCTCACCCAGTTCGTCGGCTTCGTGATCTTCATGATCGCGGTGCAGGCCGAACTGACCCAGGTGCCCTTCGACATGCCGATCGCCGAGTCCGAGCTCGTGTCGGGCTACATGACCGAGTACTCGGGCTTCCGGTTCTTGATCTTCTTCATCGCCGAGTTCGCCACCGCCGGCGTGTTCGCGCTGATCGCGTCGGTGCTGTTCCTCGGCGGCTGGGGCGTGCCGTTCAGCTGGTTCGGATGGGAATCGATCAACGACGTCGACAACTGGATGAACATCGGCGGCCCGCTGATCATGTTCACCAAGATGATGGTGTTGACGTTCATCATCATGTGGGTCCGGTTCACCTACCCCCGTTTCCGTGAGGATCAGCTCCAGACCTTCGCCTGGAAGGTGCTGATCCCCATCGCCCTCCTCAACACCGCGATCACGGCGATCCTGAAGGTGGCGTTCTGATGGCTGGCAAGCCCAAGGTTCCTGGTTTGATCAAGGGGCTCGGCGTCACGCTGGGCATCCTCAAAGACACCGTCGTCGACGGCGCCCAGACCGTGCAGTACCCGCACGAGAAGGAGTCGCCGCCGCTGCGCGCCCGCGGCGTCATCGCGCTGCACCAGGGCAACTGCACGGCGTGCATGCTCTGCGTTCGCTCGTGCCCCGACTGGTGCATCTACATCGAGGGCCACAAGCAGCTCGCCCCGCCACGCCGCGCCGGCGGCAAGCCGCGCCAGGTCAACCACCTCGACCGCTTCGACATCGACTACGCGCTGTGCATGTACTGCGGCATCTGCGTCGAGGTGTGCCCGTTCGAGGCGCTGTTCTGGAGCCCTGAGTTCGAGTACTCCGAGCCGAAGATCGCCGACCTCTTGCACGACAAGACCAAGCTCAGCGAGTGGATGGAGACCGTTCCCCTCGAGCCGGAACTCGAAGCGGGGGCCCAGAAGTGACCGCGGCGGCGAACGCGGTGCTCCTCGCCGCCGACGACTTCAACGTCGCCCAGAACGTCGGGTTCTGGATCATCGGCGTCTCGATGATCGTCGCCGCGCTGTTCGTGGTGACGTCGAAGAACGTCGTCCACGCCGCGCTGTGGCTCGTGGTCGTGCTCGCCGGCATCGCCGCCCAGTACATCCTCGCTGCCGCCGAGTTCGTCGCCATCAGCCAGGTGCTCGTGTACATCGGCGCCGTGATGGTCCTGTTCTTGTTCGGCATCATGTTGACCCGCGCCCAGATCGGCAAGGAGGCCGGCCTCAACAACAAGGGCTGGGCACTCGGCATCCCCATCTCCCTGATCGTGCTGGCGCTGCTCAGCTGGGTCGTCATCGACGCGTTCGGCACCGACAAGCTGCCCGACCGGGGCCCCAGCTCGGCCGAAGCGCTGAGCGACCAGTTCCTGGGGATCTACCTCGTGCCGCTCCTCGCGTTGTCGTTCGTCCTGCTCGCCGCCGCCGTCGGCGCCATCGTCCTCGCGCGGAAGGATTGAGGACCGATGCTCGTCGTCAACTTCCTGCTGCTGGCCGCGGTGCTGTTCAGCATCGGTGTGTACGGCGTGATCGCCCGCCGCAACGCGGTGATGGTGCTGATGTCGATCGAGTTGCTCCTCAACTCGGTCAACCTCAACCTCGTCGCCTTCTCACTGATGCACGGCGTGGCCGACGGGCAGACGTTCGCGCTCTTCGTCATCGCCATCGCCGCCGCTGAAGTCGGCGTCGGCCTCGCCATGGTCCTCATGATCTACCGCAACCGCAAGACGATCGCCCTCGACGACCTCTCGGAGATGAAGGGCTGATGATCGCCGCCGAACTCTCCTCGGGCTGGTTCCTCGACAACGCCTGGCTCGTCGGGCTGATCCCGGTCATCGGGTTCGCCATCATCATCATGTTCGGCAAGCGCTTGCCGATGAAGGGCGCCGAGATCGGACTCGCCTCGATGGCCGCGTCGGTCGTCGTGTCCGCCGGCGCCATGTACCAGTGGATGCAGCGCACGAACTCCGCCGACTCGGGTGACGTGCACGGCATCCTCAGCGCGTTCGGGCGCAGCTTGCCCCGCGCGACCGAAGGCCACGCCGAACCGTTCATCGATCCGGTCGTGTCGACGTGGGTCTGGTGGCAGAGCTCGGGCCTCGAGTTCGGCCTCGGCTCCAGCATCGACGGCCTCGCCGCCTTGTTGATCCTGCTCGTCGCGTTCATCTCGCTGCTCGTACAGATCTTCAGCCTCGACTACGTCCGCGACGACCGTCGCTACACGCACTTCTTCGCGGCGATGACGCTGTTCTCCGGCGGCATGATGATCATGCTGATCTCGGAGAACATGGTCCAGGTGATCCTCGGCTGGGAGATCATGGGCCTCTGTTCGTTCATGCTGATCGGCCACTGGTGGGAAGAGGAAGCCAACAGCCGCGCCGCGCTGAAGGCGTTCTTCACGGTGCGCGTCGGCGACGTCGGTCTGCTCGTCGGCACGGCGATCATCTTCTTCGGCGCCAACTCGTGGGCCGTCGACAACCTCGACAGCAACGGCTTCAACATCGCCGCCATCCAGGCCTGGGCACTGTCGGGCGAGGCGAGCAACGGCTTCTTGCTCTGGGGCGCGGTCGCCTTGTTCATCGCCTGCATCGGCAAGTCCGGCCAGTTCCCGCTGCACACGTGGCTCCCCGACGCCATGGCCGGCCCCACCCCGGTGTCGTCGCTGTTGCACTCCTCGACGATGGTCGTGGCCGGCGTGTTCCTCGTCGCTCGCATCTACCCCGTGTTCTGGCAGGGCTTCAACATCGGCGCCGGCGGACTCTCGATGATCGCCATCATCGGGGCGATCACGATCGTCATCGCCGCGCTGTTGGCCTTCGTGCAAGACGACATCAAGAAGGTGCTCGCCTACTCGACGGTCAGCCAGCTCGGCTACATGATGCTCGGCCTCGGCACCGGCGCCTGGCTGCCTGCCGTGTTCCACATCTTCACGCACGCCTTCTTCAAGTGCTGCCTGTTCCTCTGTGCCGGTTCCGTCAGCCACTCGGGCTCGCACCACTCCTTCGACATGAAGAAGGACATGGGCGGCCTGCGCAAGAAGATGCCGGTCACGTTCACCGCGTGGATCATCTCGACGCTGGCCTTGACGGGCGTGTTCCCGTTCGCCGGGTTCTGGTCGAAGGACGAGATCATCGACAACGTCGGCCACAGCGGCTACACGGTCCTGATGTGGGTCGCGCTCGGTGGCGCCGCGCTCACGGCGATGTACATGACGCGGGCGACCTATCTCACGTTCTTCGGTGAGCCCCGCGGTGCCGCCGCCGGCGAACATCACGACGACGATGCCCACGCCGAAGAACACGAGATGGAGCACATCGGCGTCGGTGGCGCCGAGCCGCGCTCGCTGAGCGCCGCCGCCAACGCCGACCACGGCGGCGGCGACCATCACGGCGGCGACGACCATCACGGCGATCACGGCGATCACGGCCCGCACGAGTCGGGCTGGTTGATCCTCACACCGATCGTCATCCTCGCCGCCTTCGCCGTGTTCGCCGGGTTCTTCAACGCCACCCCGTTCGGTGAGGACTGGGAGCAGGTCAAGAAGTACGTCGAGCCTCGCCCGACCGCCGTCGTCATCGAGGACTACCTCGCCACGGGACCCGGCGAGGCCGTGGCACTCGTGGCCGCCGACGCGGAAGGCGACGCAGCCGGCCATGGCGCCCACTCGGGCTGCGGCTTCGAGACGCCGGCACCGGGAACGGCCTGCTTCTTCCCGAGTGTCTCCCACGCCGAGCCGACGCTGGGCAAGATCTTGCTCTCGCTGGCCGTCGTGGCCGTCGGGTTCGCCGTGGCGATCGCCTTCAACGTCGCCTTCTACGGACGGCGCGACAAGCGGCTCGTCGGGCTCACCGAACGCTCGAAGGTGCTGCGCGGCGGCTACCTGTTCTTGAAGAACAAGTACTACCTCGACGCCCTGTACGAGAACGTGATCGTCCGGGCGATCGCTCACCCCGTCGCCAAGGGCGCGTACTGGGTCAACCAGCACGTCATCGATGCCACCGTCAACGGCGCCGGAGTCGGTGCCCGCCGTACCGGCGAATGGGTGTACAAGAACATCGACCAGACGCTCGTCGACGGCGCCGTCGACGGCTCCGGTTGGATCGCCGAAGAAGCCGGCTCGGCCATGCAGCCCACGCAGTCCGGCAAGATCGCCCACTACGGTGCCCTGCTCTTCGGCGCCGCGGCGGTCGGCGCCATCGTCCTCGTCCTCGTCACTGTGAGCTGAAAGCAACGCTGAACCATGGAAACACTCACCGACCAGAACTGGCTCTTGAGCGTCGGCACGTTCCTCCCGATGCTCGGTGTGCTCGTGATGCTGTTCATCCCACGCGAGGAGGAGGACACCCACAAGCTGATCGGCATCGTCACCGGCGGTGTCACGCTGGCGATCGGCATCGTCACGCTGTTCGCGTTCGACTACGGCCAGGCCGACAAGCTGCAGTTCTTCGTCGACGCCGAATGGATCCCGGTGATCCACGCCAACTACGCGATCGGACTCGACGGCATCAGCCTGCCGCTCTACGTGCTGTCGATGGCGGTCACGTTCCTCACGTTGATCTACTCGTGGAACAACATGCCCGACGCCGGCAACCCGAAGGCGTTCTTCATCTTGATGCTGATCTTGCAGACCGGCATGGCGGGCACGTTCGTCGCCCAGGACCTGATCTTGTTCTTCGTGTTCTTCGAGGTCGTGCTGCTGCCGATGTTCTTCATGATCGGCGTGTGGGGCGGCGAGCAGCGCAAGTACGCCTCGCTC
>CAZQCP010000168.1:0-5357 GCA_964592115.1 uncultured Ilumatobacteraceae bacterium
GTCAGACACCACATGCAACGACGCACCAGCGCCAGGCCGGCCAACGTCATGCGTGTTGTTGCATGTGGTGTCTGACCCCGGATGCAATCGGTGTCGCGCGAGAACGGGGTACCCGGGCTCAGAGGCGGGCGACCTCGTTGAACGATTCGAGCAGCGGGCGGCCGCTGCGGATGCCGATGCGGCACACCGACGCTTGATCGAGGTGGCACCGAAAAGCGATGCCCACGTCGACGCCGAGCGCCCACGCCACCGCCGCCTTGATCGGCGACACGTGGCTGACGACCACCACGTTCTCCTCGGCGGCCCGCTCCACGAGCCGCTCACATGCCGCTCGTACGCGGACGTCGAGCGCCGCGAACGACTCGCCGCCGGTCGGCACGAAGTGCGGGTCATCGCGCCAGCGGGCCCACACGCCAGAGGGCACCGAGGCTGCCGAGGCGCCCTCGTACTCGCCGTAGCTGAGCTCGATCCAGTCCTCCTCGACGTCGACCGGCAGACCGAACGCCTCCGCCGTCTGCAGCGCCCGACGCAGTGGGCTCGTGACCACGCTGTTCACGGTCCATCGCTCGGCCACGTAGGCGGCGACGGCGGCCACCTGGGCACGTCCGTGATCATCGAGATCCTGGTCGATGCGCCCTTGGAGGAGGCCCGCAGCGTTGGCGGGAGTGCGGCCGTGACGGACGAGGATCAACACGCCAGCAGTGTCGCACAACGCCTCGTCGGCAGGCGGATGGCGATCATGCCAACCAGCTCGGCGTGGCGTCGAGATGACCATCGGCGAGGAACGCCCGCCGGCGCTCGCTCCGGCCGATGGAGTTGCGCCGCCAGAGCCACGCGCACAGTGCGATCCCGATCGCCTCCAACACGAGGCTCCACGCGCCGCGGGCGACCTCGGGGAGCTCCGCGTCGTGGAACGACCAGCCGAAGAACGGCCACCAGAACACCTCGGTGTTGCCCCACGCGCCGTCGAACACGAGGTGCAGGATCATCCCGATCGGGAGGCCCAACAGCAGCTTGCGGCTCGGCTTGCGCCCGGCGGTCGCCACCACCACGAGCGCCAGGAGCGCGACGCTGAACGTGACGCTGTGGAGCACGCGGGCGCCGCCGAACAAGCCGTCGAGCAGCGGGGCGACGGAACCGACGATCAACAGCCGATAGTCGAAGCGCGGATCGCGAAACACCAACGCGATCGTGATCACGGCCGTGGCGATGAACCAGAAGAACACGAGGAGGCAGCCGATCGCCTAGACGACGAGCAGCCGGCCGCACTCCGGGCAGTCGGTCACACCCGTTCCGGCGGCATCGGCGCGCACCTGATCGATCTCGCCCGCCGACAGTTCGAGATGGCACCCCTGACACTGCTTGCCGACGAGCGACGCCACGGCAACGCCGAGCGCCGCCCGCTTGCGGTCGTACGTGGCCAACACGTCGGCCGGGACGTCGGCGCGCAGTTCGGTGCGCCGTACGGCCAGCGACGTGAGGCCGGCCTCGATCTCGGCGACCTCGACTCGGAGCGCCTCATCGGCGACACGGGCCGCGGACCGGTTGGATTCCTCTGACGCGAGGTGCGCGGTCAGGTCGTCGTCGAGGGCCGCCTGTCGTTCGAGTGCCGCCAGTTCCGCCGCGTCGAGCTCATCGCGTTCGGCTTCGACCGTGGCGATCTCGTGCATCAGCGCTTCGGCCTCACGCGGTGCGATCACGGTCTTCAGCTGGGCTTCCAGGCGCTTGCGCTGGACGGACAGCTCGGCATCACGCTGCTCCTCGCCGGCGATCTGCACCTCGAGCGAGTCGATCTCGGCACGCAGCGCGGCCCGTCGACGCTCCCACTCCCCGACCTGTTGGCTGCGCGCCTGGAACTCATCGCGCAACGCCGAGTGATCGCGACGGTGCGCGAGCTGATCAGCTTCCGTGTCGACCGCCTGGAGTGCAAGCAGCAGCGCCGGCAGGCCCCCGCCGGTGCTGTCCCCGCTGCTGGCGTCCCCGCTGCTGGGATCTTGGCTGGTGGCGTCCTCGTCCGTCATCGCCGACCAGTGTGCCAGAGCGGCGCGGCGCTACTCCTCGGCCGACCGAGTCGCCGTCGGGGCGACGTACGGGCGGGCGCCGGGCTGGCACGTGCCGACGATGTCGGTGAGCGGCAGCATCGGGAGCTCCGCGTACTTGTCGAGCACGTCGGGCGGGATCGTCGTACCGACCTGCACCGACTCGACGAGCGGCACGGTGACCACCGGGGCGGTCGTGGTCGGGGCGGTCTCGGGCGGATCCTCACCTTCGGGAACGCTCGCCGGCGGGGTCGTCGCGTTCGGGTCGGTCGTCGGCGGCACCTCCCGGGAGCCGACGACACGCAGCACGCACTCGTTGCCCGGCAGGTAGAGGCGCATGTTCGCCCGGCTCGGTGGCGGCGGGGCGTCCCAGTCCAGGTGCGGAAGACCAGCGTGCGCTGGCTCCATGAACGCCTTCCAGATCAGCGCCGGAAAGTGCCCACCCTGCACGTTGCGTCCCATGCCACCGGCGACGAACTCGGGGATGCTCCGCATCGGCGTGTGGCCGTCGGGATCGCCGACCCACACCGCAGTCGACAGCTGCTTGGTCCCACCGATGAACCAGGCGTTCGTGTTCTCCGTCTGCGTGCCCGTCTTGCCGAATGCCGGCCGCTTGTCGTCGAAGGCCGCTCGCCGTCCCGTGCCGCCACCGTAGATCGGGCCTTCGAGGATACGTACCGATGCCAGCGCCGCCTCGCGGTCGAACACCTGCGTCCCCGCGTCGACGTGCGTGTAGATCCGCTCGCCCGCAGCGTCGTCGATGTACTCCACCATGTAGGGCTCGCGGTGCACCCCCTCGTTGGCGAGCGTCTGCACGCCGGCGGCCATGTCGAGCGGCGACATCTCGTTGGCGCCTGTCGCATAGCTGGCGTGCGGCTCGATCGGCCGGCGCTCGCTCGCCGGTTGCCCGGTGTAGAGGTAGGCCGATCTCGCCATCCGGTACGTCGTGTCGACGATCCGATTGAGTCCCACGATCTGGGTCAGCCGGGCGAAGGCGCAGTTGATCGACCGGGTCGTCTGGCTCTGCACCGTCGCCAGACCGCCGCTGACGGCATCGATGCGGAACGGTTCTGCCGGGTTCGCCGGGTTGGGCAGCACGCACGGATCGGTACCGTCGATCAGGTCGTTCGCCTGCGCCCCGGCCTGCACCGCGGCGGCGAGGATGAACAGCTTGATGCTCGACCCCGTCTGGCGCGGCGACAGCGCCATGTTGACCTCGCGCTCGCCGGCGATGAAGCCTCGACCGCCCACCATCACGCGGATCGCGGCGCTCGACGAATCGAGCGACACCATCGCCGCGTCGAACCCTTGGAACGTGTCGGGCAGCGTGTTGCGGGCCTGCTCGGCCATCGCCTGCAGGTTCGAGTCGAGCGTCGTGTGGATCCGCAGACCACCGCGGAACAGCCGGTTGTAGCGCTGCGCGTAGGTGTCTCCCAAGATGTCGGTCTTGTTCAGCAGGTAGTCGCGCAGCGCCTCGGTGAAGTAGGTGCGCTGGAACGAACGGCTCGGCAACGACCTCACCCGCGACGGCAGCACGAACTCCTGCAGCGCGACGGCCTCGTCGGGCGTGACCAGCTCCTCGTCTTCGAGGCGATCGACGACCTGCAACCATCGGGCGCGGCTGCGCTCGGGCTCGTTGATCGGATCGAACCCCGACGGCGATCGCACGAGCCCGGCGAGGAATGCCGCTTCGATGAACGTCAGCTCACTGGCGCTCTTGCCGAAGTAGGTCTCCGCGGCGGCTTCGATCCCGTACGAGTTATTTCCGAAGAAGACGGTGTTCAAGTAGCGCTCGAGGATCTGCTCCTTCGGCTGCTCCTTCTCCAGCATCCGGGCGTAGTGGATCTGCAACAGCTTGTAGCGGCCGTCGCGCTCGAGGCCGGCCAGGTAGTCGTTCTTGACGACCTGCATCGTGATCGTCGACGCGCCCTGCTGAGGGGCGTCGGAAGCGAAGTTCGACAACGTGGCGCGCACCAGGCTCCGCACGTTGATGCCGTGGTGGCCGAAGAACTCCTTGTCTTCGACCACGAGGAACGCGTCGATCACGTGCTGGGGGATGTTCTCGTAGGCGATCGGCTGGCTGTTCTCCAGCTCGTAGAGGGCGATCTCGTTGCCGTTGACGTCGTAGACGTACGAGCGCTGGGCGAGCGCCTCGAACTCGGGCAGCTCGACGGGCAGCTCCTTGTGGGCGTTGGCGATCGACCAGACGCGCGGCGCGACGCCGACGACGACGGCGGTCAGGAGAAGCGCTCCGGCTGCCACGACGAGCAGCAGCCGTGGAAGGAATCCGAGCAGGCGCACAGTGATCTTCGACGATATCGGGCGGGGTAGGTCGGCTACCGTCACCGCCCGATGCCTGAGTCGACCTCGTCACCCTTCCCGATCCGACCGTTCCGGTTCGGCGTCCAGCTCTCCGGACCCGCCGATCGAGCCGGCTGGGTGGAGACGGCGCGCAAGATGGAGTCGCTCGGGTACGCCGTGGCCACGATGCCCGACCACTTCAACGAACAGCTGGCGCCGCTGCCCGCGTTGCAAGCGGTGCTCGACGCCACGACGACACTGCGCGCCGGGGCGCTCGTGTTCGACAACGACTACAAGCACCCCGCCGTCCTCGCCAAGGAGCTGGCGACGATGGACGTGCTGTCCGACGGTCGGGTCGAGATCGGGCTCGGCGCCGGCTGGATGATCAGCGACTACGAGCAGCTCGGGATCCCGTACGACCGCGCCGGTGTGCGCATCGATCGCTTCGTCGAGGGGCTCGCCGTGTTGCGCGGCGCGCTCGGCGACGGCTCATTCGACTTCGCCGGTGAGCACTACACGATCAACGGCTACAACGGGTTGCCGAAGCCGGTGCAGCGCCCGTACCCACCGATCCTGATCGGTGGCGGCGGCCGCCGGGTGTTGTCGATCGCCGCCCGCGAAGCGGACATCGTCGGCGTCAACGGCACGCTCCACGCCGGCGTGATCGGACCCGATGCGCTCGCGACGATGACCGAGGAAGCGGTGGCGGACAAGGTGGCGATCGTCGCCGAGGTCGCCGCGGCAGCCGAGCGGGTCGCCGACATCGAGATGAACATCCGCGCGTTCTTCGTCAGCGTCACCGACGACCGAGGCGGTCAGATCGACGCCATCGCGTCGATGATCGCCGTCGACGCGTCGCTCGTCGAGCGCTCGCCGTTCGCCCTCGTCGGCAGCCCGGCAGCGATCGTCGAGGACCTGCTCGCCCGGCGCGAGCGGTTCGGGTTCAGCTATGTGATCATCGGTGCCGAGCAGATCGACGCGTTCGCGCCCGTCGTCGCCGAGCTCAGCGGGCGGTAG
>CAZQCP010000169.1:0-5210 GCA_964592115.1 uncultured Ilumatobacteraceae bacterium
TCCGGTTGCTCCGGAACAGCGCCAGTTCTGGAAAGTATCTAACGGTTTATCTAACGGACCGGTCCAAACTGCCTGTTATCCACAGGCACTGATCGGCACGCCGAAGTCGCGAAAGTCCTGGTAGACGGCACGAAATGACACCAATCGACACTGATCGATATGGCCTTGCGACGGCTCATAACCCGAAGGTCGCAGGTTCAAATCCTGCCCGCGGTGCCGACTTGGTCGATCTCCCCGACACTCTCTGTATCTCGACCGCGATCCTCGCCGGCGTCGACTGGGGCGGTCGAGCCGCATGCGTCGCCGCAGCACTGTGGCCTGACCGCTGCGCCGGTCTCGTGACCGTCAACGGGTACCTCACGGCACGAGCCGACACGCACACCTGGAACGCCGACTCGCCGGTCAGCCAATCATGACCGCACCTGCGATCACCCTCGACGGGCTCGCGGACGGGAACTTCCCGCGACCGACGGCTCGCTGTCTGCTCGCTACTTCCCCAATCGTCGCACGCACGTCCAGGTCCCCGATGCTGGCCACGACCTGCCCCAAGAAGCGCCAGCCGCGTTCGCCCAAGCCGTCCTCGGCCTCGCCGACGACAATCCGGCGATGTCGGCGCGGAACTGTCACGGCCGAGCCATCACCACGGTCCTTGATCCGACGCACGTGGCACACCGCCATGCGCAACCTGGAAAGGACTACCCCCGATGAGAACCTCACCGCCCGGAAACCGCCGTTGGGCACTCGCTGCCAGCATCGTGACACTGGGCATCGCCGCCGCCTCACTCGTTGCCGGATCGTTCGCCACCGCCGGTGACAACCGCGCACCGGATGCCGACAAGCCAACCGTCGTGCTCGTTCACGGCGCGTGGGCGGACGGCTCCTCGTGGAACCGTGTTACCACGAGACTTCAAGCTGCCGGGTACGACGTGCGCGTCCCGCCCAACAACCTGCGCGGGGTTGCCAGCGACGCTGCAGACATCGCCAGTTACGTGAACACGATCCCCGGACCAGTCGTGCTCGTCGGACATTCCTACGGCGGAATGGTGATCACCAACGCCGCGATGGTCACCGCCAACGTCCGCGCCCTCGTGTACGTCAACGCGCTCATCCCATCCGAGGGCGACACCCTCGTGAGCATGACCCACCCCCCGTCGATGTTCGCTCAAGACCCCGCCAACGTCCTCGACTTCGTCCCCTACGCGAACGCGCCCGCCGACGCCGTCGACACCTATGTCAAGGCCGACCTCTACCGCGAAGCATTCGCCGAACGCGGCGTCTCGCGTCGCGACATGGCCGCCCTCGCAGCGTCCCAACGGCCCCTGTCGACCCAGGTCTTCAACGAACCGTCAGGCACGCCAGCCTGGGCGAGCATCCCATCGTGGGCCGTCGTCGGAACCCGCGATCGCATCATCCCGATCGCCGACCAAATCGCAATGGCCGAAAGCGCGGGAGCAGAGGTCGTCAAAGTCGACGCACCGCATCTCACCATGCTTACCAACCCTGCCTCAGTCGTGGACACGATCATCGTCGCCGCGGCGAATCCTGAATGAACGCCGAGACGGTTGGGCACCGGCCGCGCGCTGGTGCCCAGCCACACTCTGCGGATCGAAGATGCGGATCACCGTCGACGGCGCCACCGGCAGGATCGGCTCCGGAGTGACAGCCCGTGACGGGATCTCGCGTGGGCTGCCTCGCCCCGGGGTGCCGCTCTACTCGCTCAGTCGGTGTGGTGCGTGACGTGGGCGCGGTCTGCGTAGAACGCAACTCTCCCGGCGATCTCGGCGACGGCCGGATGGGGATCTCGGTAGGTCCAGATCAGGTCCTCGAGGACCACGCCGTCGCCCAGTTCGACGGAGTGGTATGAGGCGTCCCCTTTGTACGGGCAGTACGTGGACGTGTCCGATGCCCGGAGAACGCCGCCGTCGACGTCGTCGAGCGGGATGTAGAAGACGGGGGGATACGCGGCCTCGGAGAGCGTGACGGCGCGCGACGTGCGGGCGATCTCGCGGTCGCCGACGACGACGACTACCTCGCCACCCGCCGGCGCGATGGTGATCGGGTGGTCTGGCGTGGGCTGCAGAACTGGTCGATTCTCGTGAGTGCTCATGTTGTGCTCCGATACAGGATGGTTCGAATGCTAGGACGACCTGCCATGGTCGTTCCGCCTCGTCGACGAGATCGTCGACTTCTCGCTGGTTCTCGACAGCGACGTCCACGACGCCACCATTCCGGGCCACCCGCATCACCTTGTCCTGGACCATGAACTGATCAACCCGCAGCGGTATCGGCCTGCGCCCGCTCCTCGCGGGCCAGCCGCTCGGCGAACGTCGCGATTTTCTCGGCGACCCACTCGGGCCGTTCCCAGTTCGGGCTGTGCCCGGATCCCTCGCAGACGACGAGCTCGGATCGGGCGATCGCCGCCTGGAGCGATTCCTGCTCCGCTCGGGGCACCAGAGCGTCACGGTCGCCCCACAGCAGCAACGTCGGCACGGTGATGCGGCCCGCCGCGTCGGAAGCTCGTGACTCGATGATCGCCCGGAAGGCGTCGCGCCAGACCCGAGCCGGTGCCTTGCGGCTCTCGTCGATGAGCCGCTCGAAGAACTCCGGAGGAACGAGACCGGCGAGCGTGCTGGACTGGAACTCGCGCACGAACTGCTCGTCCACGGGATCCGAGAGATCAGCGACGATCTCGGCGATCTCGGCCACGAGGTCATCGCCGAGCGAGACGAACCCCCCGATCAGCACGACACCGGTGGTCAGATCCGGTCGGTCAGCTGCCAGCCGTTGGGCGACCAGCGACCCCATCGAGTGGCCGACGCACACCACAGACGAGACTCCGAGGTGATCGAGCAGTGTGCCGGTGTCGGCGGCGAACTGCTCGATGGCATACCCGTCATCCGGGACGGACGAGTCACCGAACCCCCGGAGACTCAGCGCGATGGAGTAGTTGGATGTCGGGAGCGAGTCGAGCACCCGCGCGAAGGAGTACCACGAGTCGGGCCAACCGTGGATGAACACGAGTGCAGCCGGTGACGGCACGCCGACCGTCGCATAGTGCAGCTCGACGCCCGAGACCAACGTGTGTGTCTGCGTTGTGATCGTCCTCACGGCGCGACCTCGGCTGTGGCAACCGCGAACCGGTCGCGGTGCTCGTGCGCTGTCGCGTCTGCGATCGCCGCTGAGTCGACCGCGCCGCGTTGCGCGTGGAGGCGAGCCTGTTGGGTCCAACCGAAGACACTCGACGGGCGAAGGCTCAGCCGCTCGTTGAGCAACGCCTGCGCTCGCGCGTGGTCGCCGACTTGGATCGCCGCGTCGACCAGCGTCCGCTGCAGCGCGTCGCGCTGGGCATGCGAGCCGCCGAAGTGATGGAAGTGCCGACGGATCGGCGCCAGCTCGGCGACGACATCGGCGTACCGGCCCTCTCCGTGGGCGAGGATCGCCCGGATAGCCGGCAGGCCGATCTCCGCGGTCATCGCCGCGTTGGTCCCTCGTGCGTCATCGAGGTATCGGTCGAGCGTTGAGATCAGTGCTCGGGTCTCGGCGAAACGACCTGCACCAACGAGTGCCATCGCCGCGTGGACGTCGTTGAACGCGTACCACGTCTCGTCGGCAAGCTTCGCCTCCCACGCGTCGGCGAGCACGTCGAAGCGCTCGCCGGTATCGGCGCCGTCGATGTGGAAGCGCCACAGCATCGCGCTCGCGTCGAGCATCTCGATCGGCACGCCGTCGGAGTTCCCGTGGTGGATCTCGCGGTCGTAGATCTCGAGTGCCAGGTCGTGGCGTTCGGCTTCGACGCAGTAGAGGCCCAGGTGCCACCAGTTGTGCACCGTGAACAGGTTGCCGCTGCCCCAGTCCGCTCGGCGCTGTGTCATGAAGCGGATGCCGTCGTCGACACGACCCTGCATCTCCAGGACGTGGGCGACGGCATGCACTGCCCAGACATCGTCGGCGTTCGCCTCGAGGGCACCGCAGCCGACCTCTTCGGCCCGCGCGTAGCTTCCGGCCTCTTCGAGTCCGAAGGCGTGCATGCCCATGACCAGCCCGTGATGGCCGTGCTGCGCATCGAGCGCCGGCAGCGAGCGGGCCGGACGATCGCGCAGGTTGAGGTTGTCACCGAGGAAGAAGTCGAGCTGGTGGCCGAACATCAGTGCCAGCAGATCGGTGGGGTACTGCTCGAGCAGGTGGTCGAGGCGCTTTGATGCCTCGATCCAGTCGCCGCCGGACCACGCCGCGATGGCGCCGGCATGCAACACCTCGCGTGGGTTGCTGTCGGCCGCGCGCATCGCGGCGAGACACTCGCGGGCTGACTGGACGTCGGCGGCGTCGGTGCTCGACAGCGACAGGTAGGCGAGCATCGCCGACGCCATGGGCGTCGTGGCCGCATGCTCTGCCAGCTGCTCGGCGAGGTCGAGGACGGCGACGTCGAATCGCAGCAGGCGGTCGAGTGTTTGATCGTAGAGCTCGACGGCGTCGCCCGCGGCCGTCATCGTATTGCCGTGCTGGTCCAGCGCGAGCGTTCCGGCGCCGGCGCCGGCGGTGGTGGTGGATGCGATGGTGATCATCTGCTTCTGTCCTTGCTGAGTGGTGGTGTGTCTTCACCGATCACGGCGTGACTTCCGAACTCACGATGTGAGATCGCCGGCGTCCACCTCGCCCACCACTTCCCACACGCCGTCGTGTTCGGGCTGGTAGGAGCACCAGGTCCCGGTACAACACCGAGTTGTCGAGGTGGCGACCGAGCGCTGGGTGTTGTTCGCCGATCGCTACGACGATCCGTGACGAGTAGCTCCTCGCGCGCGCGTCCCTCGACAGGAGGGACCGCTTCTCGACATCTGGCGGCGCACCGATCTGGGTCGGATCCTTCTCGGAATGCGCGAAGATTCCGACCCAGATCGTCGAGACGGGCCTCAGATCGGCGGGACGCGATCGACTCGGCGCTGCGCAGCGCCCCCACCGTGAGTCTGCGCCCCGAGGTGTCGAAACGAAAGCCTCATATCGAGCGGCGGGCACCGATTGCATCCGGGGTCAGACACCACATGCAACGATGCACCAGCGCCAGGCCGGCCAACATCATGTGTGCTGTTGCATGTGGTGTCTGACCCCGGATGCAATCGCAGCGCTGATGTGCTTGTCGATCGCGGCGGCGACGAGGTCCGGCTGTTCGAGCGGTGCCATGTGGCCGGCTTCGGCGATCGTGACGAGGTCGGCGG